>LBRX01000010.1 GCA_000991645.1 Candidatus Moranbacteria bacterium GW2011_GWE2_36_40
AAAAAGGTCAGTTCTTTTCCTTTTGGCATATTCATAATGGGTTAATTTGGTTAACTCCATATGATAGCAGAAAAAGGGCTTCGGGGTTTGAATTCGGGGATTCTTCAAAACCTTCCAATAATTTCTAGCTGTTTGATAATCTTCCTGTTCAATTAAAGCTGCAATAATATCAATTACTGAAAAATACCAATTTTCATTTTTTTCATCATAATGTCTGCGAATTTTGAAATTTTCAAAAATTGCTAGCGAATTTTGTTTTTCTATCATTTGTTTTATGTTAATAGCTTATACTGATATATTATCACTATAACAAAAACTCGTCAAGCAGCTTTTACTTTATCTTTTCAATAATACAAATCCTCCTCAGTCGCCTTTTGTGGAGCTTGTTTGGTGGGAGAATCTTTTTTTGATTATTGCCCCCAGGGATTTTCAGAGGTTTTTACAAAACCAAAGACGGTAGTCTATCACGACTAACACCTTTTTCTTTTGCCCACTTTTCAAAACATTGCAAATAAATGCATATGCATTTATTTGCAATGTTTTTATCCTATACGCTATTCCAGATTTTCCAATTCATTTTTCAAAAACATCAAAGTTTCGTGTTTGAGGTTTTTGCGGATTTTTTGAAATTGAGAATTTTCCAAGAGCATATTTAGATCCTGATCAAGAACTGTGGCAGTGATATGCTTTTGGATGAATTTAATCAGATCTCTGAAAAACTCACACACACTGATCTATTTCTTTTTTTCCTCAGCTTTTTGCTGACGCTGCTGTTCATTGTGAAGCTCGAGCCTAAGCAGGAAAAGGGTTTCGCTTTTGAGTTTGGCACGAACCCAATCTTTTTGTGATTCATTTAACAATTCTCCCAATCCGTCAAGAATGTGTTTGTCTTCCATTTTTTCAAGTATTTCTATGCATTTTTCCAACAATTTTTCAAACTTCATTCCAGCTCTTTGCTCAACAATTTCCTTGTTTATTTCCCATCCATGCTGAAAGAAAAAAAACACATCGAAAATATCGCGACTTGTTTTTCCAATTCGTTCATACATAGCCATGAGCTTGTGCGCAAACATATCCGGTTCGATTATAACCAGCATCGAAATTCCAAGGAATGTTTTAACTTCGTAATGAGAACCGAAATGCCTTCTGCTTACTTCAACTTTTATTTTTGGTGCCCCAGGTGCATACGAAATAACATTAAGCAAGTTGAAGCGCTTTATGTGTGAGTCTTCAATTTTGCCATACTTTGCAACTATTTTTTGAATTTTTTCAAAGACTTCAATTTCTTTCGTATCATCCAAGAGATCAAAATCCAAATCAACAGAATTACGATTCAAGTTGTAGAACAAAAGAGCTGCTGTGCCGCCCTTGAAACCAAGATAGGGAGAAATTGTTGTATCAGTGTAAACATCCTTAAGAATTTGCAGCAAGATGTTTTTGTGTTTTTCCCAATCAAACATATTTTTTTTATTGATTACTAATAAAATATTTATAATATTCTTGAACCTTTTTTTCCAATCTTTTGTTTTTATAGATAGGCAAGATTTCAAAAACTTTATCCCAGTTCAAAGCATCCAAGTTGTCAAAATGATAATCTTTACTGACATATATTCGATCTAAAAAAGCTCGCTCTTTGGTTGCCCAGGCAACACCATTTCGATGCTCAACTCCAGCAATATTACTCAAGACATAGTCTTTCATGCGCACATAATCTATTTTCTGATCATCAGCCTTAATCTCGCGATTCAAATATGATGCCACAAAAATATTTCCATAATATTGGAAATTAACCCCCTCCCGAGTCAAAACAGTTTCAAAGCTGACGTAAGAAGGCGTATATATTTTGACTGCCAATTCAAAGCGATTGTATTTTACGTCTTTTGCATAAAAACCCTGGTGCACTCTGATTAATTTTCCAGCTTTGACATATTTTTTTAATCTGTCATTTATAATTGCAACATTATTTTCACTCCACAATAAAGCCGCATCTCTTGAAGAAAAGACTGTTTGAGTTGATCTTAAAATTGCCTCTAAATAGGCACCTTTGGTTGGTTTATTGTCCATATGTTTACTGAAAGGGGTATTAAAATCCCTTCCTAGTAACATTGTATCATATTTTAATAAACCTAGCAATACCTAGCCTCGCATTGAAAATTACCATACTTCCATCCCCCCTCAATTTCGCAATTCTCTCCTCAATCGGTGGGTGGACCTGCCCGACTACCAATTCAGACTAAACAAATATAGTTTTATTTTCCAAGCTAAACATTCATGCCACGAAGCTTTGCTATACGTTCTTCAATTGGTGGGTGGGTTGAAAAAAGTTTGGAAACCTTGTTGCCCTTGAAGGGATTTGAAATGTATAGATGTGCGGTGGCGCGGTTGGCGGCTTCGAGAGGTTCTTGGTCGGCAGAAATCTTTTCTAGGGCGCGAGCTAGTCCTTCGGGATACCGCGTTAGAAGTGAAGCACTGGCGTCAGCCAAAAATTCACGCTTTCTTGAAATAGCCATTTGCATCATCATTGCCGCAAGTGGAGCAAGTAATGAAAGCAAAATTCCCACAATCATCAAAACTGGATTCCTATTATCACTGTCATCCCCACCGCCAAAAATGGACCAGTGCCTGAACCAATCAGCTATCAAAGCCACAAAACCAACCAAAACAACCACCACAGTGGAAAGCAAGATGTCGCGGTTTCCAATATGCGAAAGTTCGTGAGCAATCACACCCTCAAGTTCAATTTTCTCTAGTTTTTCCAAAAGCCCGGTAGTCACACAAATAACGCCATGCTGGGGATCTCGGCCCGTAGCAAAGGCATTTGGAGCAGAGTCTTCAATGATATAAATCTTAGGTGCTGGGAGTCCAGCAGTTATGCACAGGTTTTCCACAAGGTGGTATAACTCTCTATTTCCCTCATGAGTTACCTCTTTTGCGCTGCTCATAGCCAAAACAATTTTGTCACTCCACCAATATGAGCCAAAACTCATAATTATAGAAAAAGCTACTGCAATATACAAAATCCCGCTATTTCCCATTGCTCCAGCAAAAACATAACCCACGCCAATAACGAAGATTAAAAAGCCCGTGATATAAATCCAGGTTAAACGCGTATTTTTGTCAGCTTGATCGTATAATGTTGCCATTTACTTTGTTAAATTTAACGGGGTAAATTAAATAAATTTAAACTCGGAAATAATGTTTTCGAAAATATTTTCGCAAGATATTGTTTTGTCAGTAAAATAGGTAGCTTCCAAATAAAAAACCTTGTTTTCTTGATCGTCTTTCCAAAAAATAGCATCCCTTACCAATCCATCTTCTGTTTTTACTTTTTCAGTTCTAACACCCATACGTCCCGCAAAAAGTTCTTCTTTCGGATCTATGCATAAAGTGATTCCTTTTAGTTTTGCAGCCTCTCTTAAAATATCTTCGCTTTGCAATGACAATGTTCCAATATTAACAGAAAATGACAATGAACTGCTCTTTGAATTGTTGTTTAAATATTTTTTAAGAGACAAAATATTTTCATCGTTTTTTTGCAACTTCAGATCATTTGGGTATTTTATCTGAAATCCATTCAAATTGTCAGTATAAACAATCCAATCCTTAATTCCACGACTTTCATCAGTATACAAATTACCCTTTATAGCATCGACAGTCAAAGATATATTTTTTGTCAGATGCACCCCTGCTGAATTGGAAATATGAGTAGCATCAATAAAAAGATATGCTCCATAACTAATTCCGGCAACAATACACGCAACCAAAAGCATAATAGCCATCAACAAAAAACAGTGTGCTCTATTGTGGTCACTATATTTCTTATGAACATCGTTTTGGTGTTTGAACATTTTTCAAGTTTGATTAAAATTGTACTTTTACATTTTCTCTTTCAGCTTCATCTGCAGCAAAAAATTCTCGCTTTGCAAAATTCAACATGCCAGCAAAAATGTTGGTCGGAAAAGTTTCAATTTTGATATTGAAATCTCTAACGTTACCATTGTAAAATCTTCGTGAAGCTTGAATTTTGTCTTCAGTGTCAGTTAATTCTCTTTGAAGTTCAAGAAAATTTTGATTCGCTTTCAAATCAGGATAATTTTCAGAAACTGCAAACAATGATTTCAAAGTTCCACTAAGCATGTTTTCGGCTTGTTCTCTTTGCGCTGGAGTGTCTGCGCCCATTGCTGCTGTTCTGGCTGCTGTAACTTTTTCAAAAAGTTCCTTCTCATGAGAAGCATAGCCTTTCACTGTGTTTATCAAGTTAGGTATCAGGTCATATCTTCTTTTTAATTGAACATCAATATCGCTCCAAGCTTCATCAACCCTGTTTTTCAGCTTAATAAGACCATTATAAACACCGATAACCCAAATAGCCACAAGAGCTACCACTACAATTGTTATAATCATATAAATTTTAGCTACAAAATGTTGCAAAAGCTTGCCCCAAATGCAGCAGTTTTATTAAAAAATATTACTAATAAATTATACACCACAAAAGCTTGTTTTGAAACTGCTCGACAAACCGTGCTATAATACAAGCAATTGTGATGCTTGTGCGTTTTGTTTTTCAAACGCCTGCTTCACAAATTAATTTGCATAAATACAACCTCCATGAAATTTATTACGCCTTATGCTGTCTTTATCATTCCAATTGTTGTTGCCATAATCGTGCAAGCCATTAAGTTTGTTCTGTACAGCATAAAGCATGGCTGGGATTTGAAATATTTGTTCACTCATGGACACATGCCAAGTGCTCACACAGCCTTTGCGACATCGCTTGTCATCTCAATTGGATATTATGAAGGTGTTCACACTGGGACTTTTGCAATTGCGGTGGCGTTGGCTTTTTTGATTCTTGATGATGCAACCAGACTTCGCATGACACTTGGAGATCAAGGACGCTATCTAAACATGCTTGTTGGACAACTCAATTTAAATGAAGATCAGTATCCAAGACTAAAAGAACGCATGGGTCACAAAATAAGCGAAGTTGTTGTTGGTGGCATTATTGGACTTATTCTTACGTCTATTTTTATCAAACTTCTTTCTTGATAGCTTTTAGCTTTTCAGACATTAGCTTCTTAGTAATAAAAAATCACCGCAAGGTGATTTTTTATTTGTATTTTTTTCTAAAAAGCTAACAAGCTAATGCTTAATAAACTATCTTGCCAGTTCTTCTTCAATAACATTTCTGTCATTCCAGGGAATCTTCTTGTCTCCAACAACCATTGTTTCAAAATTACCCATACCTGTAATGCAAATTATATCCCCTGCTTGAGCAATCTCAAGTGCTTTTTTGATTGCATCACGCCTATCGATAATCTTCCAAAAATTTTGCCCTTCAATTTTATTTTTAATTCCAACAGCAATCTCTTCAATAATTTGCTCAGGTTTTTCATGATATGGCTCATCATTTGTAAGGATCACAAAATCAGCATATTTGGAAACAACTTCTCCCATTACTGGTCGCTTTCCCCTGTCACGATCTCCACAGGAACCAAAAATTGCAATGATTCTTGTATCGGATTTTTTAGCCTGAAAAAGCGTGCTGTAAAGCCTTTCTAATGCATTTGGCGTCAAAGCAAAATCAACAAAAATATGTAGCCCCAAATCGTTTTCTATGGCCTCCATTCGCCCTGCCACGCCCTTTATTTTTGCCAGTGCGTCTTTTATCGTTTCCAGTTTAATATCTTCACTAAGGCCCACACACATCGCAGCAAGGGCATTCTCTATGTTAAAAAGTCCCGGGATATTCAATTCATAACTAGTAGCTAGTAACTCGTAACTTGAACAATCGATTCCAAGTTTAACATTTTTTGCTTGAACAATCTGGATACCTTCATTTATCATTCCAGATCCCTCCTTGTCATTCCCGCGGAGGCCTGCCCGAAATGCAATCGTTGCAGGCGGGCGGGAATCCAGGTCCGCATTTTTTTCTAAATTTGTTGTATACGCAAATTTTTTATCAACATCAAAATCCAAAAACTCTTCTGGTTTTTCCATGTCGGCATTAACAATAATTGTTCCCTTGTTTTTTGCCACAGTTTTAAAAAGTTTCTTTTTTGCTTCTCGATATTTTTCCATTGTCTTGTGATAATCCAAATGTTCTCTTGTCACATTTGTGATAACTGCAGTTTGATATTGAACACCCCAAACACGATGCTGATCCAGAGCATGCGAAGATGTTTCCAGTACCAAATATTCACATCCTTGTTCAACTGATTTTCTGATAAATTTTTGCAAAGCAAAAGCTGATTCGGTTGTGAAGTGAGAAAGATTTTTTTCTTCAACTCCATTGATTTTAAAATTAATAGTTGAAGCCATGGCAACTTTTCGTGCCCCGTGGACACCAGTCTTTACGAGGCTGCCAGCTTCCTCCAAAATTTGTGTGATCATCTGGACAGTCGTTGTCTTTCCATCTGTCCCAGTAACACCAATAACCTTGATCTTGCGTGAAGGAAAACCATACACAACATTAGCCAAAACTGCTTGAGCTAAGTGGTAAATATTTTTTATAGATTGTGGTACAAGGTTCTTAATTCTATACATCAATTTTCAACTTCTAATTTTCAATTTCTAAACAATTTTCAATGACTGAATTTTAAAATGTTTGAAACATTGAAAAATTGAGATTTGTTTGAAAATTAGAAATTGAAAATTTAAAATTTTTTAAATACTATTTTCTAAATTTTACTGCAAACGCCTTTGCTCTCTGTAATCCTCGATATACCGCATATTTCCTGGGGTTAATAATAATATCATAACTTCCAGGAAATTCAATGGGTTTAGTGTTTGGTGAAAACCCAATTTTAAAATTTGTTATTCCCTCCCAGTTGTTTGTTGTTTGTTGTGAGTTGTTTGTTATTCTTACTCCTCCAAAATCATACCGCATGCAGCCATTTTCTTTTGCATCCAAAATTGTTTGCCATTGGAGCAAAAATGGTGCCATCACATTTCTGTTTTCATTTGACGATGCCCCATGCAAATATGTGACAGTATTTTCATAAAACAAAACCAGATTTGCAGCGATAATATTTCCATCATACTGCGCCACATATATTTTTAGCATTTCTGCTGGTAAAATTTCAATCATTTTTCGATAATATTCCTGAGAATGAGCAACAATTCCCTGCCTCGACGCCATTTCTTTTGTAAGCCTCAAAAATGCATCTGCATATTCCTTTTTTTTCTCATTAGTTACTAGTGATGAGTTTCTAATTACTACATTTTTTTTCTTCGCCAAACTTATATTGTACCGTGTTTTCGGCTTCATCTGTGCTAATAATTGCTCCTCGTTTTTTGAAATATCCAACACAAAAATCTCTTTTGGCTGCATATCATGTGGAGCCTTGACGATCTTTTCTGAAATATTTTCCTTTATCAGTTCTAGTAATTGATTACTCTCCGGTTCAATCCTAACCCACCCAGCATTTTCTTTTCTTCCCAAATCAACCAACTCCCGCATCCCATTTTTAATTTTGTTATTTAGATTTTGGATTTCATTTAAAATTTCAAATTTAAAATTTAAAATTGGACCGCGAGGGACATACATATATTTTCCTACTATTGACAAAACATGTTCAACAATGCTCGCTAAAAATGCGTCATTTTCAATAAAATGAGTTCTTCTTCCCACAGATTCTTGAAATCTTTTCCACTGAAAAGATTGCAAAAACTCTTTTTCAAAATTGTCTTTATTCTGGCTTTTATCCATGGATCAATTATACCAGCAAAACCTGGCAAAACAAAAGAGCACGCCGAGGCGTGCTCTTGAAAAGTTTTTAAGCTTAGTATGCTGATGTTGGCGGTGTGAAATTTGCAATCCAGCGAGCCACACCCTTAGAAACTCGCAGTTCATCAATATATCCTTTAAAATGATCAGCTGTTGATCTGCTGGTTCCGATATAGTTAATGTCAGTTGAAAGATCTATACCGGTAGCATCATTCACTGATGTTCCAACTGCTTTTCCATCCACGTATAGATTAACATCTCCACTAGTTTCTCTTATGAGTGCCACATGATGCCAGGTAACTGTAATGTTGCTAGTATACGAGTTAGTTGTTCCGCCACAAATTTTATTACCAGTTATATTACCATTCCAATAAGCAATGATGCCTGTTGAAGCGCACGTTCCGGCCACAGTTGGATTAAGAACAATGTCAATATTAGAGCCAGCTGCTCCGAATGAAAACATGTTTTGCATGGTAGGGCTAGTGCTCCTGAACCAAAAGTCAACTGTAAATGCCTCTGCTGCTGCAAAATCAAAATCTGGACTAGCGGAAACAGTTAAATAATCATCAACAGTAATAGTATTCTCAAAACGTATTGATCTGCCAGAAGAAAACATGTGCTCAGATACACTTTGTGTTACCTGTCCATGCCGAGATATAATTTTTGGATCTGGCGAGGAATCGACAATATTGAGCGGCGTACCATCTCCATGCAGCAACAATTTTGTCAGATTATCAGACACTGCAACTTCTGTTGCCCTAACTGTTTCCTTGTACTTTCCCACTGATCTTATGCGAGCAATGTCTTCAACATCAGCAGTGCATTGCAATGGCACAGTTGGGTTATTTTTACCATAAAAAGTAAGATCATACAAAACATCCACACCATCGCCCGTGTCAGGATCAGCGTCAGTATTATCCGCCAGCAAACCACTCGCATCACAAGCAGGATTAGCAGGAGAAGGAAAAGCATCAGTTATTATTCCAGGAGAACCATCCGTCAGTTCTAGGTTTATTTTTTTGAGAGCCAGCTGAATTCCAGTATCAGCAGTTTGAAGTGCCTGCATGGAAAACTCAATTGATCCTGCACTTTTTTTCTCAATAATAACCACTGAGGAAAGTGCTGTGGCAATCGCAAGCATGATAGCCACGATGACCAAAGAGTATGCCAGAATCGAACCTTTTTTTGATGGTCTGTTTTTAACAGACGATGTATTTTTTTTCATTTTTGTTGTTTTGTATTGCTTTCAAAAAGTATTTGTATTATACCACACTTTTTATTTCTTTCCCAAATTTTTCAAAGCCATTTTGACGCGCTCCCCAACATCCTTGATTTCCGAAGAAACCAATTTGAGAGATTCACGTGACTCCGAAACAGAATATCCCATTGCAACCAAAGCTTCAAAGGCATCCGAATCACTTTCAAGTTGAACTTTTTCATGTGCTGGCATGTCAACAATTTTGTTTTTTAATTCCAGGATGACTCTTTGTGCTATTTTCTTTCCAACTCCAGAAACCCTTGTAAGTACTGATGGGTCTTCATTGAGAACTGCCATGCTGATGGTTTTTGGATCAGCGATAGCCAAAATTCCCATGGCTGCTTTTGGACCAATCCCTGAAATAGAAATAAGAAGCTCAAACATTTCCAATTCTGCAATATCCAAAAAACCATACAAAGACAATGTATCTTCTCTGACATATGTGTGAGTATACAGCTCAACTTCTTGTCTTCCAGCAATTGAGCCGAAGGTGTGCACTGTAACAAAAACTTTGTATCCAACCCCATTAACGTCAATTACAGCATAAGAATCTCTGAGAAAATCAACTTTGCCACTTAATTTTGCAATCATTTTATTTTTGGGTCTTTAAAAATTTGAAAATTCTAGTTGGTTGTAGTGCTATCTGTTGTTGTTTGAGAATCTTGAGAATTGGTATCTCGAAAATATTCTGTCTTGCATTCTTGAGTTGGTGGCATCTCTAATTTTCTCAAGTTTTTTATTTCTTTGTCGCCTTTGTTATCTTTCAGCCAATCTTGAACACCACTTTCCCAGTTTCTATATTGCACATCATTGCTTGGATCTTTTGGTCGCTCTCCTCTTGGATCATCCTTATTTACATAATAAAGAATGTCATGTGCACTGCCGAATGTTTCTTTGTCTTTTGCATCCTCTGGACAATTATCATTGGCCAAACAAAAATCTCCCTTGTTTTTTCCTTTTTCTATTTTGCAAACCTTTATTTCTTGCGTATCAAATTCTCCATTAAGCACTGCTTTTCCAGTGTCTTCTTTTTCATATTTGGGAAATTGCTCGATTGCATAATTTTTTAAAGCTTCGTTCATAAATGCTCTCCAAATTGGAGCAGCAACAACTATTCCATCAGCACCAGCTTTCATTGAAGAATTGTCATTATTTCCAGCCCAAACACCCACAGCCAACGAAGGTGTGAAGCCCATGGCCCAACCATCACGAAATTCATTTGTTGTTCCAGTCTTTGCGGCAACAGCCCTATCTGTAAATTTGAATGGGTTATTCTCTCCAAAAACTGGTGCACGATATTCATTTGTTGACATGATATGATCAAGCATGGCAACATATTTTTCGTCAACAACTCTTTGTCCCTCAGTTATTTTGTATTCCTCCAATGTCGCTCCGTTCTTGTCTTGAATTTTCAAAATTGCGGTCTTATCTCGATGTACTCCTCCCGCAGCCAAAGCTCCATACGCATTCACATGATCAAGCAATGTAACTTCCCCTCCTCCCAAAACCAACGACAAACCATATCTTTCTGGCTGATTCAATCCTTTTATTCCAAGACCCTTGGCTAAATTTATTGAATCCTTTACTCCAGCAAGATACAATGTTTTTACAGCTGGAATATTAAGAGACATAGCCAATGCATTTTTCATTTGAAGAGGTCCATGAAATTTTCCGTCATAATTTTGCGGCTTATAATCTTTTCCTTCATCAGTAGAAAAATTTGTTGCCACGTCATAGAGCAATGTTTCAGGTGTATATCCCTTAGTAAACGCGGTTAAATATACATACGGTTTAAAGGAAGAACCTGGTTGGCGATCAGCCAATGCAACGTTTACTTGTCCATCAATAGCTTTGTCAAAATAATTTTTGCTGCCAACCATAGCCAAAATATGACCTGTTTTTGGATCAGAAGCAACAAGTGCAGCATTTTTTGCATTTTGAGAAACATTTTTTGCAGCTCCTTCAATAACAGCTTTTTCGGCAGATTGCTGCTTATCCCAATCAAGAGTTGTGAACACTTTCAAGCCTCCTTGTTCCACGGCTTGTTCGCCATATTTTTGTTCCAAATATTCTTTAACATACATCACAAAATGAGGAGCTTGAATATTATCTTGGCGCGGTGCTATCTCAGACAAAATATTAACCTTCTTTGCCTCGTCAGCCTGCTCTTGTGTGATATATCCCTGATCAGACATTTTTTGCAAAGCTGAATTTTTTCTTCCAACCAGAGCATCAGTATGTGAACCAAATGGAGAATAATATGTTGGTGCATTTGGAAGTGATGCCAAAAGGGCGGCCTCAGCAAGAGTCAAATCTTTTGCTGATTTTGAAAAAAATGTTTGCGCTCCAGCTTCGATACCATATGCGCTTGAACCATACGGAATCTGATTCAAATACATTTCCAAAATTTCATCCTTGGAATATTTCTGCTCAAGTTCAATAGCAAGAATAACTTCTTTTATTTTTCGTGTAATTGTTTTTTCGTCGGTTAAAAGAGATTTTTTGATAAACTGTTGAGTAATGGTACTTCCACCCTGCGCAGCGCCCCCTTTAATAATATCCTTAAATGCACTACGCAAAATAGCTTTTGGGTTTACTCCAAAATGAGAATAAAATTCTTGATCCTCCAAAGAAATTGTTGCATATTTCACATTTTCTGGAATTTGATTGAAAGGAATCACTGTTCTCTTTTCTTCTCCATGAACATCATACAAAAGATGTTCCCCTGTTCTATCATATATTTTTGTTGATTGTGCAATCAATTTTGCATCCACCGAATTTGCGCTTGGCAAATCCTTGGCAAAATACAAAAAGATTCCAACTACACTTAAAAATCCCACACCAAAAAGATACAGGGAAATTTTCCCTACAATTTTCCATTTATCTTTATTGGAAGAACTTTTAAAATTTCTTGAAATAAATATTTGGTTCATATTAAAATACTAATTTAGTAAATTACTTCGCAAAAGAAGTTACTTTCTAAATCCGCACACTTAATTAAGTGTGGGGATAAATATATTATATGCTTAAAACAGCTTTTTTCAAAGCCGCTCTAGTATACAGGAAACTGATTATTTATCAAGAGTTTTTATATATTTTTAAATTTTATTTTCAATGGCAAAATTTCCCTTTATTTTCTCCCAAATATTTTTAATAAAATTCAGGTTCAAAGTTTCAATATCATCTTCTTCAATAAAGCCATCCTTAAGCAAAATAAACAGGGAATCAAGATTTAATCCTCTCACTAGGGCAAATTTTTCCAAACCAGCTTCCTTAAGTTGTTCCATGACCATCAATTGTTCTAAATAAACAGTGTCTTTGCTTTTGCTCAAAACAGCCTCTCTTGCTTCAAGACTTTCACCTGTTCGAAACAAACGTTTGCAACCACGCACAGAAATTCTCAGCAATTCTTTTGCTTTTTCCTGCAGCACCATTGGATCCATGTTTTCAGCGGTTGCAAAATAAATTCGCAAAGAACATTCGTAATAAGCTTTTACTGAGTCCAGATAATTTCCGCCATTATTTTTTTCTGACATTGCTTTAACATAATTTGGTTTTGGCAATTCACTGAAACCAAACAACTGCTCAGAAATTTCCTTCTGCATTAGCATAGCCGCACCCTCAGCCAAAACCATCCTGCGATTACCCCCAATTTCATCATACAATTTCAATTTTATCTTACTTTGATTTAAGGACTGAATAAAATGAGAAAATTCATGCCCCAACATGACAGAAATAAGTTCATGAGCAGACCTATCTCGCGTAGGTGCTTTTATGATGTTTTGTGACTTATTAACAGACATTGAGCCATAGCCATCACTCATCACGAATTGCCATTTCCCATCTGGCGCTGCACCTTTTCTTTTAGAATTAAATTCTTCAGCTGGCATTGAGCTTTTTTGATCATATTGCATCAAAAATTGTTCCGCACACTCCGCAAAAACATAACTTGGAATATTTTTTTTTCATTATTTTATCGAAATCCAAACCTCTTTCTGCTGTTTTTTGTTTTTTCGATATTTCATTTTCCACATATTTCTTTTCCATGTCATCAGCATATGCTGTTATTTTTTCACCAATTTGCTTGTAATTTCCGTTTTCATCAATTTCATCCTCCACTCCAAAGGTAAGCTTGTCGAATCTTGAATACACTGAAACAAATTTATTCAATCCAGAAAACTGATGCAGGAGATCAGCTTCCTCTTGTGACAAATTTTCTTCTCCAATATAATCAGCCAATCTTTTTATATCCACAACATGTCCGAACTGATCAACAATAACTTCATTGACACGCCTTTTGTATTGCTCCAAAATATCACGCAATACAATTCCATAATTTTCAGATTTATCTTCTTTAGAAAAATTAAGTGATTCTATCTTTAATGTTTGCTTGAAATTTCTAAGTTTTTGCAATTTATCTAATGCATTTTCAGGATTAAGCAGGACTGTTATTGGCTTAACAGTTTCAATGTCATCAATGTCAATCTCGCCAGAGTCTGTCATCGTGGATGCAATTTTTTCTATCAACATTTCTTCTGAATATTTTTTCAATTGCCCTTCAAGCTTTTTCATTGAAACCCCATCAACAGCATCGAGTCTTCCCCTCATTTTATAAAGATTTTTCTTTATCAACTCCAAATCATCTCCCTCAATATCAAGACCAGTGCATGATCTGAAAAAAGCCCTGCCTTGATTTGTCATCAAATATTCAGGATGCAAGCCTGCAGAACTCACTTTTATTTTAAATATTTCTTCAAATTTAGTTCCTATGGTATTTTCAAAAGATAAAATTTCAGATCTTTCTTGTTCTGAAAGCTCCACTTTTTTGACTTCGCCATTCTCCAGCTGCTTCAATCTTTCAATGCTTTTGTCAACTGAAGAGAAAGCACGCTCAGGATACATTTTTTCCTCCTTTTTATTAAATTCAACTTGAGGATTATACAATTCCATGTTCATGTATTCATAAAGACTTATTTCTTTTTATATTATATCACACCTAAAATCAAAAAAGACCGCACGGTCTTTTTTGATTCCTAAACTATGCTTCTATTTTTTTGTATGTTTTTCAATGGCATATTTAACAATGTGTTCGGCTGGATTTATGCCGGTTATTAATTTGAACTTTTCCCATTGTGGAGAGACGTTAACTTCAATAACATAAATTTTTCCCTCATGCTCGAACAGGTCCACACCAGCTATTTCATATCCCATTGCATCCGTTGACTCCAGCGCCACTTTTTCCATCTCCTCACTGACAACAATTTTTTCAGCTCTGGTGCCATGAATGTTGGATTTATACTGTCCCTCATTGATGAATCGTTGAAATCCTCCCACCACCTCGCCACCTACCACGAAAATACGAAAATCACTCACGATTGGAAAGTATTGTTGTGCTAAATAATCTTTATAATTACTTTGAAAAAACTCCAGTGCTTCTTCCTTAGTATTTAATTTTTGAATTCCCCTGCCTTTTCTGCCAAAAATTGGTTTGGCAATAATGGGAAATTCCACATCCTGGGCTAATCTTTTCCAGCCCTCAAAATTATTTGCCTGAAATGTTGCGGGATGATCAATGCCACATTCCAGCAGTCTTTTTGCTTGATGCATTTTACCTCTCACATAACCGCCAGAAAGAGATTGCTCGATCACTGTTTTATCTTTATCCTCAAGCATCTCTGCCAGCAGCTGCGCTTCATAGATATGATTGTTATATCCCCTAAAAATGACCACGTCGAAATCACAAACATCCTGCTCACCGTGCATCACTGTAAGATCACCATCTATAGTTTCAAAAGTAATTTCAGAAAACTTAAGAACTTCTCCACTATGACCAGCCTTCTCGATGGCGTTCAGTAGATCCTGAGCGTTTTCATTCAAATCTCCGATGATTCCAAATTTTAACATATGAACGTTTGCTTATAGATAATTTCAATTTCTTGGCAGCATTTCAACAAAAGCATCGAAATCTTTTTGCTGCAGTTCTGGGTCTTTCAAATCTTCAATCAAACAAAGACCAGGTACAGTATTCATTTCAATAAAAAATGGCTTTCCCTTTTCATCAAAAAAGAAGTCCAGCGAATATTGCGCCTTTGCAAACATTTTCAATTTAACTACAATTTTTTCAGTCACTTCCCAAACACTTGGTGGAATTTTTTCTAACGGCACGCGCTTGCTGGTTGCTCCTTGATGCATATTGGTAAATAAAGAACCACCTTGAGCAATCCGAGAAAGAGCATAAAGTGGCTGGTGATTAATGTAGGTAATTCTAAGATCTGCCAATTCACCTTTTTCAGAAAATCCAGGAATGCCATTTTCATTTTTAACAAATTCTTGCAACAGCATCGGATAAATAAATTTTTCTTTTAAGATAGTTTCTTTATCTCCGATAACAATACCAAATCCACCAGAACCCTGAAGAGGTTTGGCGACAATTTTTGATGTTTTTATTTCTTCAATTGCATTTTTTAAATCAGCTGAGTTCATTGCCACAACTGTTTTTGGCATATATTCAGAAAACAAAGCATACTGAGAAAGTTTGCTATCAACCATAGTTCGAAAAAGCGGACTATTAAAAACGATTGAATTACTGGCCATAGCCATTTTTAAATCAAAAAGTTTATGTTCACTAGAACCAGGCGTCTTATCATAAATAAGATCAGGGGTAATATCTTTTTCAATTCTCCGCCATTTTCCATCTCGAAAAGCCCAGGCCCTAATGAAAACATTTTTTTCAATATCATACCATTCGACACTTGCGCGATACATTTGAATATTTTTTTCCAGCGCCATCATATGCCATCTTTCAAAGGCCTTCCTGGTCTGTTCATATGATATTGGAACTTCCATATCCCAATCACTACCCGTATAAATAACAACAATGTTCTTACTTTCTTTTTGCATAAATTTAATAATGTTGTTTATTTATTAACATCGATCAAAAATTTTCCTAAATTTCTTTTACCTATAATCATACTGTATTTTAATTCTTCACGATCAACAACATTTACTAGTGTGATTATTTCCACCTCATCTAATTTAAACTGCATTTTTATTTTTGGCCTTATAGTTACGCCACTTGAAGAATACACGATTGAAATATCAGCAAGATCAGGATGTTTTCCTGCATAATTTTTCTTTAATTCTACTTCTACTTTTCCAGCATCCTCCCTCTTAAAGTCTCGAGGAAATTCTATTTTTTCAAAAAAATCTATAACATCCCCATAACCCAAATTTTTCGCCAGCTCACTATCGATAGATGTTGACATTGCGCCCGTATCAATTTTGGCTTCAATTTCAATTTCAATTCCTTCTTTACCGATAAGTTTTACTTTTTCAATTGTTCCAATAACTTTTCGTCCAGAAATTTCTTCGACTTCTTCTTCAACTTCTCCTCCGAACAAATCTCTTCCCACACGAACACCACGCACAGCTGTTTTTATCTTAAGACCCTTGATACGCTCAAGCCTTTCCTTGAGCCCGCTAAGATTGGCAACTTGAATAGCAAGACCAGGACGTGCATTAATTTCCAAAAAAACAGGACCACGCTCACGATCAATCGCCACATCGGCTCCCAAAAATCCCATTCCAGAAATTTCTTGCGACTTAACCGCAAGCAGCAAGATATCTTTCCAATATGGAATTTTGATTCCAGAGAGAAGCATCCGAGTGCCAGGGACATAATCAATAATTTTTCCCTTGCCCAAAACTGCTGTTGTGGTAACACCTGAAGCCAAATCTATTCCCACTCCAATTCCTCCTTGCTGCAAATTGGCTTTTCCTCCAGATTCCTTGGTTGGAAGACGAAGCATCGCCATCACAGGGATGCGATTAAAGACAATAACACGAATATCTGGAATTCCCTTATATGAATATGGCTTAAAAAGTTTAAGCAGTGTTAGCCTTTCCTCAAAAAAAGCAATGTCCGGCATGTTTGCAAGTGAAAAAGCACCATCCAAAATATTCAAGATATGACTTTTTAGGTCACTAACGGTTACCCTTGATCCATCCGATTTGATCCACACAGGATCTGGCAATGTTTCAATGCCATCAGGAGAAACACATTTAAAAGTTTTTTTCTTTCCATATACAACCAAAATACCTCCCCCACCATAACCGCGATTAGGCTTGAGTGCAAATGTGTTCGGCAAAGAAAACCAATCGAAGCTTTCCAATTCTTCAACTGTTCTTATTTTTGCAAGCAACTTTGGCACTGGGATTCCACCTTTTTTAAGCATACGCTTGCTTAATATTTTGTCATCCGCCAACCGCTTGGCCTTTTTTCTGTTGTATGGACGAATGTAATCAAGATTGCGAGCGTTCATTCCAAGCAACCTATTTCCATTCTTAAAAATTTCAAACATACAAAAATTCAATTAATTCCTTAACCTAGTTAAAGATACAATAACCAAGATACCCGCCTCGACTCGCTAGACGCAAGTCGATGCGAGGCGGGCAAACATCAAACAAAATTCAATAATCAAATTTCAAATAATCAAACCATTTGTATTTTTGGATCTTGGAATTTTGGAATTTATTTGGTTATTGTTTCTTGTATCTTGTTTCTTGATTGTTTACTTTAAATTTTTGAGTACTTCTCTAAAACGAAAATATTCATTCAAACGCAATCCATCCCATTTCCCCAAGAAAATATTAATAGGAATTGTGATTAAAATTAACCACGGAAAAGCCACGATACCTTTTATAAGCAATGGCCAACTCGCTAAAAAATATCCAACAAGAGAAATCACCAATGTTTCCACTGCTAAAATTACAGCTGCACGATTTCCTTTTTCAATTTGAGCAGCCACAAATTTTTCCACAATTGTGATCATAATCAAAATTGGAAAAATAGAAACAGCCGCCAAACCAGTTCTTCGCATCGATCCTCCAAAGCTAAGCAATATTAAAATTGAAAATGCAATAATACTTAGAGTGATGGCAACTCGTGGCAAATATAAAATGCGAAGTCCTTTTAAGGCAAATCGCATAAGCATCCCCACCAAGATAACAACCACAAAAATAAGTACTCCGTAACGAAGTTGCGGCACGGCCAAAAAAGCAAACGTCACAATCGCTGGCGTATAAATACCAAAGGCTTTAATTCCAATTACCTGGCGAAAAAAAGCAATCAACGTTACCACAATTGGCAACATTAAAAGCAAGATAACCGTATCAAGCGGCACACCTTGTCCGATAAAATATTTTATAAGCGGACTGATGTTTTCCATAAAAATTAGCAAAATTTTCAATTTTCAATTTCTAATTTTAAAACAATGTTTAATTTTTTAATTTTGAAATTGCTTCATTGGAAATTGTTTAGAAATTGAAAATTAGAAATTGAAAATTATAATTCTAAATATACTCTTGAAATAATCTATTTCTTAACAGCTTTTCTTCACAGCTACCATCTTCCTCGAGTTAAGATGGCACAGTGCGATTGCAATTGCATCAGCGGTGTCATCTGGCTTTGGAATCTCTTTCAATTTCAAAATATTCTTTACCATAAGCTGAATTTGCTTCTTTTCAGCACGACCATAGCCAGTCAACGCCTGTTTGACTTGCAGCGGTGTGTATTCAAATATGCTAACACAAAATCTCTCAAGTGTCAAGAGTATAGACCCCCTGGCTTGACTCACTTTCATTACAGTTTTCACATTTTTAAAAAAGAACAAATCCTCCACTGCAGCTTCATTTGGCTTATATTTTTCAATTATCTGCTCCAAATCTTTCACAACTTCAAAAAGCCGCTCGGCTGTACTGTTTTTTGGCGAAGTTGTGATGTGACCATAGGCTACCGAAGTCACACATCCTTTCGTTTCATCCAAAATAGCCCAACCAACAATAGCAGTTCCAGGATCTATTCCCAAAACTCGCAATGTATTTTCAGTTTTCTTATTTATATTTAGCATTATTAATCAGAAACAACTATTTTTTGAATAAAGCAGTTCTCGAAATTTTCAATTTCTAATTTTCAATTTTCAAACAATGCTCAAATTTTTAATGAACCAATGTCTAAAACATTGGAAATTTTTGTCATTGGAAATTGTTTAGAAATTAGAAATTGAAAATTAGAAATTACAATTTGTAAGCCCCAAAGCTTACAAATTGTCGTATATTTCCTGCACGTCATCGTTCTCGTCCAATTTTTCTAAAAGCTTTTCGTAATCTATTTTTGAATCTGCATCAAGCTGCGTTTTCTGAGTTGGAGCATAAACAAGGTCAGCGCCTTCAACAATGAGTCCGGCTTTGTCTAAATTTTCTTTAACTTTTTGCAAGTCTTCTATTTTTGTATAAACAATCACAATATCACCCTCATACAAAGTATCCTCTGCTCCAGCTTCAATGGCAGCCATTTCAACTTCGTATGGATCTTTGTCGCCAACAGACACGGCAATGTTTCCAACCAACTTAAACATAAATTTTACTCCACCTTCCGCTGCAGGCTTTCCGCCAGCTTTGGTCAAAATGCTGCGAACTTCACTTCCAGTCCTATTTCTATTATCCGTAGCAGTTTTAATAAGCATCGCCACATTTCCAGGGCCATATCCTTCATAAATAAGTTCTTCGATTTCCGCTCCATCCTTAAGTTCGCCAGTTCCCTTTTTGATCGCACGTTCAATGGTGTCTTTTGGCATATTTTCAAGTCTTGCTCGATCGATTGCCATTTGCAACTTGAAATTCATTTCTGGCTTGCCACCGCCTTCTTTAGCAGCAATAGTAATCAAACGTCCGTATTTAGTAAAAACGTTCGCTCTTTTGGCATCATTAACGCCTTTTCTCTGTTTTATCCCCGCCCAATGTGAATGTCCACTCATATGATTAGCTTCTTAGGCATTAGCTTTCTAGCTTCTTAGCTTAAACTAATTCAAGAATTTTCTTTATAAACTTTACGAACTTTACAACCATTTAAAGTCTACCACCTCGATTCATCGATTTCAAGCCAAGAGCTTTGACAAGTTGCAGATTCAGACTTAGGATAAAATTAAGATATTATCAATATCAAAATACATCCTAAATTTGGAGGTTAATCATGTTTATTAAAAAATTGATAGGATTTTTAGAATGTTTTGCTACTCCTGAACGATTTGATTGCCAATCTTGCGGTGCGGTAATCTCAATGTTCTCTCCTCCAAAAAATTGCCCCAACTGCAATGCTACAGAAGAAAATATCAGAAAAAGAAATAAAGTTCATCCAATCCAGAAACGTTACGCGGACTAACTATTTCAATTATTGAAGCTCTGTGCGTCGGAATACTCCGGCGCCTTTTTTATTTTACCTTATTCTCTGGCAGCAAATCCCAAATAAGCTGAAAAATAAGTTTCATTGTTTTATGAATCTCTTCTCCTTCAATAATGAGTCCGATTTCTTCTTTGGCTGACATCAGGGCAACTTTCTGATGACCATAAATATTAATTTCAATGGAGAATGGATATTTCTTATGATCAATAACCTTTGTGATGCGTAATTGCTCCAAATCTTTAGAGATAAATTTTTCTTTAAGTATTTCCGTTCCAGGCACAATTCCTTTGGCCCAAATTCCATTCTTTTTTCTTTTTGCCAAATATTCCATCGCCCAGTCCATCCCCAAAACTTTCATAATGTCATCAGAAGCAAATCCTAATATTTCTGTTTTATATTTCAATGTGTCTTCATAAACTTCTTTTAATCCTTCCTTGCCTTCATAAAACCTGATCTTTGGTTTTGCACCTCGCACATTATGAATTGATTGTAGTTGTGGCAAAATTTCTGCAAACAATCTTTCTTTGTTTTTCAGGTTTCTCTGAATCTTCTCTGGGTCTTCACCCACAAACAAGCGCTTCTTTCCTTTTGAAGTTTCGGAAATCAATCCCTCTTTTTCCAAATCCATCAAAATATCATAGCAAGTCGTTCTTTTAATCCCAGCTTTTTTAGAAATCTCAATCACACTCGAACTTCCCAATTCCAAAGCTGCCAGATATACATCCGCCTTTTTTCCTTCTAATCCTAGTTGTTCCAATATTGTCTTAATCTCCATGGTCTATTGTTGTCATGCTGAATTTATTTCAGCATCTCGACTAGCCTTACGCATCTAGATCCTGAAACAAGTTCAGGATGACATACTTACACTGACCATTTTTGTCAATATTATGCTTATTTTAGGCAATATCTTGTTTTAGACCACTTCTTACACTTGCAATACTTGACGCTTATTATTGACAATTTTGTGTTTTGGGAGTATTATACGTTGTTATGATGAATCAATAAATGAAGTATCTAGCGCAGTTCATTTAAAATTCAATCACCTCAAACAAAGGAGAAGAAGATGATTATTCAATTAATATTATTACAAACAGTTGGTCTATTCGTTGGAGGGGCTATTGCATATATATTTGCGCCTAGAACTTTCCTTTGCATTCTGACTTGGTATCATATGGGTTGGGATTGGTGGGTTATTTTCATTTTTTTGCTGATTATAGCGGTATTCGAAGATGTTGTATCATACTGTATATTAGCAGAAAAAGAGGGGTGATTTAAATCTAAGATACGGGAAATGAATCTATTTCCCTTGCCCATTGCCCCGTCATAGCTATCAAGCGACGACGGGTCTCTCATTGAGCCCATCATTGTGGTGGATTCATAAGAGCAAAGTTATTTTGCAACAAAAAAAGGAGAGTTACCATGGAAGAGTCATACGCGCTTCAAACATTACAGGCTGTAAGAATAATTGGACGTCTTTTGAATTGCGTTAAGCTAGATCCGCCCGCACCTATTCTTTCTTACATGCAAGAAACGGTGGGCGAACTGGTAAGTAAAACTAATTTTGGCACAAAGGATGGGCATATCACGTTTACTATTGAAAAAAGTGGCGATATGTCACACCAGTTTATGTTTGAAAAGTGGGAAGAAACAGCACTGACAATCGGAAGACTGTCTAAAATATGTCTTAGTGAATTTGGGGAGATCTCTTTGACTGCCACAGAAAAACCTGATTTAAAATATATAACCATCCATTTTAAATCAGCATAAAGAGTATGTGCTAGTAGACCATCGCAAACTTGCGGTGGTCTTTTTTATTTTTTTACCTTATGAAGTAGAATGGTAGAAAAAGTTTTAGAGTCCACCACTATACCAGTTTCGCAGTCAAAGGATTTCTCAATAGCAAACTGACAAGCTTTTTTGATTTGAATTTCTTCAAATATTCTTTAACTTTATCCTTGTTCAATAAATTCAGATTCATTTCCTCGGGATCAAATCTTGCATAGCCATTTAGCGACAGGTATGCCAAATCCAAAAATGCTTTCTCGGGCTCTGCAATCAAAACTCCTTCGTGATTAGCATAGCCCCAAAATAGTTTTTCATTAAGATGATGATAAATTATATCCGCTTCAGGAGTTTCAATGGTTTTTGTCCTGTTACTAGTTGCAAGTGTGAGATGTTGGACCTGCTGGCTCAATATTCCTCGCATTGAAAGTACATATTCGACAGACAAATAGCTTGGGGCATAAACTTCCACAGAAAATTTTTCCCAATCAACTTTTTGCAGATCAATAGCGTAAAATTTTTGTCCCAACTTTATTATTTTTCCACCCTTAACCAGGCGACTGAGAACAACCTTGAGTGTTCCCTCTTTAAGTTCAGCGATTTTACGGATATCCATCAGAGAAAAATATCCCTTGGGAATACCGCTTATTTTATTTAGTAATTTTTGCATATAATTGAGTTACGATCGGATAATATTTTTTTGGCAAAAAGACTTTAAGTTCATTTTCAAATTCTTTCTTTGAATATTTTGGCATTTTTTTCGGAAGCTCCAAATTAATTCGAAGAGCTTGTGAAATGAACCACAGATCAAAAACATCACGTGCTTTCTTTCGATCCATAATCGCATCCTCTTTCATTCTTTTTAATTCTTCTAATGTTGGAACCAGTAAAAGTGGCTGAAAAACACTAGCTGGGCTTTTTATCAAAGATAATTCCATTTTTAGATTCACTTTCTTCGCAGGTTTATGAATCTCGATTTTGAGTGAAAAATCATGTTTCAATTTTTCTTCTCTAATTGCAAACAAAGCAAACATTGTGTTTCTTTTGTCTTTGATATCCTTAAGTGACCAATTTGTATTTTTCTGGACTATTTTATCAATAAAAGTCTTGAAGTCATTGAATTTTGTTGCCCTAATGACAATTAGATCAATATCTTCCGAAAAACGTGGGCAATCATATGCCAAACGCAAAGCCGTACCGCCATAAAATGCGATATCAGAACTAAGTTTGTCATTTGCGAATTCATTCAAAAAAAGCATCTCGGCTTCTTCCCTCAAAATCTGGTCTTTTGAAATTTTTAACTCATCTACGAGCTTAACCAGCTGATTATTGTCCATATTTATGATGTAAGATAATTAACATTATTGTTAACTTTATTGTATCATATAAATATGGGAGTGTCAAGACTTATTCCTTTCTTTTTCATCTATTACTTAAACAAACAATTCAGCAACATGTTCATTTTTAAATTAACCCCGGAAAAAATGTTTTTGAAGAACAAAGTTGCATAGTGTTCTTTTTTTGGAACTTCAGATGTGAAAAAATATATTCCATCAATTTCCCGCACAGTTTCAGCACCCAAAACACGCGGCTGACTTTGCAACAATTCAATTCTGACTTTATCGTTATTTAGTGCTAGTAATTTATTTTCCCCCAAAGTTTTCTTCAGTATCATTCTCTCCTCAGATGAGGAGAGATGCCCAACGGGCAGAGAGGTTTGAGCATTGTCCTCAACTACACTGTTTTTTGTATCCCCGCCTGCAACGCTTTGTGTAGCAATGCGGGCAGGTTGTTTTTTGGTTAATATATCTTGTTTGACTCCAAGCCACTCCCATCCACCTTTAACTTTCACGTACACTTCCCCATCCGCAATCGATTTATTGGGAGATTTATATTTCATCTCATGGGCAACTTTTCCGTCAGGATATCTGAGTTGAATTTTAGATTTGGTATTGTTAAGCGTGAAACTTGAAACATTGTTTGTGATCTGTTTTTCTTTCTTCCCTTTTATAATGACATCTTCTCTAATTGGATGATTGATAAAATTTTTCCAACCAGTTGCGATGCTCCAACCATTCAAGTTTATTTTATTTTTTGATTTGTTTTGCACAGTAATATATTCAACTCCTGCGTCAGTTCCAGCAGGATTAGCGCTAATGGCAATGATTTTTACTTCCGGATGGGGAAATTTTTTAACTTCCACAACAAAATTTTTCAAAACATCTTCATTTCCATCTGATAATTTCACAGAGCCATTATATGTTCCAACATTTTCATATTTATGTCTGGTTTTTGCCAAATAACTTCCATGACCATCTCCAAATTCCCAACTTATTTTTACGCTGTCACCATCAGTGTCTCCAGTTGAAACAAAAAAGTCTGCGTACACATTTACAAAAACATCGTCGTCTATTTTTATCTTTCCATAAGGCTGGCTATTAAAAATATTTTTCTTTCCTTCAGTCAAGAATTGACTCCAAGACCAAAAACTTCCATTGAAGTTGTACGAACGTCCTTTTTTTGCACTACCTTCATAACCAACACTAAAAACGGCAGTTGTATCGGTTGGATTATACAGTCCAAGAAATTCTCCTTGCGTGTCATTAAGAGCCAGCGTACATTTTTTGTCAGCATTATTTTTAAGAGTCAAAAATCTTGAGATCGCAGGATCAATGCTGTTTCCAGTCAAAGCGCAAGTTTTTCCTGCTCTATCTTTCAAATACCAACCTTCCAAATTTTCAACTTTGTCGCTTGAGCTGTACAGCTCAACAAATTCTTCTAACCCAGAATTTTTCAAAGGTGCTGGAAAAATTTCATTGATAATTATTTTATCTGAATATTTTTTTGGTTCTGACACGGGATCTTCTTCGCCATCTTTTTCACATAATGCCAACTCGTCATTATCCATAATGGCTAAATTTTTTGGAAAATAATCAGAAACAACAAAAAAATTATCCTCTGTATCCTTTTTCAGAACTTTGGCTGCTGCTATGTTTTCAAGATATACATGTGATCCGATAAAAAAATGTGCATTATTCCCCCATGTTATTGAGTCAACAATTTCTTCGTTATCAACAAGCGCAATGCTATAGTTTTCAGAAAGAGTGGCACTTGTTGATTGATCTGCCTTGATTGCATCCGCAAAATTAGAATTACTCCAAAGAAAATATCCTTTGGCAGCAATGATTGTCTTTGCAGATAAAACTTTTATGGACGACTCTGTTCCAGAACTCGTCCTTTTTCTCAATTTCCAACCAGAAATATCAACATCCTCACAACCTGAATTGTATAGTTCTATAAAATCATCATTGGCATTATTTCCTTTAATTTGCACGGCACTTATTTTTACTGAATTGTCAGCTCTGCAATCATCATTAGCAAAAATAAAAAGCGCCACAAAAAGTAGCACTAATGGTGTTTGATATTTGAATAATTTTTTAATCCGTAACATAAAAACGTCACGGACTTTTTGTTTTTGTCTTAATTCCACCCGAATTTTGCCCCCCCCATTTGAACTATAAAAACTATTCTTCTAATTTTTCTTTTAACATTTCTCCAAGATTTTCTGCTTTTTTGTTTTCGGCTTTTTTCTGAAGATCCATGATAACATTTTTTACATGATATGGATCTGAAACCGTGCGAAAAACAAATTCACTTTCCTCTCCCGCAGTTTGCACTTTAACATCTCCATAGTTAATAATCGTCGGCAAAAAACCAACGACTTCGGTTGTGATGTCTTGAATTTTTGCAAACCTAAGTTCACTCACGCTGCGAGTAAACATTCCTTTTTGCTCAATATTTACAATCCTTTCCGTTGTAATAATCCAAATATCAAAATAATAATCCACCCATATCAAAAAAGAATAAATCCAAATGGCCAAAACAAAAAAACTTTCCACAAATTTTGTCAGTGCCTTATATTCATAGTTAAACAATTCAGGAAAAAACATGGGACCATAAAAAATACCTCCAAAAAAAACACCACAAATAAGAAGAATCAAAAGAAATTGTTGCAACAAATAGAACCAGTTTCTATGCAAAACTCGGACTATTTGTTCATTGCTATCAATGTTCTTGAAATGATATTTCGAAAATCCTTCCATAAAAAGTTTTCTTTTTTGGAACAATTATTTATTAAATAATCCCGCCAAAAAACTGCTCCAAATTAATAGCGGTGAACAACACAAAATTAGTAAACAAAAGCACTCCAGCCACCGGCACAAATATCGCAAGCATCAGCAATCGTGAAAAAAAAGAATACGAATAAAATACAATATGAAAAATAATAAAAATGCTCATCAAAAACATCACAAAGAAAACAAGATAGTATAAAATTTGAAAAATTGGAATTAGCATAAAAATAACTCTCAACTAACAACTTACAACTGATAACTTTTTTTATTATACCACAAACTTTGTCATTCCCGTGAAAACGGGAATCCAGGTTCGACGCAAATTAATATTATGCACCACGAATAAAATAATTTATTGAAATTAAGTGGGGCTGGATTCCGGGTCCCTCCAAAGGCGGGCACGGCAAGCCCGGAATGACATTATTTTTTAAACCAATTTTCTTTGGTTGTCTTGGGGCATATCAATTCCCATGTGAGCATAACCATGCTCAGTTACCATTCGTCCGCGTGGAGTTCTTGTCAAAAAGCCCAATTGAATCAAAAATGGTTCATAAACATCTTCGATTGTTTCAATTTCTTCCGAAGTGGCAGCAGCAATTGTAGAAATCCCAACTGGCCCGCCATTAAATTTTTTAATAATGGTTTCCAAAATAAAACGATCTGTCGGTTCAAGTCCAAGCTGATCAACATCCATCATCTCTAACGCTTTTCTAGCAATTGCGCTATCAATTTTTTGATGATCATTGATTTGAGCATAATCTCTCACACGTTTAATGATTCTATTTCCAACGCGAGGGGTTTTTCTGCTTGAAATTGCAATTTCTTTTGCACCACTGTCTTCAAGCGGTATCCCCAAAATTTTACCAGAGCGATGAATGATACTCTTCATTTCATCTTCATTATAAAATTCGAGGCGATGTATTGCGCCAAAACGATTTCGCAGTGGATTAGAAAGTGCTCCTAATCTGGTTGTGGCTCCAATGAGCGTAAATTTAGGTAAATCAAGTTGGAGTGTTCGAGCCGATGGTCCTTTGCCGATAATCACATCCAGTTTATAATCCTCCATGGCTGGGTAAAGAACCTCTTCAATCAATTTATTTAAACGATGAATTTCATCAATGAAAAGAACATCGCCATCTTGCAGGTTAGTCAAAATTGACCCAAGGTCGCCGACTCTTTCAATAGCTGGTCCTGATGTCACTTTAATATTAACACCCATTTCATTAGCGATAATATGAGCCAGGGTTGTCTTTCCAAGTCCAGCTGGGCCATAAAGCAGCACGTGCTCAATAGATTCTCCTTTTGTTGTCCGACATATTCACTCAAACGCTGCGGTCTAAGTGTTGTGTCCAAAACAACATCATCTTCTTGTTCTTCAGAGGTAGTAATCATAAACGTGCAGCGCATAACGTAAAACGTGTAGCGTATTTATACTTCTTTTTTATTCTTATATTTATGTTAAGCCAAATTTATCAAAAAAGCTAGTGATATAAATCAGAAAATTTTAAAAGATTGAAAATACTGAAACAAATACCATGTTCGAACGTATTATTTTATACAAGCAGGCAGTTTGCTAATTTTTTGCATGTTTAGCAATATTTTGGCTCTTGTTTCATGTTTTATGTTCCATGCTCCATGTTTGCGCAGCATAACTTGACAAGAAAACAAAGCTGTGCTAAGCTTAACCATCAAGTGAGAAAAGTACATTTGTTTTTATTGTCCTGTAGACAGTTGGGGGCTTCTATCTTTTGTCCTCAATATCGGTTGCTTTTTTGTCCAGACATGGGCCCGGCGGTTTCGGCTGCTTGACACCTCGACACTGCAACTTCCCCGGGGGATCTATTTCCTGGGACTTGTCTACAGAACAATGAACACAAGTTGCACTTGTTTCCGAAAAAAACCTTCAAGCTTAGCGCTAGAAGGTTTTTTTGTTATGAAAAAGTGCATCCCGTGATTCCGAGATGCACTTTTTTTCATTTATTGATGGTTTCCGCAAGTCTTCTTGGCACCATCTGCTGATCCATATAGTATTCAGCGGAAAAACCTTCCCAGTGTCTGAAGACATCATTTTTATGAAATCCACCATGATTGTTCACATTGAGAGTTCGCACAACTTCACTGGCAAGCATGCTCGGAGAAAGCCAAGCAGTTTGGTCTGCATCTGTTTGGGTAAAAACAAATGGGCGCATGAGCAACTCGTGAGGACAAAACACTGAGCTGATGTCAAACTTGAACATTCCAACTTTTCCAGAGGCATTCTCTTTCATAAATGCTTCCGTCTTTTCCATTGTATTCCACCATGAATACAGAATTCGTGGTTGATGTCTGTCAGCAAGCCCCCCAAAAATCACACAATCAATGTTATTTTTTGCCCTCAATATAATGTTTTTACTAAATAGACTGAGAACATCATAAGACAAAAATTTAACAACATCATTGATGCCGTCCTTGTCATTGTCGCCTTCAATTTCAAAATGGCCCTCGCTATCAATTTCAAAAAGATATGCCCCGACGCAATGAACATAGGTAACACGAGAGAATTCTTCAAAGTTTATATTTCCAATAAAGTCAGCAACATCTTGGATATCAAATGCCACCGAACATAGGAATGTTACAAGGGGTAGTTTCCCCGCTTTTGAACCAACAAAGTCTCTCCAACTTAATGCTTTTCTAGTCAACCCAAAAATAACAACATTCTTTTTTTGACCGTATTTCTCCATCAAGGCACTTCCAATAGCCCCTGTCACTCCATTGATTATCACTAGTTGCTTTTTCATGACATCCTTGTATGATACAGTTAAGATTTTGACAATTTAAAAAGAAGCCTTTATCCTAAAATCAAAGGATAGAGGTTTCGGCAAATCCCTTGAGCGTTAGGGC
>LBRX01000011.1 GCA_000991645.1 Candidatus Moranbacteria bacterium GW2011_GWE2_36_40
GAAGAATTTAGGACTTACTAATTTCAGAGGAATAAAGCCAAAAAAAGAAGAAGTTGTTATTGCAAAAAATTATTATAATAAAGAGGAATTGACTCAGTTAAATGCGCTTGTTGAACAATATTTGATATTTGCCACAGAACAGGCTCGTCGCAGAATTCCTATGAAAATGAGTGATTGGATTGAAAAACTTCATGGTTTTTTGACAATTAATGATAGAAATATTCTGCAAGACGCGGGTAAAATTTCTCATGAATTAATGGCGGAGATTGCAGAAAAGAAATTTGATGAATATAAACAAATTGAAGCAATGCAAGATGTGGATTTTGATGAGGTTGCTTTGGATGCAATTAAAAATGCTAAAAAAAGAATTAAAAATAAAAAGTAAAAGTAAGATTAAAACAAAAATTCACCCTGTTAAATAATTTTGATTACAAAATTAAGATTTGAGCAGATTGGTGGAACAAAAAATAAAATTTTATTATAGATAATTTTGTTACTCTAAATTAGTAGAGGCGCAAATCTTATTTAACAGGGTAAATGTACGATCTTATTATCATCGGTGCAGGTCCTGCTGGATTGGGAGCATCAATCTATGCTTCACGTTATAAGCTCAATCATGTTGTGATTGGAGGTGAAATCGGTGGGCAAGTAGTTGAAGCTTGGGAGATTGAAAATTACGCAGGAATAGAATCTATTTCGGGAAAAGATTTGATGGATAAGTTTGTAAAACAAACGAAGGATTTGGGTGGGGTAATTATGGAGGATAATGTAAATAAAATTACAAAAGAAAAAGACTTTTTTTTAGTGAGCACTGAGTCGGGGAAAAAACATGAAACAAAAAGTATCATTTTGGCCTTAGGTATGAAACCAAGAAAAATGAACATACCTGGCGAAGATAAATTTTTGGGTAAAGGAATTTCATATTGTGCAACTTGTGATGCAATGTTTTTTCGTGGAAAAGATGTTGCTGTTATTGGTGGTGGCGATGCTGCAGCTACAGCAGCTATTCATTTGGCTGAATTTGCCAATAGTGTGCAGTTGCTGTATAAGGAAGGAACAAAAACTTTCGAGCCAGCTTGGGATGAACAAATGGCAAAAATAGGGAAAATAGCTGTTTCTACATTTGCAAATATTACAGGGATTGAGGGAAATGAAAAAGTGGAAGGATTGGATTATGAAAGTGATGGGGTAAAAAAAGAACTTTCAATTCAAGGCGTATTCATTGAGATAGGATCAACACCTGGCGTCATTGTTGCCAAAGAACTTGGGGTAAAAACAGATGAACAAGGATATTTGATCGTTGATCAGGCGCAATCTACCAATGTGGAAAATGTTTATGCTGCTGGCGATGCAACAACTGGTTCTAATAAATTTCGTCAGATTATTACTGCTGTGGCTGAAGGAGCGGTCGCAGCTGGAAGTGTATATAAGAAATTAAAGTTGGTTAAAAAATAGTATTTGAATTTGGCTGATTAATAATTTAAAATTATACCATATGGATGCAATTGAATTATCGAAAAAGATTGGGGGGAAAATTGAAATAAGATCAAAGAAAAAATTGACTAAGGAAACTTTGTCAGTTTTGTATACTCCCGGAGTTGCTGATGTTTGCAGGGCTATTGCAAAAAACAAAAAACTTTCTTTCGAATACACAATTCGCAAAAACACAGTGGCTGTTGTTTCTGATGGTAGCGCTGTTTTGGGTCTCGGGAATATTGGGCCTGAGGCAGGACTACCTGTGATGGAGGGAAAAGCTCTTTTATTTAAGGAGCTTGGTGGAGTGGATGCTATTCCAATAGTTTTAGCAACACAAGATACTGAAGAAATTATTAAAATTGTGAAAGCATTAGCGCCAACTTTTGGAGGAATTAATCTGGAAGATATTTCTGCTCCACGTTGTTTTGAAATTGAAAGACGCTTAAAAGAAGAATTGGATATTCCAGTAATGCATGACGATCAGCACGGAACAGCTATTGTTGTTTTGGCAGGACTTATCAATGCACTTAAGGTTGTCAAAAAAGACATCAAAAAAATTAGGATTGTGATTTCAGGTGCTGGTGCCGCAGGAACTGCTATTATGAATCTTTTGATGAATTATGGTGCTAAAAATATTATCGTGGTTGATAGTACTGGAATTATTTATAAGGAACGCCCAAGTGGAATGAACGATTCTAAAATGGAAATTGCAAAAATAACCAATCCTCAAAATCTGCAGGGAACATTGCAGGATGCCTTGGCTGATAGTGATGTGTTTATTGGTGTGAGTGCTCCCAACCTGATTGATCATCTTGATATTCGCAGAATGAACAAGGATGCTATTGTTTTTGCAATGAGCAATCCTACTCCTGAAATTATGCCAGCTGAAGCCAAGAAGGGTGGTGCTGCAATTGTGGCAACCGGAAGATCTGATTATCCAAATCAAATCAATAATGTGTTAGTTTTCCCAGGCATTTTTCGTGGTGCTCTTGATACTCGCGCAAAGAAAATAACTGACAAACACAAGCTTGCTGCAGCCATGGCTTTGGCAGCTTTGGTAAAAAAACCTAAGCATGATAAAATAATTGTGGATGCACTTGATAAGCGTGCTGCTAAAGTTGTTTCTAATGTTTTCAAATAAACGCGATTCGAAACAACGAATTACATTCGAATCTACGAATAAAAAATGTTTTCGTAGATTCGTGTACGTTTCGTAGTTTCGTATCGGTTACAAAAATGAATAATATAAAAATACACAAACAAAAAATTGATCTTGAAAGTAGAAACCAAATTGAGTTTTTTGATGTGACTGAAAATGTGCAAGAAATTATTGATGCCTCTGGTGTTCGAGAAGGAAATGTCGTTGTTTTCACTCCACACACAACCATGGGTGTTGTGATTAATCATAACGAACCAATGTTGATGCAGGATTTTATGAGAATTCTGTATAGATTGGCTCCAATGGATGATCGCTATGGGCATGATCTTTTTGAATTGAGAAAAACTTCAAAATCAGATGGGCGCAGCAATGGTCATTCTCATTGTAAGTCTTTCCTGGTAGGAGTAAGTCAAACAATTCCAATTGAAAAAGGAAAACTTCTTTTGACTGAGAAACAAAGCGTGTTTGCTGTTGAATTTGATGGAGCCAGAAAGCGTGATGTTATTGTGCAGGTTATGGGAATATGATTAAGTTATAAAGTTTAAAGCTTGTAAAGTATGGGGAGGCTTGTTGATGATTTAATTAGAAATGGTTATTTGCGCACCAATAATGTTATCGATGCTTTTTTGGCAATTCCACGTGAAGAATTTGTTCAAAATGATTTGAAAAAAAATGCAGATTCAAACATCGCTTTGCCTATTGGCCATGGTCAAACAATTTCTCAACCGATGGTGGTAGCTTTTATGTTGGAATTGCTTGATGTGCAAAAAGGGCAACATATTTTGGATGTCGGAAGTGGAAGTGGCTGGACAACTGCCTTGTTGGCGAATATTGTTGGGAAAAATGGAAAAGTGATAGCAATTGAAATATTAAAAGATCTTTTTGAAAAGGGAAAATACAATGTGGAAAAATTAGATTTTATAAAAAATGGAATTGTTGATTTTTATTGTCAATCGGCCGAAAATGGATTTGAAAAAAATGCGCCTTATGATCGTATTTTGGTTTCTGCATCAGCCAATAAAATTCCTGATTCATTCAAGCAGCAACTTGCAATTGGTGGTAAAATGGTCTTACCAATTAATGATGAGATATGGTTTGTGGAAAAAAGAACTGAAAATGATTTTGAAATAAAAAAATTTCCAGGATTTGTTTTTGTGCCATTTGTGAAAAACAGTTGATGCAGTTTAATTAATTTCTTTTTTATTTTAACAATGCTTACCATACGAAGAAAGATTAGTGTTTTGTTTGTTGCAGTAATTATTTTTATTGGAGGTTTTTTATATTTGTATAATCAAATTTATTTGGCAACAGGTAAGACAACAACCCAGCAAACCATTCTTGTGCAAAAGGGTGACAACGCATTGGTTGTTGGAGAAAAACTCACAAAGGCAGGTGTGATTAGCGGAAAATATTATTTGGCATATTATCTTTGGAAGGGTGGTCAGATCCATTCCCTGGTTGCAGGTGTTTATGAATTCGCTCCTGGTGTTAAAATTCCAGAAGTTGCTCGTGTTGTTACTGGTGGTCAGGTTGCTTCCACTCGCGTGCCAATAACTTTTCCTGAAGGTTGGACGATGAAACAAATGGCAGAAAGACTTTCAAATAACAATTTTTCTGGAGATGAATTCTTGGCTATGGCAAAGGAACCTTCACAGGAATTGAAAAATAAATACACATTTTTAACTGAGATTCCGCAAGGCAAGTCTTTGGAGGGATATCTTTTTCCAGATACATATTATTTTGCCAAAGATGCAACCACTCAAGATATTTTGGAAAAAATGCTGAAAAATTTTAACATTAAAATGACTGATGCGCTACTGGATGAAATTTCTAAACAGAAAAAAACTTTATATGATGTGATAACTATGGCTAGCATTATTGAAGGAGAAGTGCAGACAGATGAGGATAGAAAAATTGTATCGGGACTTTTTTGGAATCGTTTGAAAATTGGACAAGCCTTTGGCAGTGATGCAACATTGGAATATGTGCTTGGTGGTAATAAGCGCCAACATTCATTGGCTGAAACAAAAACTGATTCGCCATACAACACATATCTTTACAAGGGTCTTCCGCCTGGACCAGTTTCTAATCCTGGAATTTCCGCTATTAGGGCCGCTATTTATCCGATTGAAACGGAATATAATTATTTTCTTTCTGATCCAAAAACTGGTAAGACAATTTTTTCAAAAACGTTTGAGGAGCATGTTGTGAATAAAGGAAAGTATGGATTATAAAAATTGTGTCATCTTTGACTCGGTAAATACTATCTTGATTTGTGGATGGATTCTTATGCGGACAAGACTTACTATGGTCTAAAAGATTATTTTGTTGTATAGTAAGGAAATATCATTGTGAATCGTCATAATGATGTTGGATATAAAAAGAAGAGTGGCATGTTTTTAATTGTAAGTAACTAGATGATCTTAAGAATGTTTAGAAAAAAATTTTCCGAATGTGGCGCGTTTACAAAAAACAGCCTTTTTTTATTTGTGGGTAGCATGGTTGTTGGTATTTTAAATTATATCTTCCATTTAGTAATAGGACGCCAAGTAAGTGTGAGTGTCTACGGCGAAGCAGAAGCCTTGATTTCTCTGATAGCCATAATTTCTGTCCCGGCAGCAACCTTGACTATGGTAGCCACAAAATATGTGGCTGCCTGCAAAGTTGAAAATAACAAGAAAGGGAGCAAAAATATTCTTAGTTATTTGAACAAAAAAATGTTCAAATATGGCATTCCGGTTTTTGCGCTGGCTGTCATTGCAACACCTATCATTGGCAAGGCTTTGAACATTCAAAATAGTTTTGCGCTTGTCCTGATCTGGCTGTCGATGTTTTTGTCTTTTTTTGCTGCGATTAATTCCGGCGTCTTGCGTGGCTGGCAGAAATTCAAAGATATTAGTTTGTCTGGCGTGTGGGGAACAATTGCCAAGCTTGTTTTTGGTATTGTCTTCGTTAATGCTGGGTTTGCTTTGAATGGTATTATTGGCGGATTTGTCCTTGGGACATTGGTGTCCTATGTTGCAACTATTTTTTTTCTGAAATTTATAAACTCAAAAAAAGAAGAATATGGAAAATTGGATTGCGACAATTTGGTTGATTTCAAATCTCTCAAAAAGTTCATCCTTCCTGTCTTTGTGGGTAATCTTGCCATCGCAATTCTGAGCAACGCTGATATGGTTTTGGCAAAGCATAATCTGGATGCTCTGTCAGCCGGTCAATATGGAGCGCTGACAATCGTTTCTAAAATCATTTTCTTTGGCACGGGTGTGCTTGCCAGTGTGCTGTTTGCGATGTCGGCCGAAAATAGCCACAAGGGTGATTCTTCCCTTCATATCCTCAAAACTGCCCTAGCCCTCGTTTTAGTGGCCTCTGGGGGTGCTACAATCATCTATTTCCTTTACCCGACCCTCATCTTGAGCCTGCTTTTTGGCGATAAATATGCCAGTTCAAGCCAATTTTTGGGCTGGTTAGCTATCTCAGTTTCATTGTTTTCCTTGGCGAATGTTATTTTTCAATATTTATTGTCTCGACATAAAACCAAAATATCCTATGTTTTATTGACAATTTCTATTTTTATGTCATTATTGATAGGTATTTTTGGAAAAACAATAGGCACAATAATCCCGATAGTTATCGTTTTTCAGGCAGTTTCTGTTGGCATTGGTGTTTATTTTTTATTAAAACTAAGAAAGAAAAAATAAGAGTATGAAGATTTTGTGGTTCACGTGGAAAGACATGAAAAATCCCTATGCGGGGGGGGCGGAAGTTGTTAATGAGCAATTAGCAAAAAAACTGGTTGCTGATGGGCATGAGGTTATTTTTTTAGTGCGTAGTTTTTATGGAGCGAAAAAAGAAGAAATGGTGGATGGCTATAAGGTTATTCGGATGGGAAACCACCATACTGTTTATTGGGAGGCGTATAAATATTATAAAAAGAACTTGCGGGGCTGGGCGGATTTGGTGATTGAAGAAGTTAATCATATCCCATTTTATTGCAATTGGTATGTTAAGGAAAAGAGCATTCTTTTTATTCACAATCTTGGCCGAGAAATTTGGTTTTATGAGATGGGACGTATTAAAGGATTGATTGGCTATCTTCTTGAACCAATCTGGATGCGACTTCTAGGCAACCGGAATATTGTAACAATATCAGGAAGCACCAAAAAAGATTTGATAAGGTTCGGTTTTAAAAAAAACAAGATCAAAATAATCAGCGAGGGCATTGAACTTGAGCCAGTAGCTGATCTCAACATTGAAAAATTTAAAAAACCAACACTTTTGAGCTTGGGGGCTCTTCGAGCGATGAAGCGGGCTGATCAAATTATCTTGGCCTTTGAGTTGGTAAAAAAGGACTTGCCCGACCTGCAACTTGTCGTTGCCGGCTGCACAAAAGGGAAGTTTGTTAGAAAAGTTTTGGCGATGATTGAGTCGTCACCGTTCAAAGATTCAATCCAATGCTTGGGCAAAGTGAGTCAAGAGAAAAAGATCGAACTCATGCAAAAGTCGCATTTGATTGCCGTCACTTCTATTAAGGAGGGATGGGGATTGATTGTGACAGAGGCCAACTCGCAAGGCACGCCAGCGGTGGTGTATGATGTCGATGGCCTGCGCGATAGCTGTAGAAATTTGGAAACAGGCTTTGTCTGCGAAAAGAATACCCCAGAAAATTTGAGTGAGAAAATTCAAGAAGCTTTGCAGGATAAAGAAAGCTACGAAAGAATTCGTCAAAATGCTTGGAATTGGAGCAAGGAGATTAATTTTGATAAAAGTTATGAGGATTTTAGTAAGTTATTGTATTGTTATGCGAAAGAGAAGAATGTTTCTGTTTTGGAAAGAGTAGCTAGTTTTGTTAAATAATTCTAAAATAGTTCGTTGATTGCGGACTATAATAATTAAATTAGTTATAAAGTATATATGAAAAAAGTTATAACATATGGAACTTATGATCTCTTGCATGAAGGCCATATCAATCTATTGAAAAGAGCTAGAGCTTTGGGCGATTATCTCATTGTTGGATTATCAACAGATGAATTTAATGCGCTCAAACACAAGGAAGCCTTTTTGCCTTACGCACAGAGAAAAATTGTTCTAGAATCGATAAAATATGTTGATGAGGTTATTCCTGAAGAAAATTGGGAGCAGAAAATTTCAGATATAAAAAATAATGAAGTAGACGTGTTTGTTATGGGTGATGATTGGAATGGCAAGTTTGATGAACTTAAGGAATTTTGTGAGGTAGTGTATTTGCCAAGAACACCAATCATATCGACAACAAGATTGAAGGAGGATATTGTTAATAAAGTAAAAAAATAAAATGTTTAAAAAAATTAAAACATTTTTTCGAGAATTATATAGGCCAATGCCCCTGGATAATGACTTTGGGGACTATAATGAATATTGGGAAAATCGTGGTTTTCACGCCCCTTCTCTTGCTAAAGCTAAAATTATATCTAAACATATAAAAAATAATGCTAAAATACTGGATATTGGATGTGGTGATGGTACGGTTATTGATTATTTAAGTAAAAATAATAATCCACAAGAAATAATTGGTGTTGATATCTCTCAAAAAGCTGTTGATTATGTTAATGCGAGAGGACATGAAGCTTTTAATTTTGATGTATTTTCTGATGAATTTGCTAATCTTATCAAAGACAAAAAATTTGATTATATAATAATAACAGAGGTTTTGGAACATGTTCATAATCCTGAAATTATTATGAATTTAATAAAAAAGCATGTAAATGACTCTATTTTTGTATCCATACCAAATGCTGGTTTTTTTGTTAATCGAATTAGATTTCTATTCGGAAGGTTTCCGCTAGTAATGATACAGCAACATATTAAGGAACATATACGATTTTGGACGGTAAAGGATTTTATTTACTGGTCTAATTATCTCGGTTTCTGTGTTGAGGAAGTAATTGTTTCCTCTGGGCTATACTTTAAGCCATTGAGATTCTTGGAGAATTTTTCCCCATCCTTGTTTGCACAACAAATTATCTATAAGATAAAAAATGAAAAAGGATAAACTACTTTTCTCAATTTTAATAAGAATTATTTTATCACCTTTGTATCTGGCTACTTTCGTGGTGCCTAAAAACAATAAGATTTGGATTTTTGGATGCAGATCCGGAAAGTATTATAAGGATAATACAAAATATTTATTTGAGTTTGTATCTAAAACATCAGGTTACAGGGCTATTTGGCTAACAAGAAACAAAAATATTTTCAAAAAATTAAATAAGCAAGAAAAAAAATGTTTTTATATGTATTCAGTGCAAGGAATTTATTATTCATTGATTGCAAAGTTTATTTTTATTTCTTATTCCTACGATGATGTTGGGTATTTTTCCTACCTCTTTCCTCTTAAAACAAAAATCGTTCAACTATATCATGGTACTCCCTTGAAAAGATTGGAAATTGAAAAAAACAGATCAGCTATTGATAAGTTTTTTAAATTTGTCTTAGAGTCATATACTGGGAGAAAATTTGACCTAATGTTTAGTGCATCTGAGATAGCCACGCAGAAATTTAATAAATTTTTCAATGAAAATAAAAAGAAATACATCATCTCTGGTTATCCTAGGAATGATGCCATATTTGAAACTAATACGTCTCATTTTCTGGAAAATATAGGAAAAAAAATTACATTCAAACGAGTTGTTTTTTATCTTCCGACATATAGAGAATATCCCAATGATAAAAGCTTTAATTTATTTGATAGATTTGGCTTTTCTGAAAGTAGACTGGACAATGTTTTGAAAGATAATAACGCTATTTTTCTCATAAAACTTCATCCAAATGAATATGAAAAATCCGAATATATATTGAAAAAATTATCAAATAGTAAAAGAATAATTATCGTAGCAGACGAGGATATAGAAAGTGATATCTATCCAATTTTAAGTCAGACAGATGTTTTGATTACGGATTATTCTAGTGTTTATATTGATTTTTTACTTCGCAACAGACCGATAATATTCTCTGCGTTTGATAGAAAAGAGTATGAGGGATTAGATAGGGGATTTTATTTTGATTATGATGAAATAACTCCTGGACCGAAGGTGGATAACTGGGATGATCTTTGTAATGTTCTAGAAAAAACATTACAAGTGGATGATTATCAAGATAAAAGAAAACAAGTGAATGAAATTTTTAATAGATATAGTGACGGTAAGAATAGTGAAAGAATATTCAATTACTTAAAAAACAGATGATGATTGTGAAATTTATTAAGAAAGCTTTTGATAATATTTTTTTTAAATTAGGTTTATTCCCAATTGCATTATTTTTTTTAACTGTTATTTCGCATATCGAATGGTTTAATATAAACAGCACATTATTTTATCATGATTGGCAACACAGGACAGGTATGGCTGTTTCTCAAATAGTTAATTTCGGTAATGCTACTTGGCTTAGTTACGCTGACCTAGGAAATTCTAACATTCAAATTAATGCCTTCTTCCCTCTTTATGCATGGGGCTTAGTTGGCGATTATGATTTAGCTGTAAAATTAACATATTTACTACCAATCGCACTTTTTTCTGTTCTAGCCCCATATTATTTGTTGATGTACATAGTAGGAGATAAAAAGGTGTCATTTCTTGGTGCCCTTCTGTATGGTTTCAGTATATATTTACTCGAAAGAAGTACATCGCACCTACCAATTGCTTTTGTGTATTCAATAGCTCCAATAATTATTTTGACATTTGCTAGATTATTACGGAATTTTTCTGCAATAAATATGTTGATATTTGTCTTGAGTTATTCCTTGGGATGTTTTTATGAAATACGAATAATGTATATAGTGTCTCTAATATTGCTAATATATTTCGTAATTTTTTTCAATAAAAATAGATTTTGTATTAATAAATTCAGATATATATTTTTAGCACTTCTAATTATCGTTATTAACCTATTTTGGTTATTGCCAGTATTAATTCTCGATAAGCAAAATTTTAATGATGTAATGAACAGAGGGATTATTTGGAATAAATTTTTCTCAATGACATACGCGCTTTCTTTTTTTGATTTTATGTGGACAGGTAAATCGGGAAGTTATGATATTTCGTTGCATACAATAAAAATAAATAATTGGATAGTACCAATAATATCTTTCTTTTCTCTATTCCAAATTAAAAATGAGACTAAAAATAATAAGAAATATATATTGTTTTTTGCTAGTACTTTAGTAATCGGGCTTTTGCTTTCGAAGCAATCTTCTGAGCCATTTGGAAATTTATATTTATGGCTATATGAAAATTTTCCAGGATTTTCTCTTTTTAGGGAAGCATCAAAATTTTACTTATTAACAGGTATCGGATATTTAGGATTGTTTGCTTTTGGAATTAAATATTTTACTTGTTTATTGAATAATAAACAAGTAAAGCTTATATTGTTCAGCGTATCTGTAATAGTCTTGCTTATAAATATAAAACCATTAGTTACAATGGAATTTGGAACTATTTTTGTTAATATGAGGGAGCCACAAGATTATAGGTTGTTGGATAAAAAAATTTCAGATGACGTGGATTTGTATAGAACTATGTGGATTCCGCTAGCTCCCCAATGGGCATATTATGACTTAAATCATCCAAAAATTTCGCTTTGGGATTTACTAACTAGTCAACGAATTGTTTATAATAACAAACAGGATTTTGCTATTTTCAGTAGTATCCAAGTGTCTTTGAATAATTTCAATAATCCAAAGCTATATTCAAATATATTCAGTTCATCGTATGGAAAGGAGGTTCTGGATGCTATGCGTGTTAAGTATTTGATAATACCAAAACAAGTCACTGAAGCGGAGGATAAAATAGTCCTTGATGCTGGAAATAGGCAATTATATATAGATGAATTTGATAAAATTAGTTGGCTGAAAAAAATTGACATTGGGACTGAAAATCTTGTCGTTTATGAGAATGAAAACTATAAACCACCAATATATTCATTTAACAATCTATTCAATTTTAAATCATTTTCAAATCTTGATACAAAATATAACTTCATAACCAACAAATTAAATGAAGATTTCTATTTTTCGATTAATGATTTAAACACGCATGTTGATTCTTCTAATGATTTATTTAGTCTTTTTGAAGATTTAAAATCCGAAAATTTAGATGTTCAAAATAAAACTATTTCAGAAACGATTCAAATATCTGGAGATAAAAAAATGCAGCTATATATCAATAAGGATGAAGCAGTATTTAAAGATAATATTTTGCTTAATAGCGTAAGCATTTCAAGCGGTGAAATATCTTTGAAAAATGGGGAAAACAAATTTGAATATAAAGATTCCAAACTCACCCTTGACAATGCTATTGAAAATCCATCTCTTGAAAGTGGTGCTTGGCAAGATAAAGTTAGTGATTGTTATAATTATGACAAAAATCCAATTTTGACAATGAATTTAAACGCACAAGAAAAATCGGATGGCAATCAATCACTGCAACTTGAAGCTACTCGACATATTGCTTGTGTTTCTAAGAAAGTTGCAGTCAAGAGCGGCTCAGCATACCTGCTGAGCTTTGATTATCAGAGTCCGAACTCAAAGATAGCAACATACCGACTTGCTTTTAATGATAAAGAAAAAACTGTCATTTCGGAAAATATTGATGTTAAAGATAGAATTTGGAACACTTTTTCCAAGACTATCAAGATTCCTAATGGCTCAACTTCTATTTCTTTGCGCGTCCAGGCCAATTCAGTGGATGAAAAAACTAACATCATCAATCGCTATGACAATTTCAAATTGATTGAAATTCCTGATTTCAGCGATGCTTATTATCTTGTTAGTGAGCCTGATGTTAAATTGGAAGAACCAAAATCAATCACTTTCGATCTCATTAACCCAACCAAAAAATTGGTGCACATCAAGGGTGCTACCACTCCATTTTATCTTGCTATGAGCGAGAGTTATCATCCTCAATGGCAAGCACAAATGAACAATGAAAAGATCAATGGATTTCTTGCTTCATGGATTTCATTTGTAAAGCCAGACAAAATCGCAGAAGAGTTTCATTATAAATTGAATGATTTCTTGAATGGTTGGTATGTAGACACGGAAAAAGTTTGTCAAAACAATTCCGCTTGCACAAAAAATTCCGATGGCTCCTATGACATGGAAATGGTCATTGAATTTTTCCCACAAAGATGGTTTTATTTTGGCCTCCTGATTTCCGGCACGACCCTGCTTGGATGTTTCGGCTATTTGGGCTATGCTGGCGTGAGTAAGCTGAGAAGGCGAAAAGAAAAAATATCAGAACCACAGATTCATGCCTGATTAACACAGGAATTTTTATGAATAATCATTCGGTGGCTTTGATGAGCTTGCATCTAAAATAACTAAGTGTTATTATATCACTATAATAACATATAATAAAAATATGAAAAAAGAATTAGTTTCAAATGTGGAAAAATTTAATAATTTTGTTATTTATAAGACTGACGATGGGTTGGTGAATATAGATGTTTATTTTTTTGATGATACTATCTGGCTTAATCAGAAATTGATAGCTGAACTTTTTGGAACCACAAAGCAAAATGTCAGTCTGCATCTGAACAATATATTTAATGATCTTGAATTGGATGAAAAATCAGTCGTCAAGAAATTCTTGACAACTGCAACTGATGGCAAAAATTACAAAACAAACTTCTATAATCTCAAAGCTATTATAGCGGTTGGCTTTAGGACTAACTCAGAAAGGGCAATAAAATTTAGAACATGGTCTGCAAAAGCATTGGAGGAATTTATTGTGAAAGGGTTTTTGCTGGATGACGAAAGATTGAAACAGTCTAAATATTTTGGCAAGGATTATTATGACAACTTGCTGGAAAGAATTAGAGAAATTCGGATTAGTGAGAGAAGATTTTATCAAAAGATTACAGACCTGTTTGCATTATCTGCGGATTATGATAAATCTTCCCAAATAACAAAAGACTTCTTTGCATCAGTGCAAAATAAGTTGCATTGGGCAATAACTGGTTTGACTGCGGCTGAAATAATATACACTGAAGCTGATGCTGAAAAAATTTATATGGGACTTAAGACATGGAAAAATTCTCCCAGAGGAAAGATTTTAAAGAGGGATGTTATTATCGCTAAAAATTATTTGGCGGAGCAACACTTAAAAGAGCTGGAGCGAGTGGTTTCTGCATATCTTGATTTAGCAGAGAATCGTGCAACAAGACAAATAGTTACAAATATGAATGATTGGTCAGAGCTGTTGGTGCAGGTGTTGAAAATTTCAAGTTACCCAATCTTGATGGATAATGGCAAAATAACAGCACTTGAAGCTAAAATTAAAGCCAGTGAAGAATATGATAAATTTAGAGTAACGCAAGACAGGGAATATGTTTCTGACTTTGATCGAGAAATAAAAAAAGTTTTAGAAGCGCAGAAAAAGAAAGGAAAATAATTAAAACCATTAAATGGTATGTTTCAAGATAAAATAAGGAAATTTTTAATTCTGGTAGTGGAAAGTCTGAACAAAGCTTTCGCCAAGGCATTTTCTGATGTTCGAGAAAAGAAATTCAGAGGATTTTTTCTGCTGGCTTTGGTTGTGACCGCGTATTTTGCTTGGGGTTGTTCTGCGAGTTTGAATTGGCTTTTGTTTTTGACCTTTCTTTTTTATGGTTGGGAAAACCGCATCGTCGCTATTCTGGCCTTAATATCTTTGGCGACTTGTCCATTTCTACTTGCGTTCAAGAAAGATACTTTGGCGGAAACTATGGCGGTCTCTGCCTATTTCTTCTTGGTGATGACGGTGGTTTTGCAGATGGTGGAATTTAAAAGGGAAGAAAGAAATGATTTAACAAATTCGCATAGTTTATTTTGGAGAAAAATGATTAAAAAAATAGAAGCAATTAATTTTCCTACTTTAATAAATAAAATAAAAAATTTAAAATTTAAGAAATTACAAATAGCCTCAGTACAAAAATATTTTACTGACGAGAAAAAATTAGTAAGTCTGTCTAGGAGACTGACTGCTGAAATAGAAAACTTTAAATTTAAGAAACCAAAATTCAAGTTGGATAAAAATATTTTTATATTTCTATCTTTGTCTGTCGGGATTTTGTGGAAACTGCTTTTGCCAGGATTTGTATTGACATTAGACATGAATTGGATGCCGTATATGCCCGTGATTATTAATGCTGATAGTTTTCGCGCTTTTTTGCCATTAAGCTATTTGATTCATTGGGCAAGCGTTCTCACTTCAGCTTGGATAGTGCAAAAAGTTATGCTGGTGGCGCTATTTTCAAGTATTGGTTATCTAGCTTTTAAATATTTACCTGTTGGCCCACGTAAAATCTCGCTGGAGCGAGATCATGGGGGAGTAAAAAACAAAATTGTCTGTTGGTTTTCCGCTTTGATATATCTGGTCAATCCTTTTGTCTATACGCGTCTCTTGGCCGGACAATGGCTGGTGCTCTGGGGTTATGCTCTTTTACCGCCAATTTTGCATTCCCTTTTTGTCTTTCAAAAAAAGAAAGATTCCAAATCTGCCATGAAACTTTTTGGCTGGCTGTTTTTGCTGGGAGTTTTTTCCAATCATTTTTTTGTAATGTCGGCAATTTTGCTAGCCGTGTGGTTTGCTTTTGCATTGGTCAGAGAAATAGTCCAAAAAAATAAAATTAATTTTTGGCGGATGTGGAAAAATATTTTGCTGGGAGGCGTTATATTTTTAATATTAAGCAGTTATTGGCTCGTGCCGGCTTTGACTCGTCAGGCGCCGCTTGAACAACGCTTTGGCATCGAACACTGGGAGGCTTTTGCTGGGGGGGGATATAAGGATATTGATCCGCTTTTGAATCTCGTTTCCTTGAATGGTTTTTGGGGCGAACGCACAGCTTGGGCGCAGGCTTTTGTCTGGCCACAAGATAATGCCTCATTTTGGATAGCCTTTTCACTCCTAGTCCTATTGATCATCTTGGGAGGCGTGATTGGCTTACGTGATAAAGAACAGAAAAATAAGACTCTTATCTTTCTAGCGATTGGCTTTTCAGCTTTGGTTTTTTCAGCTGGCGCAGGGGAGACAATTTTCCGCAATCTCAATTTGTGGTTTTTCGAGCACGTACCGCTATGGAGTGGATTCCGCGATAGTCAAAAGTTCACAGGCTTTTTGGCTTTGAGTTATGCGACACTCGCGGGAATGGGATTGTCATACTTTTTTGATTTTCTTGATAGGAAAAAATTTGCTTTTAAAAATATACTCGTGCCAGCTATATTCCTAATCCCATTTTTTCTGGGCTTTCTGATGTGGGGCGGTTTTCACGGACAACTGAAACCGGTCTGGTATCCGCAGTCATGGGTTGAAGCGAAACAAATCATGGAGGTGGATAAGCGTAAAAGATCAGCTTTGGTTTTGCCTTGGCATGGGTACATGTCATTCAATTTCAATGACAATCTCGTGATGGCCAATCCCGCCCGCCGATTTTTTGGAGAAAAGGCGATTGTTTCTCGCAGTGTGGAAGTGGGGGCGGTCTATGACCAAGAAAGTGATCTAGACTATTTGGCGCTGGACAAAATCATTCGGGACAACGGAGATGCGAACGCAGTCGTTGATTTCCTCATAACAAACAAAGTGGAATATGTGATTCATTTCCAGGATTTGGTGGGAACTGACAATCTCAAATATGATTGGCTGAAATCAGACCGCATCTCAGTAGTTTTGCACAGTCTGGATCTAGTATTGTATAGGATTGGAAAATGAGATTGTTTTGAGTTAAAAAGTTATGCACAGCTGCTATTGCTATTTTATCGATAATGATGTATATTATTAAATGAGAGTGGAAGATGATATTGTTATATTAATAATTTTTTTTTAAGTACATATTTTATGAAATTTAATTCAGTAAAAGTACAAACAACAGTAGGTGTTTTGATGGTTGCAGTTTTTGTGGTGTCATCAATTGTGGCTAGTGGCACGGGTCTTTCTTTGATTAGAACTGCTTCAGCTGGTTATGGAAGTGATAACAACGATAATGGTTCTCATAAGAGTAAGGCTGAAAGAAGAAAAGAAGAAAGAAAAAGAAACAAGAAGAAAAATAGCAAAAAGAACAGTAAAAAAGTTTCTCAGGCAACTGTTCAAAAAAAGGTTGCTGAATTCAGTGCATTTAATGCTCCTCAACATCAAGCTGCATACCGTACAGTTTCCTCTATTAAAAAAGCAAATCCTGCCAAGTTTCGAGCAATCGAAAATGTTTTCAAAAAATACAACACTGTGAGTGGAAAGCTTAGAGTTCAACCAAATTCTCAAACTCTTTCAGCTATCAACATGTATAAAAGCTACAAGGGATATGCGTCATATTTGAACTATACAAATAAATTGAAAAAATAGTACAAATTCAAAATTCTTCAAAAGAAACCTGATTTTTTCAGGTTTCTTTTTTGTTTAAAACATGCTAATATATAAATATAAGTTAATAAAATTAAACAATGAAAAATAGATGTAAGATTTTTTTGTCAGCTTTCATGCTGATGTTTGCAATCGCTAGTTTTGTTTTTTGTGTTGAAAAAGTCAAGGCTGCTGATGAGCAAAAATTTACACAGGAAGAACTAGTAAGTCTTAGTAAGCCTTCTGTGGTTAGGATTGTAAAGCATATACAAGGAGAGGCTATCTTTAAGCCTTTTAGTTTGGATCTTGATAAATTGACAATCATTGAAGGTGGTGGAGAAAAGAAAAAAATTCCAATTGATGAATATATGAATGGAAGTGGTTTTGTTGTGAGTAATGATGGATATATTTTGACCAATTCGCATGTGATTTCAAATCAGCAGATCAAATTGGAAATTGTTGCTTCGGTTGCTCAAGCTGCCATCATGGATGCAACACTTTTTTCGTTGGATGTAAATCAAGAAACTACTGAGCCTGAGAAGTTTGAGGAATATGGAAAAAAAATTAATGACTATTTAATGAAAGAAGGTGTTTTTAATTTCAAAGAAAATATTGTTGTGCTTGATCCATCATCCAAGCAAGAAAAAGTTGTTGATCTTGTTGCGGATGGTTTCCCAATCAGTGTTGTGAGTATTAATAATGATTTTGACAAAGATCTTATGGATGTTGCGCTGATTAAGATTGAGCAAAAAAATCTTCCAGCACTTCCATTTGGACAAGCATCATTGTTTAAGGTTGGAGAAAAGATTGGTGTCTTTGGTTTTCCATCAACAGCAGAATTGAACAATAAAAATCTCTTGGTTTCAACTTTTTCTCAGGGTGTTATTAGTGCAATTAGGGACTCTGAGAATAAGGAATTTAGCATGATTCAAACTGACGCCAAGATTTCAGAAGGATCAAGTGGTGGACCATTATTGAATGAAAGAGGAGAAGTTATTGGAATGATTACATACCAAAGTAATATTTTGGAAGGCTCGGGTGGCGATAATTTTGCTTTTGCCATTCCAATTGATGTCGTGCAAAATGGCGTGAAAAAATTCAATATTACAAATAATGATATTGATTTTGGATCAGGAAATTATAATACTGAATTTTCAAAAGGATTGCGGTTGCTTCATGAATCACAGTGCAAAAAAGCTTTGTTATCTTTTGAAAAAACCAAAGATACCAATGATAAATTTAATGCCAGTATCAATATTGAACCATACAAGAAAAAATGCCAAGATTTGATTGTTGCTGGAAAATCTATTGATACCAGGTGGGATAAGGCCAAACAAATGCTTCTTTCTTTGGAATATTGGGTTTGGGGTGTCGTCGCTGCTCTCTTGTTGATTATAATCGCTATTGCTATCAAATTATTCATGATGAAAAAACGTTTGGAGAAGGATGAAAAAGAAATCGTGTTTCTCGAAGAAGAGATAAAAGAAAATGATTCACGAGATCTTGAAGAAATGAAAGAAATCAAAAAAATAGAAAAAGAATTGGCTGAATTGAAAAACAACAAAAAATAAGAATACGAATAAGAATTTGATAAGCAATACAGCTGTTGTTGCATGCCTATGTTCGTATGGTTTTTGTTGTGCATTTTTTATTTTCATTTTTTTGACATCTGGCCTTATTCGGGCTATGATGCGAAAAGGTAAAAAGGTTAATTTGAAGCAATATTTCATTTATTATGGTGGATAAAATTAAAGATTTTTGGCAGAACCTTTTTGGTAATTTTTTTGGCAATATTTCAAGGGATATCGGTATTGATTTGGGGACTGCAAATACATTGGTGTATGTCAAAGGCAAGGGTATTGTTATTAATGAGCCTTCGGTTGTTGCCATAAATAAGCGGACTGGCCAGGTTTTGGCAATTGGTAGAGATGCAAAGAGAATGGTTGGAAAAACTCCTGGGCATATTGTTGCTACGCGTCCTTTGGTGGATGGCGTGATAAGTGATTTTGAGGTAACAACTCAAATGTTGAAATATTTTATTGAAAAAGTTGGAAAAGATTCTTTTGCTTTTGCACCGAAGCCGCGAGTTTTGATTGGTATTCCATCGCGTATCACAGAGGTTGAAAAAAAGGCTGTGATTGATGCTGCTATGAGTGCGGGAGCCAGGGAAGCATTTTTGATTGAAGAGCCTATGGCAGCAGCAATTGGAGCGCGTCTTCCTGTTACTGATGCAAAAGGAAATATGGTGGTTGATATTGGAGGAGGGACATCTGAAATTGCAGTTATTTCCTTGGGTGGCATCGTCAGTGCGCGAAGTCTTCGTGTGGCAGGTGATGAAATGAACGAAGATATTATTCGATATTGTCGAGATGAATTTAATCTTTTTATTGGTGAAAAAAGTGCTGAGGATATTAAGATTGCAATAGGTAGTGCGTATCCGCTTAAGGAACAAATGAAGGTTGCTGTACGAGGACGAGATCTTGTTAGTGGCTTGCCAAAGGAAGCAATTGTAAATGATGAGCAAATAAGAGATGCAATTTCTCGTTCAATAAGAATAATAGTAAATAATATCAAAACTGTTATTGAAGAAACTCCTCCAGAGTTGCTTTCGGATATAATGCAGCGAGGAATAATTTTGGCTGGTGGTGGTGGGCTTATAAGAGGTTTAGATAAATTGGTTGCCAATCAAACTGAGATGCCTGTCAGAATGATGGAGGATCCATTGACTGCTGTTGTTCGTGGAATTGGTATTGTGTTGGAGGATCTTGAAACATTAAAAGATGTTTTGGTTGAAGATCAACGTGAGAAATCTTTTAAATAGAAAAGCATAAACGCTAATATTGTTGAAACGTATTCTATGCAACAAATTTTCAGAACAAAGCTTTTTAAAGTTGTATCCGTTGCATTTTTTTTGGTGGTGCTTATTTTTTTTATTCCATTTGAAACATTCGACTCACTGCGTGGCGCGGTAAATTTTGTTTTTTCACCCTTACAGAGAGTTTCATATTCTATAGCGATGACAATTTCTGGTGCGGGAGATTTTTTTTCTTCAATTGGTCAGCTCAAAAATGAAAATAAAAAATTGCTTGTTAATAACATGGAACTGATTGCAGAAAACTCAATGTTGCGTGATGCGGAAAGAGAAAATATTATTTTGCGTTCACAATTGGAATTATTACCACGCGATCAATGGAATTTAATAGGTGCTAGGGTAATAGGTCAAGACTCGCAAGGAATGGGAAATTGGATTGAAATAGACAGGGGCAGTGAGGATGGCGTTTCTGAAGGCATGAGCGTGATTGTTTCCAAAGGTATTCTTATTGGTAGGATTCAGCATGTTGAACCAAAAACTTCTCAAATAGTGCTTCTAACAAATTCACAAAGCACTATAAACTCAATGGTTGCAGGGAATGGAACAAAAGGAATCTTAAAAGGAGAATATGGCTTGGGAATAATTCTTGACATGATTTTGCAAACAGATTCCGTGTCAATTGGCGATAACATAGTTACTTCTGGGATTGGAGGAGAGGTTCCTCGTGGACTTTTTGTTGGAACAGTTCAAGAGGTTCATGAAACAGATGATCGACTTTTTCAACAGGCTATTGTTGTTTCTCCGATTCAAATTTCAAAACTGCAAGTAGTTTTTGTTCTAAAGGAACATAAATAAGATTTAACTTCAACTTGTTGCCATAAATTTTTTTAAAGGCATTGCGACAAGAACTCCCTGTGGTGTCCCCAAAGACCCACAGGGATGAATTGGAGCAAAACTGACAATTACCACAACTGCTGTATA
>LBRX01000012.1 GCA_000991645.1 Candidatus Moranbacteria bacterium GW2011_GWE2_36_40
ATGTAATTAAGCTGTTTATGCCTTAATTATACAGTAAAAATGGGGGTTTTTGCAATAATTCTAGGTTTTAGTTTTTCAGGGGAATTGGCAACAGTCCCACAATACATTTTTACTAACGCTTAAGGACGGCTAGATAGGCTTCAGATGGAACTTGAACCTTTCCAATGTTACGCATTTTCTTTTTCCCTTTCTTTTGTTTGTCGAGAAGTTTGTTTTTTCGTGTCACATCTCCTCCGTACAGTTTTGCAATTACATCTTTACGGAAAGGCCTAATTGTTTCACGAGCGATAACCTTTCCACCAAGAGCAGCTTGCACTGGAATAACGAAATTATGACGCGGAATTGCATCTCTCAATTTTTCAACGATACGTTTTCCTTCGCGATGAGCCCAATCACGCGGAACAATTCTGGACAATGCTTCAACTGGCTCCTCTGCCAATAAAATATCCATCTTGACCAAATCTGACACGCGATATCCGATCAAATCATAGCTCATTGAAGCGTATCCAGAGGAAACACTTTTCAAATCGTCATGAAAATTCACAATAATATCAGTCAATGGAACTTCAAAACTTAGCAAAACTCGCTCCAAATCAATATATTCCGTGTTAAGATACATTGAACGCAAAGTTCCCATGAGCTCCATAATCCCACCAAAATAAGTTGCTGGAGTTATGATATCCAACTTCACATATGGTTCAGAAATTTCTTCTAATTGCGATGGATCTGGCATATCAGATGCTGAATAAATTTTCAATATCTCATAATTACCTTTCTTTTTTATTTCATAAACAACACTTGGTGTTGTAATGGTTGGAGAAATGTTAAATTCTCGCTCCAATCTTTCTCGAATAATTTCCAAATGAAGCAAACCCAAAAACCCACAACGAAAACCCTTTCCCAAAGCCAGATTGCTTTCAGGCTCAAAAACAAAAGCTGCATCATTTAGTTTTAATTTTTCCAAAGAATCACGCATCATGTTGTAAGCATCCCCTTCAATTGGATAAAGTCCAGCATAAACCATTGGCCGAACTTCTTTGTATCCATCAAGTGCAGTCACATGTGTTCTGTCGCCTTCAACTGTAATAGTGTCACCAACGCGACAATGTTCAACACTTTTTAATCCAGTAGCAATATATCCAATATCTCCAGCCGTCAGCATATCAGAAGCCAAAAGCTCCGGCTTGAAATAGCCAACTTCAATTACGCCACTTTCTTTTTCAGAAGCCATCATGCGAATTTCATCATCGCGTTTTACATGTCCATCCACAATGCGTACATAGGCAAGCACACCCTTGTATGTGTCATATTTTGAATCAAAAATCAAAGCACGAAGTGGCTTTTCTCTATCTCCCCTCGGCGCTGGAATTTTTTCCACAATTGCTCTCAGGATTCCATCAATGCCAATACCAGTTTTTCCTGAAGCTTCCAAGATTTCTTCTTCCCTGCAACCCAAGATATGAATGATTTCCTTTTTTGTTTTTTCCACATTAGCATTTGGCAAATCAACTTTGTTTACCACTGGAATAATTTCCAGATTCTGCTCTATTGCTAAATACAAATTAGAAAGTGTTTGCGCTTGCACACCCTTGGTAGCATCCACCAACAGCACTGCGCCTTCCACGGCAGCCAAAGACCTCGACACCTCATAACCAAAATCCACGTGCCCTGGCGTATCAATTAAATTTAAAACATAATCAACGCCTTCGCTTGAATAATTCATTCTGGCAGGTTGCAATTTTATCGTAATTCCACGCTCTCTTTCCAAATCCATCTGATCCAGTAACTGCTCTTTCATCCTTCGCATTTCCACGGTTTTTGTCACTTCCAAAAGACGGTCAGCCAAAGTCGACTTTCCATGGTCTATGTGCGCGATTATACAAAAATTTCTAACGTTTTTCTGATTATCCATTGTTCGTATTTTAAATTTTCACTACTAGAATAAATATTTTTACTTTATTAATAGTACACATAAAGACGGTTTTAAGCAAGAAAAAGCGGCCTCCACAAATATATAGTGGAAGCCGCAAGACAAAAACATGTTCATTTTCCAGCAATTGGCTCTTGCCGGAGATTTTTTATTGAAAAGTTTTCAGACTGCATTCCTTCTTGCAGCCTAATATTTCCTGAAAAATCCTTACAACTCTGCTGATTTAGCTTATATTCAAGCCAAAATTGTTGACGCTCAATAATACCGAACGCCATCAGAAGCTGAATAACTTCTTCTGCTGACCCTATTGCTGGTTCCATTAAACCTTCCAGTTCCAATATTGATTCGTTAGCAATAAGCTCTACCAGTTGAGGTTCGGAAATATTAGCTTCATTCTGAAGCCTTAGTCTAATATTCTCGAGATCATCAGCATGGCACGGCGAAGCAATAAACAAACTGACACCCACCAGCGCCACAATCACGATTTGAAAAACTTTCATTTTCTACCTCCCAGTATTTTAAATAAATTTTGTCATCAATATGACAATTTGTAATTATAGCACCTTTTGACTGTTCTGTAAAGGGTATGCTAAATTTACGCGGTATTGAAGCCCAATCCACCTGCTCTATTTTGCATTCACTAAGAAGCTAAAAATCCGCCAACTGGCGGACTAACAAGCTACCTACTCTCCTACGCCGGTAACCTCGGCAGTGTCTTCAGTGATAATTTTTTTGGCTCGAAATATTTTTCTAGTAATTGAATCTGTGAATTGAAAGAATTCTTTGACATTAAAGTAATAACTTGCCAAACAAAATGCTGCGAGACCAGCACCGCCTGAGATTATAAGCTGCGCAAGGACTTCCACAAAAGTGTCTAATTCCCCCCTGGTTCCAACAATATATTTACTGATTTGAGTAACAATTCCCGCAATGAAAGTGGCTGCAATAATTCGAGTTGTTGAATTAAAAATATTTTTTCCGTCCATGTTTGGTAAATTTTTTCGCAAATATATAATAAGTAAAATCATATTCACCACACTTGCAACAGAAAATGCAATCGCCAAACCAAACACCGGATTCCACCAGTTCATCATCTTGGCAGAAACCAGTGTTTCAGAAATTCCAAAAACTGTTCCCGATCTGAGCAAGAGAAAAACCAATGTTATATTTATAGCCTCACTTACCAGGGCAATGTAAAGAGGTGTCTTTGTGTTTTGAAGAGCATAAAATGCTCGATTCAAAAGCGGAAGAAGTGCTTGAGCAAACAAGCTTATTGCCATAATACCAAGAACTTGAAATGTAAAGATGGTGTCTTCCCAATTAAACTTTCCTGTTCCCAAGAGCACACGCACTGTTTGTGCACGAAGCACAAACAAAAACATGCTGAGCGGAATAACAAAAAACAAAACTTGTCTAAATGTTCTGGAAAAAACACTGACAAATTTTGCAGATTCTTTTTTTGCCCCAAAAGCACTTAGCGTTGGAAAAACGGCAATCGCAAAAGATATTCCAAAAAGTCCAAGTGGTCCGCTCTGAATGTTATTTGCAAAATTAAAAATTGCCAAACTTCCTGTGGCTAAAGTTGAAGCAAAAATAGTAATAATAGTAAAATTAATTTGGCTTACAGCGATTGTTAAAGTTCGTGGAATCATAAGCCTAAGAACTCTGCGAACATTTGGATTTTTCCATGCACCAAAAAACATCGGTTTAAAACTAAATCCAGAAAATTTGACTGATGGGTATTGAATCAACAAATGCATCAATGCGCCAAGCACAACACCCCAAGCCAAACCTGCAGGACCAAATGGTTTAACAAAAAATAATGCGCCAATTATTATTCCTGTATTGTAAAATATGGGAGCCAATGAATAAATCAAAAATTTCTTAAAGGAAACAAGCGCGCCTCCGATAATTCCACTAATTCCCAATAGTATTGGACTGAGAAACATAATGCGCGTGAGAGTCACTGTCAATTCCATTTTGGCACCAGTAAACCCAGGAGTCACCATTTTCATGAGCCATGGAGCTAATAACACTAAAACGATGGAAACAGTTCCTGCAAGCAAAATTTGCAAGCTAAGAATACCAGAGGAAAGCTCCCAAGCTTCGTCTTCTTTTTTTTCCGATATCAGTTCAGTAAAAACAGGAATAAAGGCTGCACTAAGAGCCCCGACAATCATCAGATTATAAATCAGATCAGGAATACGAAAAGCTGCGTAATAGGCATCCAATGTGTCCCCTGCACCAAACTGACCAGCCAAAATGCGATCACGAAAAAGTCCCAGAACACGACTAGCGACTCCAGCCAAGGAAATAATCAAAGCTGCTGCTGCGATTGATTGCGTCGGCTTTTCGTTTAATATCTTACTGTTAACAAATTTTTTAATCATATCTACTAGACTTTTTGAAAAATTTTATACTCACTCGCAAATCTTACCTTAAAATTATCCAAATGACAATTCCAGTTATTGCATTACCTTTTTTCAAAAAGCAATGCCACGTATCGATCTGTTTTCAAGGTTGATTCCACTTTTAACCCATTATTGTTTTTTTCAAATTCAACTGGAAAATTCCACTTGACTGAATAATTTTTCGGATAAAGCACCTGTGAAACAAATTTGCTCCCAATACTGCCTGATTGTTTTTGTGCAACCAAAGAATATGAATCTATTTCTTGTTTATCTTTCACTGAAACCTGAAACAATTTAAATGGTAGAAGATATTTATATACAACAGTAACTGTTTCTTGTGGACTAACATATACCCAATTTGCAAAAACGGTTTTTTCACTTTCTTGATAAATACGAGTGCCAGATGACTGATCAATAATCATGGAATTTTCTTGATTTTGCACATCAATATCACGCTTGAAATCAAGTGCATCATAGTCCAAGGGAGGTTTGCTTGTTTCACGAGTCTGACCGCTAACTTCCAAAAGTTTTGAACCATTTGGAACATATACTCTCAAATAATCAGCATTAACCTTATTAAACCATTCATAATCCGAATTTCCTCCATTATGCTTTCGTGTAATTGTGAGAGTATCAATGATCGATCCATCTTCTTGAATTTCAGCTTGATGAAGAATGGTTTCTTCTATCATCGCATCTGTTTTATACCCATTTATATTGGTATTAATAACACTAACATAATCTCTTGAAGCATCCAGAACTTCTCCAGACCAACCCTGTTGCGAAATTATTTTTTGCAACTGCACATTTTCTGAATACAACAAAATGTGTTTTTCCTCCAATCCTTCAAGCAAAGCTGCTGCAGTTTTCGAAATTGTTTCAATATTTTTACTGCTGAGCAATTTCTCTAAAACCATTGGTGCCAAATCAGACAAGATTTTTTTTGGCTTGTTTTCTTGCTTGTCATATTCAACTTCAACTTCATTTTGTGTCAATTCAACAAAATTTTCACTATTCAAAGTAACATCATATTCAGGCATTTCAATTGGACCAGTTATTTCTAGAAGTTTTTGCATCATGGTTGGTGTCAATGTTATTACACCATCAGCTGTTGGACCACCAGTTTTTTCATAGAAAGAAATTGATTTTTTTGCTGACAAAGGAAAATCAGCAAACCAATTGCTATCATGCATGCTCCAATTTGCTGATATTTTTTGAATTGGAGCAGGAGGAACAATTTTATCACGAAGCTGCCCATCCGGATTAAAAATTCCATCTATAAAAAACTTTTTCACATGACCATTGGCAATATCGATCAAACCATAACTTCCAATAAAGCCGCCAGTAGCCCTCATTTCAGAATTATTTTGAAACAAGAAAAGATATTTTCTTGGTCCATTACCTCCTAACAAATCAACAAAAATCTGACTATTATTTAGAAAAAAATCCAAAGAGCTTCTTAGCTCCGGAAGGCTCTGCTTCAATAGTAAAAATTTTTGCTGTTTATCAACAGGAAGATCATCAATAGAAATGCGGTCTATGTTTTGTTGCGCTGCATCAAGTTCAATTTTTGCTTTGGCAATATTTTGTTTGGCATTTTCAAGAACATCCAACAAGGAAATGTCTTTTGAAGATACACCACTTTCAGTATTTTTAAATTGAGATGAAATTCTTGCAACTTCATTAATTGACTTTCCTGCGGCAGAAAAATGTTTGCCAGCCTCAACTGCATTTTTTCCGGAAGAAATTTTTGAAACAAATGGAACAAAGCGCGTAGCATCAATCAAAATACCACCCATAGTGTCAAGCTCATCAGCACCATTGGAAAAATTTGCATACGCCTCAGAAAAATGATTTGATGAATTTTCAAAATTTTGATTTTTAATTTCTCCAATAGCAGAATTAAGATTTGCAAGACCATCTGCACTTGAAGCCAAAACACGCCCCTTGATTCCAGCACCCTTACTGACATATGTAATTCCGCCAATACCAACAAAAACAAACATGGAAACCAATGCAAAAGTTCCAAGTGATTTATTTATGTTAAATTGGAATGGTAACCTATTTTTAGAAAAAAGATCATTGAATGAAAAGTAATCTTGACTATTTTTGCTGCCAAATATTTTTTTTCTAAGGTTTTCCCTCTTTTTTGCTTTTGCTATTTTTTTTGCCACCAATTCCTGTTCAAGACGAGCTTTTGCTTCAGCTCTCAACTCATTTTCAAGCCATTGGGCCTGCAACAACTCTCTCTTCCTTTTTTCTTCCAAGACAAATTCTTGATATGCCTGACTTTGTTTTCGATTAAATTCAGCTGCTCTTTTCAACTCTTCTTGTTGTTTGAGAGCTTGAATTCTTATTGATTCTTCTTTTTCAATGGTTTTTATTCTTTTTTGCGCAATAATTTCTTGCTCCTTTCCTTTGTGTATTTTGTGAATTTTTTCCATGACTGCTTGCTGCTGACGTTCCAAACGTTTTTTTTCATTTTCCAAGATTAATGTCCGTTTTTGTTCTTCCATCAATTTGGCAGCCAAAAATTCAGCTTCCCTGCGTTGATTTTCAATTTTTAATTGCTCCTCTTGCTTGCGACGTGCAATTTCATTTTTTTCAAAAAAGATGTTCTGCTGCTCCAACTGCAAAAAACGCTGCTGTTCTTTTTGACGTTTTGTTTCTTCCTTTTTTTTCAAAACATTCTTTCTGAAATCATTTTTTTCAGGACAAACTGATTTTATTTTTTTCCAATCCAAATCACCAGTTTCATCAACTGGCCTAACATCAAACATCTGAGGAATAATTCTATTCTTAGACATAATCCTTCAAGACTATACTTTGCTTTTTATTTTTTATTTCTAACATTCAAATATATTGAAAGCGTTTCATTCGCCATCTTTTCCCAGCTATATTTTCTGATTCTTTCATAACCCCTTTCAATTAGGCGATCTTTTATCTCTTTGTTGTTTAAAATAAGTTCCACACCTTTGGCAAAATTTTTCCCACCCACTGGAGGGTTGGCATCAACATATAAAGCTGCTTCTCCCAAGACCTCCTTCATGCAAGCATGATCAGAACAAACAACCGCAGCACCCTTGGCCATTGCTTCAAGTGGTGGCAGACCAAAACCTTCATACAACGATGGAAAAACATATGCCTGAGCAAAGCGATACAAAACATCCAAATCTTGATCCGGCACAAACCCCAAAAAATGCACATTTGAAATATTGTTTTTTATAACGTATTTTTTCAAACGTACATAAAAAAAATCTTCCTTCCCAACCAAGGCCAACTGCAAATTAGGAAATTCTTCCAAAATAAGCTCGAATGCATCAATCAAGCTTTCCAAATTTTTGTGAGGATAAGCATTTCCAACATACAACAAATACGATTTAATTATACCATATTTTTCCAAAATCTGGTTGGGACTCACACTAGAAATTCGACACAGATTGTCACTTGCTTCATATGTTACAAATATTTTCCCTGTCGCTTCACTGTATTGACCAATAATGTCGTTTTTTGTGAACTCAGAAACAGCAATTATTGCCGCTGAGCGTTTTATTGCACTACCGATTGTCAATTTATATGCAGCGTATTTTATCCAATACCAAATTGGATTCAACATTGTTCCACGCAGAGTCGGAAAATGTATCAAAATAAGATCATGAATCGTTAGAACAAATTTTTTTCGATACAAAAGAGGCACATTGAAATGTGGAAAATGCATCAGATCAAATTTGTATTTTGCCAACAATCTTGGATACAAAATTTGCTCAGAAAAAGAATACCAGCGATAATCTGCCAACACCTTGGTAAAATTTTTATTAAAAGGTTGATATTCATCAAAGTTTTCTTTGCGCAAAAAAACAACGTATTGATTTTCGATGTCAATCGTTTCCAAGTGTTCAATAAGTTTTTGCGTATAACGTCCCAGGCCTTTGCCTCCAAGACCAAAAAAACGCGCATCAATTCCAATCTTCATGAAGTACTTACAACTTACAACTTACAACTTACAACAAATGCATTTCTGAATTCCAAAATTAGTTATTGGTTACCAGTTGCTTGTTGTTAGTTATTTATATTTTACCATTTTTTCACCAAGAAAAAAAGTTATTTTTCAGTTTTTGAGATTCAACTAGGACTTAGGCCTTGGCAAGTTGTAGTTCTCGATATGAAAGATATAGAAAAATTGCAAGCAATAACAATGTATTCATTGGAGCAAACCAGAAAGGATAGTGCTGTCCAAAAGATTCCAAAATCATAATGGCACCAAGAAAACCGATCGAGTACATCGCACCATTTTTAAGATAAGCAAATTTTGTGATTATATCCATTCCACGGATTGTAAACTCACGAACTACGATTGCACCAATACCATTCCCAATCAAAATAAGAGGCACTGAAATTGTAAATGCAAAAGCTCCAATCACTCCGTCAATCGAAAAAGAAGCATCCAAAACTTCCAGATAAAGCACCTTACTCCAAGCACCCATACCGCTTTTCCCCGACATCAATTCTTTTTCTTTTTCTTCAGCATTCTTTTTGAAGCCATCTGTAATAAAAAATGCTGTGGAGCCAATAGTGGCAGAAAGAGCAAGGATTGGATCAATTTTAAGTGAAATATAAATAATGGCGGTTAGTGAGATCGATGAAATGGCATAGAACCAAGCACTTTTTCTGTGAATAAAGTGCTCAACCAAAAAGGCATACTTTTTTTCTTCCAAAAAAAGCCAAGCCAAAGCCACAAGATACAAATATACTCCCCCACCAAGCAAAAGAAGTGGTTTTGATTTTTCAACATATTCTGAAATGCTCGAGTCACCAGAAAAAGCGAAGCGAAAAACCTCCACAAATGAAAGGGCTGGATTAACCAACCAAATAATTAAAAAAGGTAAAATTCCTCGCACCAGAAAAACAGCGATCAACATTCCCCACAATAAAAAAAACTTTTTTTGTTTTTCAGGCAATGTTTTGAGAACATGTGCATTAACAATAGCATTATCAATACTGCTGATAACTTCAAAAATAATTAGTCCAAATATTACGATAATCGCGCTAAACATAAAAATTGACAATTAAAAAATATAGAATCCCAATAAATTAACATTAAAAAAAACACGCTGAATCCATAAATGGATATATGGATTTAAATCTAATTCTTTTAATAGTTGTTTTAATATTTAATAATATTATATCACAAATTATCACTCATCAAATTTTTCAAAAATCCCCAGTGTTTGACGGGCTGAAGTGCGCCAATTGAATCTGATTGATTGCCTTTGACCACGTGAAGAGATCTCATTTGCAAAATCTCTGTCCAACAGGATTTCCTTCATTGCCAAATACAATTCATCTGGCTTATCAGGATCAATCATAAGACCTCCTTCATCAACAACCTCCGGCAGCGCACTACAATTTGAAGTTATCACGGGAACACCGCAACGCATTGCCTCCAGCACTGGAATTCCAAAACCTTCAAAAAGCGAAGGGTAAACAAAAAGAGAAGCCAGGGTGTAGACAGCAGCCTTGTCCTCATTTGTGATACAACTTGTAAAAATGATGTCCTTGGTAAATTTTGCGCCACGCATTGTGTCCAAGATATCCCCAATTTTCCATCCCATTCCACCAGCAATCACTAATTTATATTTTTCCAGATTTGGACTCCCTATTGATTTTAGTTGATCAAAAGCTTTTACAATTGCAGGAATATTTTTTCGTGGCTCAATAGTTCCAAGATAGAAAATGAAATTAAAAGGCAAATGATATCTTTCCTTGACTTCTATTAATTTTGGATCATTACGATCAAGCTTGATGATCTCATCAGAAATTCCATTATAAATTCTCTCAACCTTCTGCACAGAAATTTTGTAGCGATCAACAATATCATTCCTGGAAGAATCAGAAACTGCAATAATATGATCTGCCTGGCGACAAAGACTACGAGGATTAATAAAGTGATGCCAAGCGCGACGTTTGAGTGAAAATGTTTCAGAAAAAATTTCCCAGGAAAGATCATGAATTGTGAGAATCAATTTTGTTTTTGCAGAAAGTGCAACAAAATTAATATTGGGCATAAAGAAAAGATCAACTCCCCCCAGCATTTTATCCACATGAGGCCAACGCAAATACCAAAAACAAAGATTTAATAATTTGTTTGGATAATTAAAACGTTTCACACTAACATTTTTAAAATGCGAAAAAATACGCTCATCAAAATGAGAGTCATTATATGAATTTAAAAAAAGAATATACTGATTTTTTTTGTCCAATTCAAAAAGATTCTCCAACAAATTGATGGTGTATTCCTCCACTCCGGTTCTTTTTCCGTCACTCAGGCAACGTATGTCAATTCCAATGCGCATAAAAAGTTTTCTTCCATATCATTCTCCCCTCAGATGAGGGGAGATGCCTGAAAGGCAGAGGGGTTTGAGCAATGCCTATCTCAAACCTTACCTTAATCCTCTCCTTATCTAAGGAGAGGAAAATATCGAATTAAACACTTTAACAGGTTACTTCATCATACTCCAAAGCGCATCATCAGCCAATATTGACTTTTTGACGAAAAAGGAGTATAATAGATTGTTGTAGTTGATTTCCCAAGTGAATATCAAAAAAAGCCTATTTATAGGCAAAAAAAACAACTGGCAAAACGCCAAAAGGAGACTACTCATGATCAGCCTAAAAATGCTTATTCCATCAATCGTAGCAGCAATACTGGGTCTAGTTATTGGCTTCTATCTCACAAGAGATGAGGTGATCACTGGAACAATAACCACTGAAGGGAAAATAGTGGTTGTTGGCAACAAGGCGGTTCAGCAGGAGAGGCTTGACGGCAAGACAGAATACATGGAAAACATAACAAACATGGATTCTCACAGAAAAAACCTTCAGACAATCCAGCGAGAAGGAAAGTCCGTAAGAATTTTATGGACTGCAACAAAACATAAATACCCATCCTTCCAGGAGAACCGCCTCGACAAAATCGAGTAACTCCTGCGAACAAACGGACACTATCACGAAACTCGTGATAGTGTCCGTTTTTTATTTAAAATTTAAAGTTGATTTTTATGCTCTTCAACCCTACTCTCGATAAAAGTTTTCATTTTTTCCTTGAAAATTTCACGATCGAACTTTAGAACTTTGGAGCGGATGTAATTTGCATCGAATGATAATTTTTCAAATCGCTGAACAGCATCAATAATGTCCTCGCTGTTTTGTTTGTCAAAAAACACTCCCATCTTCCCTTCTTCCATATGCTCTGGGATATCTCCGCCACGAAATGCGATGAGGGGCTTTCCTGAAGCAAGAGCTTCAATTGCCACAATACCGAAATCCTCTTCTTGCGGAAAGATAACAGCCTGACATTCCGCATAGTGTTTTTTAAGTTGCTCATCATCAACACGCCCCAAAAATTCAATAGTTGGTCCTGCAATTTTTTGCAACCTTTTCAGCTCCGGTCCACGACCAATGATTTTGAGTGGCAATTTCATTTCATTAAAAGCTCTAATAGCAACAGAATGTCTTTTATATGCGATAAGCCTGCCTACCATAAGAAAGAACCCTGCCTCGACTCGCGAAGACGTTCGCTCGTCGACGCGAGGCGGGTTTTCATTCGAATTGGATACTTGAACTGAAAAATTATTTGTATCCACAGGAGGATGAATAACAATTGAATCTTTGTGATAATATTTTTTAATACGACGTGCCACAAAATTAGAATTAGCAATAAAAACATCGACTCTGTCAGCGCTAACTTTGTCCCAAAGTCGAATATAATTCATTGCAAACGGAATAAGTTTTTTAACCAGATGTGGAAAATAAAAATCGCGCGTATATTTTTGGCAATCATCCCAAGCATAACGCATTGGTGTGTGCATATAACAGATATGCAGAGTGTTTGGCCCGGTAATTATTCCCTTGGCATAACTTGAAGAATCAGAAACAACCACATCATAATTGGAGAAATCAAATTGTTCGATAGCCGGGGGCATCAGAAGAGGAAAGATCCGATGCCACCTGCGGGCAAAAGGAAAATTTTGAAGATATGATGTATAAATTCTTTTATCCTCAAAAACACCGTGCATCGCATCTTTGTTATGCAAAATTGTATAAATTGGCGCGTAAGGATAAAGCTCGGTGAGACATTCAAGCACTCGCTCAGCTCCCCCATATTGCACCAAATAATCATGAACAAATGCTATGCGCATATCATTAGTTATAAAGTTCTTAAAGTTTGTAATGTTTATAAGGTTGTTTTTGCATTTTCTTTATGAACCTTATGAACTTTTTACCTTATAAACTTGCATTTTTTATATCAACAATCATCAACTGTATCTTTTTATTTCCATTCCATTCATCTTTTTGCACATTACAAAGAACATCAATCACGTCATCCTCTTTTATGCTTTGATATTTTTCAAAACCATTAAAACTAACGGCTTCAAATATTTTTGGTTCTCCATTGGTTGGAGAAAGAAAAAATTTAATATGCTTGTTTCCGCTCCCAAGTACACGCTTTTCTCTAACGATCAAATTACGTATTGCAAAAATTGGCTCGTCATTGCCTTGGCCAAAGGGTTTTAATTTTTCCAAATCTTCCAAAAATTTAAAATTGATAATTTCCACATCAAGTTCAGCATCCACCTTTATTTCAGGAACCAAATCCACACCATCAAGCTTTTCATTTATCAAAAAATCCATCTTTTCATAAAATTTTTCAAGATTTTCATTGGCAACAGAAACTCCAGCAGCTTGAGAGTGACCCCCGTGTTTTTCAAGTAATTTACCACACTGTTCTATGGTTTCAATAATATTAATTTGAGGAATACTCCTGAAAGATCCTTTGCTTATTTTTTCTCCTTTTTGAAAAATAGCAGTTGGCTTGTTGAATTGTTGAACAATTTTTCCTGCCACCAAGCCCACAACACCTATCGGAAAATGTTCTCCAATTGCAAAAATAAATTTCTTTTCAGCGAACATGTTCTCTGCTAAAATTTTTACTTCATCCACCACTGTTTGCGTAATTTTTTGTCTTTCTGTGTTGCTTTCTTCAAGCTCCAAAGCAAAATCACGTGCAGCGACAACATTGTTTTCCATAATGAGATCATAGGCAAGATTTGCATGATTGATTCTTCCAGCAGCATTGATGCGAGGAGCAATATAAAAAGAAACTTTTTTGGTGTCAGGAATAACATCCTCGTCAATCATGATTCTCCCAACAGCGCAAAGCTCATTAATACCAGTGCGTCGTGTTTTTGAAAGAACAATCAAACCATACCTTACAAAAAGCCTGTTTTCTCCAATAAGAGGAACGCAATCGGCAATGGTTCCAATCGCCACCAAATCAAGCATCCACTTTGAAAGTTGCATCTTTTCTGGCATAAGCCTTTGAAAAATTGCTTGCACAACCTTAAACGCAACTCCGACTCCAGCCAAATCCTTGAAAGGATATTTTTCAGCATTTTTAGCATGAGGGTTTATGATTGCATGAGCAGCAGGAAGTATTTCTGGAACATGATGATGATCTGTTATTATCACATCTATTCCAAGCTCCAAGGCTTTCTCTGTTTCAATAATATTTGTAATTCCGCAGTCAACCGTTATTATGAGAGCAACTTTTTTTTGCGCAAACTTTTCAATAGCCTCAACATTCATTCCATATCCTTCAGTTCGCTTATCAGGAATATAGACAAAGGAATTAATTTCAAGAAGATCAAGTGTTTGCTTGATAATTGCAGATGAAGTTATGCCATCTGCATCATAGTCACCAAAAACAACAACCATCTCATCGTTTTTTCGAGCCTTATCTATTCTTGCAACAACCTTCTCCATGTCCTCAAAAGCAAAAGGGTCAAAAGAATCTCTTTGATAATCTGGTGCGATAAATTCACGAATTTCTTTTTCTGTTTTTATGCCTCGTGAAAAAAGTAGTTGTGCTATCAAAGGATGAATGTCTATTTCTTTTGAAGAAGACAGAATTTGAGCTGATTCATTTAAATCATTAAACGACCATTTAGCCATAACGGATTAATATGCAATTATATTTAATTTGGAATTTCAAACAAAAAACAACGAGTCTTTTAATGATACATACTTACCAAGCTTTATACAAGTTAATCATTTTGCAAATGATCCACAGTGAGAACACACGAATTTCGCTTCCATCGCCCTGTTCTGAGTGTTTATTAAGCGCAAATCCAGCACAAGACTTTCGCCACATTCCAAGCATTTAAAATTTGATTGAAAATTAAATTCTTTTGCAAGTCTTTGAGCATCCAGAGCAGTTGGATTAAATTCTAATTTATATTCACTTCCAATTTCAGTGAACAATGCATTGATGCGCTCAATAACTTCAACAGGACGAGTTATTCCTCTTATGATAAAATCTTTTACGCCAAGTTCATTGGCTCTAGCCTTGTCTTCTTCTCTCCCCATGTGAGAAGAAATCACAACAGGAATCGCAGAAGTCATGACAATTTTTTTGAGCGATTCAATCATGGAAAAACCATCCATGCGAGGCATAACTATTCCAGTGAAAATAACATCAGGCATTTCCTTGGTTGCCTTGTCCAAACCTTCGATACCATCATTTGCCAAAATAACTTCAAAATTTGCGTTTTGAAGAATTTCTGCATACATTTCCTGAAGTTCGATATCATCATCAACAATCAGGATTTTTCGTTTTTTGTTTTCCATAATGTTTTATTTTTTATGAAATTATAAAATTATTTTAATATCTACAGCAACAGATTTTTGTCCATCCGTATTTATAAAAAGCGGATTGATATCAAATTCACGCACATCCTCATTTTCCAATGCAAAATCCATCAAACCATGCACTATGTTCACAAATTCATCAATATCAGCACTCTTTTGAGAACGAACACCTTGAAAAAGAAAACTTATTTTGCTCTGCAGTATCTCGGTTTTTATTCTCTCCTTGGACATTGGTGGAATCATAAAATTTACCATTTTGAATACCTCTGTATAAATTCCACCCAAACCATAGACAATAACCGGACCAAAAATTTCATCTCTTTTTATACCCAAGATAAGTTCTGCAAATTTTCCATTCATTGGCTGAATGATCAAACGCTCCATTGGAAAATCTTTTTGCAATCTTTGCACGGCAACTTCTAATTCTGAAAAATTTTTGATATTGAGAACCAGGGCTTGCTTGTCAGATTTGTGCAAAACTTTATCACTATCAACTTTCAAGACAACTGGATATTGTCCTGTTTCAGAAATATTTTTTCCTGGCAAAAGTTCCAAAGACTCAACTGGAGTTATTCCGTACTTTTTCATTACAATTGCTGCTTCAGAAAAATACAAGGCGCTTCTTTTTTCTTCAAAAGCCCCAGCTATTATGCTTGAAACTTCCTTTTTACGAACAATGTTAATGCCTGGCTTTTCAGATTTTTGTTTATTTTTCTTGAAAACATTCCACTTATAATATTTATCCAAAACCCTAACAGCACTATCAGGATTTCCAAAATTTGGAATAAAATTTTCTTTCAAATCAGCAAGTGATTTTCTTATTCGATCACCGCCAATAAAAATAGTCATCAAAACATTGGCACTATTTTTTTTATTTTCAATTATAGTTTCAGTAATTTTTTCCACTGGAGTTTGTTGTTGTGGAGTAAGCACGCAAATATGAGTGCCAATGTTTTTATCCCTCAAGACATCCAAGGCCGCTTTGTATCTGTCAGCAGCAGCATCACCAAGCAAGTCAATAGGATTTTCAACTGATGATTCAGGTGGCAAAGACTTTTTAATTTCTTCTTTGATTTTTTTTGAAAAATCAGCCAAAACAACTTCTTTATCCTTAAAAGCATCTGTTGTTAAAACACCAGCACCACCAGCATTTGTTATTACTGAGACCTTATTATTTTTCGGAGCATCGACAAATGAAATAAACATGAGCAAATCAAAAAATTCTTCCAAATCATCAGCTCTTATTATGCCTGATTTTTCAAAAGCTATGTCCATAATTTCATCACTGCCAGCCAATGCGCCAGTGTGTGAAGAAATTGCAAGTTGCGCCTTTTCAGTTTTGCCCGCCTTTAAAATAACAACCGGTTTTATTCTGGAAACTCTCCTTGCAGTTTCAATAAATTTCTGACCATCCTTAATACCCTCCAAATACATTCCTATAACCTTTGTTTGATTATCGTTGGCAAAATATTCCAATAATTCAGATTCTGCCAACTGCATCTTGTTACCAACCGAAACAATATTTGAAAAGCTGAGATTCTCTTGTTTTGCTTTATCCATCAAGGCCACAGCCAGAGCGCCAGATTGCGAAATAAAAGCAATATTTCCAACTTCTGGCATCCCTCCGGCAAAAGAAGCATTCAATTTCAATCCGGGGACAATAAATCCCAAACAGTTTGGTCCCAAAATATTAAGGCCATGCGTATTTGAAAGTTCTTGCAATTCCTTCTCTAGTTTTTCTCCCTCCTGCCCAATCTCAGAAAATCCAGCTGAAATAACAACAAAATTTTTAATTTTACGCGCACTTTCACGTATAACTCCAACCACGAATTTTGCCGGAACAGCAATAATGGCAACATCAACATCTTTTTCAATCAATGACAAAGATGAGTAACATTTTTTGAGCTTCAATAATTTATAAGAAGGATTGACAAGATATACTTGACCCCTATAGCCAAGTTTCAAAATATTGTCCGTAATAACGGTTCCAACTTTACCTTTTTTATTTGAAGCACCAACAATTGCGATTGAAGCTGGAGCAAAAAGATTTTCTAAGCTTTTTTTTGACATTATTTTTATATTTTTATAATTTTGGTTAGTATTAGAACTTACGCATTTTCTCAACCATTTATTCCATTATAACTCTTTTCTTGGATCATGCGCAAATCATAATTTCTAAAAAGTTTTTGTTTTCCATAAAAAAATGTCCCGTGATTGGGACATTTTTTGAAAAAATTTTGAAATGTTTTATAAGCCGACTTTTTTCAGATCTTCCATGATTCTTTTTTGTTCGCGCGTTGGATTTTTTGGAACATCCACCACAACCGTTACCAATTGATCACCACGATAACCGGTTCTGTTTAATTCAGGAACACCATGACCTTTTATGCGAAAAATTTCTCCAGACTGAGTTCCCGCAGGGACTTTCATCTTAACGCTTCCATCAATTGTTTTTACTTCAATTTTATCGCCAAAGACTGCTTGAGAAAATGTGACATGCTCGACAGAAAGAAGATTATTTCCTTTTCTTTCAAAACGCCCGTGTGACTTGATATGAACATTAATAAACAAATCTCCACTACGACCACCTCTTTCGCCAGCCTCTCCTTGTCCCTGGACAGAAATTGTCTGACCATTGCTAATCCCAGCAGGAATATCCACATGCACATTTTGCTGTTCTTTTACTCTGCCTTCCCCACCACATTTATGACATTTTTGCGTAAATGTTTTGCCTGCACCATGACAAGTTGGACAAGTAACAACTTGAGAAAATGAACCGAAGATACTTCTTGATGCTTGACGAACCTGCCCTGCTCCTTTGCAAGTTTGACAAGTTTCCTCTTTGGAACCAGGTTCTCCTCCTGATCCTTTGCACAAATCACATTGCGACAAACGGCGAAGTGAAAAGTCTTTCCCAACACCCGAAACCATTTCTTCGAAAGTTATTTCTGCATCAACCTGAATATCCCTCCCGGCTTTGCGATTATTTGCCCTGCTTGATCCTCCTCCAAAAATATCAGAAAAAATATCTTCAAATCCTTCACCAAAATCAAAGCCTTGACCATTGAATCCTTGTTGAAAACCAGAAAAATCAAATCCACCAAAACCTTGACCACCCCCTCCCCTTTGATCAAAATTTGATCCAAATTGATCATATTGCTGACGCTTGGACTTATCTGAAAGCACTTGATAGGCTGCATTTATTTCCTTAAATTTTTCCGCATCTCCACCAGATTTGTCCGGATGATGCTTGTGCGCCAACTTACGATAAGCCTTCTTGATCTCATCATCAGAAGCATTTTTATCAACACCTAGAGTTTTATAATAATCCGCCATTTTTGTCTTTGAGGAACGAGAAGCTACAAAAATGAGCGTCCCGCACCAATTCTTTAATTAAAACATACTATTAATACAATCTAAGCCGGAGGCGATTCCGTGCAATAATTCCAATCATACCATTAAATATAACTTGGAATTTGGTGCTGGGATTGCGCTCCTATATTTTTCTTACCAATACATATTACAACTAAATAAAAAAATTAGCAATCCCTTGGTGGGAGTGCTAATTGAAAAAGTTTTTTTAGGCACCACTATTCCAAAATTTCCTTTGAAACAGCGACTGTTTTCACGCCAAGCACTTTTGTTTTAAGTAAAACAAGCACCACAAATTTAACAATCAAAAACCATAGTATGCTCATGACAGAACCTATTGGATATATTGTCAAAAAGAGAACTGCCGCCAAAATCATTGAGAACGTTGGGTTTTTTTCCTCCCCACTCATGCCGGGATTAAAATATTGATCTATTTTATTATTAACAAGACCTGTAAATATATCAGATATTTTTTCGCTGCCCGTTAAAACTGTCCCTGTTAGATCAGAAAATTGAGCTCTTCCGGCGACAAGAATTAATTCTTGATTTTTTTTCGAAAGCTGTGACTCGGCATTAGAAAAGTTCTCCATCGCTTGCTGCTTTATTGCAGCTCTCTGAGCAGGACTAAGATTGGCTGGGATCTGAGCATCCAATAATTGCTCATTTTGTTGTGTCAAAAAATTATTATCGCCAGCAGCATCCTTCTGCGTCTGCAAAATAAACTGATCTACAGTCAATGTTTCATCTTCCAACGATTTAAATTGAGGACTTACTGAAGAAAGAAAAGGGATTGCAATCTTTTTTGTAACAAAACTCGCATCAAAATGAGGAACTTTTTTCTCGCCATCAAAATTACTCATAACAACATAGTATTGCATTGTTATGATCACAGTAATAGCAATAAGCATATATGTTTTGCCAGCACGTAAAGATTTCCAGATGCTTATTTTCAAATTGAAATCCATATCCTCCTTGATTCTCCTGACTGCCAAAAACAGAAAAAAGCCACCTAATAAAATCGCCAAAAATTGGAGCAATTCAAAAGCAAAGATGAGACTCAATAACAATGAACCAAACAACACAATCCTTAAGAACAAATCATTCCGCAAAAGTACCGCGCCCAAATAAACAAAAATAATATAAACAGAAAAAAATATCATCGGCACAACCCAAGTGCTTGAATTTGGAACTATTATGGCATCTCGTACTGATTGCCAAGCCAAAAAAGCAAAAACAAGTGTAGATACACTCAAAATTAATTCCGTGATTTTTCTTTTATTTTCCATACTTAAATAATAACAGAAAAAGAACAATTTTGCCATGCTATACCTTTAATGATCTTTTTCTTCAAAATTTAAAAAGCCATGATGCGAAATTTCGCATCATGGCTTTTTTCTTTGACCTTCAGATTCTTTGCCGTGCAAGTTCAACATTTCTCTCCCTGCACAACGCAACTATTTCATCGAGCATTTCACTATTATGATCAAAAAAGGTTTTCTGCTGGAGCATTTTTTCAATCATAAAAAGAAAATCACAGAATTGACAAATGCTACTGGCATCTAGAAATGCTTTTATCGAAACTGTACTCATCGAACTGAGCAAGTCCCAAAAAATAGCAAACTCTTTGTGATCGCCAATTTCCACAAAAACAAGACTAGCCGCTATCCCATCTCGCTTTTTTTCTTCCTCGTTCCTGAAATTACACATGAAGGAAAAACGAATGATTTGAGCAGTATAATCATCACTGCCTCTTTTAAGCAATCTAACTTTCCGAAAAGTCTCTCCGAACATGGCGCACCTTGTATGATACAGTTAAGATTTTGACAATTTAAAAAGAAGCCTTTATCCTAAAATCAAAGGATAGAGGTTTCGGCAAATCCCTTGAGCGTTAGGGC
>LBRX01000013.1 GCA_000991645.1 Candidatus Moranbacteria bacterium GW2011_GWE2_36_40
GAAGGTATTTTCTAAAATCAAAGTTAGCTAATTTTTCAAAAATGCCCAATATTGTAGATTACATTTGGGGGCCCATTTCTGTATTGGAATATACTACAACACCACTGATTATATAAAATTTATTGTATCTTGTGCATCTACTGTCTCAAAGAAACCGTTGTTTGAACTGTTGAGGAATAAGTGTTTGGATTTGCAGAAGGAATACCAAGACTCATTGTAATTCTCCCAAGGGAAATTGCAGTTCCTGAAAAATTTGCCGAAGCTATAGTCCCAGACGAAGTCAAATCTGAAAGAGTTATTCCACTCCACACGGTCGGTGTACATGCTGATACATTTGCAAGTGATGCGCCGCCGCTAGTCCCTGTCAACATTTTTTTATTTGCATTATCATACTTATAAATAACACACCTTTTTTGTGTATTATCAAAAACATGTATCTCTTCATCAGCTATACTACTAGCAACACTTGTTCGCAAAGTCTTTGCCATCAAATCCAAAGCATAGCGAGCACTTTCCATGTTTTTTTGATTCTTTTTTGCCTCAATTGAATTTTTCAAAAAACCCGAAAAGACTCCCGCGATCAAAACTGAGGTAAATGCAAAAATAGACACCGCCACCAACACCTCAACCAAGGAAAATCCTTTTTTCTTCAGTTTTAGATTTTTTTTTGTTATTTTATTTTTTTTCATTTTAGTGCCAAAAAAAATTATTCTTACAATACTGGAAAAACAGCAATTGATGAAATGCATTTGTTTGTAAAACTGCAAGTCAAAGGAAAAGATCCATCACTGTTCCAATTTACAGTGCTCTTAACTTCAACAAAACTAGCATTAGTCGTGTCGATATCTATTTTTCTATAAAACATTGTGGGAACACTATTATTTGCATCAATCGTATATCTTAAACTTGAGGCAAGAAAATATAGTCTTCCAGCATCAACAAGCGAGGTGGGTGCAGTTGAAGTATAGTCAATACTAGCAACAACCGAACCTGCTGCTTTCAAGCTTGTCATATTCCCTTGATCCACATAATTTCTAATAAGTTCAATTCCTTCTTGCACAAGTTCTCCGGCAATTATCTGATTTTTTGTATTGTTATGATTTTTTATGTTTCCGGTCATCAAAACAATGGCTCCAGTGATCCCTGCAGTAAGAACCAAAAGTGAAATCAAAACTTCCACCAAAGAAAAACCTGCTTTGTTTGATATTTTTTGTTTATTTTTCATTTTGTATAAAAATTTTAAAAATATTTTTATTATGGACACGCACTTATTTGGTCATTAATGATGCCATTTGCTGAAACACAAATATAACGAGTTTCTGAACTTCCTGCCCTGGTTGATGTTATCGTTATTGTTACATAGCCCACAGGTTTTCCAAATGGAGAAGTAAAGGAAACAGAGATTGGACTAATTGATACCTTTTTTTTCTCCAAATCAAATTCTGACTCTTGTATTGAATTAGGATTAGGATCATCATAATATGCTATTTTATATTTACTCACGGTAGGACTTGCTACCGTAAACACAAACTTGTCAATATAGCTAGCCCCTATTTGTTTCCCAGCCAAAGCTTCGTTTTGCAAACTTCTCAGATGTGCTGCGACTTGCCTGGCTGCAGATTCAACTTCTGAAGAAGCTTTCTTGCTATTGTTGCTTGAAAAAATTGCTGCTGTTGCGATAAGTGTGATTGCAACAACAAGCAAAAGTTCCATCAAAGAAAAACCGTGCTTGGATGACAGAAAGATTTTTTTTGTTTTTGAAAACTTGTTTTTCATAATTATAATATCATCAACCAATATTTAAGTGCAGGAAAAGCCTGCGGCAAAACCACAATCAAAAAAGTTCCCACAACAAGAAATGGTGCAAATGGAACTTGACTTTTCATGTTCTTTTTTCTAAGTGCAATCAACCCAACACTGACCAAGGCACCGATTGTGAAAGACAAAGTTAGCGCCCACAAAATGTTTGGCCATCCAACAATCAAACCAATCAACAAGCCAAGATATGCATCACCATATCCCATCCAAGTTTCTTTCGAATAAGCTGCCAAGGCAAAGAAAAAAAGAAAAGCAACAACTCCTCCAAGAATGCCAGAGATTGTTCCAAGATCAAAAATTGAAGCAGCAAAATGAAAATTCTGCCAATCGTTGCCCACAAGATAAAGCAATGAAACTCCGACCCCGAGCCACAGGGCTATCATTGGAATTTCCATATATTTGAAATCATACACAAAAATTACTGCCAAAATGGAAAAAACTGTCAAATAAAAAGCTGTCAAAATCCAACTGCCCAGATCAATGGGACTAAAAAAATAGTTTCCGAGAATTGCAAACATAATTCCAGTTGATGCTTCCACCAAAGGATATTGCCAAGAAATTTTTTCACCGCAATCCCTGCACTTTGCGCTAAGCAGAATAAAACTGAGCAATGGCACATTGTCAAACCATCGCACCTTTTTTTTGCAATTCGGACAATGAGAGCGTTCCAACAAAGATTCAACCGCATTCAAGCGATACACCACCGCATTCAAAAAGCTTCCAATAATCAAACCAAAAAGTAAGAATATGATGATCATAATAAATTTAATGTCATTCTGAACTTGTTTCAGAATCTACGGGTTTTAACACGCCGAACGCTCTGCTCCAAGAGATGCTGAAATAAATTCAGCATGACAAAATAAAATCTTAACTTCCTAAATTTTACCACAAAAACAAAAAACATGCCAGTTTTATTTGCATGCTTTTTAACTTAAAACAAATATTTTAACAATAACGCACAAAAAAGCCTCATCGTGCAATTCCAAGTGTTTTTTCAATGAAATTAATTCTCTTGAGCAAATCTCCATATTGCTTGATTTTAATTTCTGCGACATCTTCTTCAACACTGAAAAGTCTTCTGTCGATCTGAGTTACTTTGTTTTGAATATCATCAACCTTTTTTTCTAATTTATCAAAACGTTTGTCAACTTGTTCAAAACGCTTGTCAACTTGTTCAAAACGTTTGTCAACTTGCTCAAAACGTTTGTCAACTTGTTCGAAACGTTTGTCAATCTGAACAAAGCCTCGCTGAACCATCCCAGCCAGGTCTTCAATTTTTTTATCAGTGATTCTTCCGGATTTTTCAAATCCCTCATTCATCATCACTGCCAAATCATTAATTGTAAGTTCTTTTTTCTTCATAGTAATTTTATTCTACATCTCCTGTTTTTTCTGTCAATTATGCAATACCATCGTACAATAATAAAGACTAAAATTGGTCACACAAGCACATGGTTCTTTTGAAATTTTTGCTTTGCCTGTTTCCTTGTTAGGTCACTCATTGACGGTCTCAATGGCGTTAGCGCTTTTTCATGAAAACGTCAATATAAACAGCATATTCACCAAATTGCGAAACGCCTGTTTTAATATCATTGATTAATTTTTCCACATTAATATCTTCGTAATCATGCACAATTTTATTTCGAAGACCAACAACTGGAGAAAATTTCTGGACAAATTCCATTGGCAAAACATGCACCTTTTCCAAAACATGAAAAGTGTCTGTGGCATCCTCTGGCGCACGCAAATTATCTTGTGAAATTATATGAGTATTAATATCAATTACAGTATCCACCATCAATTGAAAATTTCTTTCAACTGTTCTCAGCTTCGTATAATCACTAAGAATTTCGCTAGGTGTAAGTTTTAAAATTGGTTGCAATTCCTCAGTATAAATTTCTATTTTATTAATTTTTCTTTGAACAAGTTCTTTATTGAGCATATGTTTTTCTTAATTGTTTTATATTTTTTGCATATATCTCAGATTGAAGTTCAAAAAACGGTTTTGCCTCAAAATATGTTCTTACGGCACGAGAATAGAAATCGGCGTAAGCATATTCTTGTTCAAAAAGCAGCTTATTGTTTCTTATGATTTCTCGTAAAAGAAATGGTCCGGCCTTCATAAGGTCAACATCCTCCACTTTTGAATTCTTCACAAGTCCAGCAAGGTCATGCACCAAAACGCTTCTATCCAAATAGCTCAACTCTTTTTTGCTGATAAACCCAAAATCAAAGTCGCTGAATTTGTGAGTTTTTCCGCTTGCTTGCGAACCAAAAAGAAGCAGGAGCTTCAGCCCATGCTTTTTTGCAATTTCTTCAATTTTCTCCTTATCCAATGTTTCCATATGCATATTTTACTACAAATACCAGAAAAAACAAGTTAATTTTTCGCATCCAACCAGTCAACACTATCGCACTATCTAGTGTGATAGTGTTGGCTGAAAAAAGATCTAGGGTCTTGAAGCACAAAAAAGAAGCAACGCTGAGCCGCTTCTTTGAGGAATGCTTGATTGGAAGTTTTCATGAAAAATTCATCCCTCTGCTTTAGATTTTATTTCTCCAAATTGCTTATTTTTTCCAAATCAAAAATATTCTCTATTAATATTTTTTCTCTTACTTTAATCTTATCAAACAATTCTTTCTGATCCACACCCATTTGAGCGTTATATTTGACTTCAATGAGTGTCTTTCCCTCTGTTAAAAAATCAATTTCATTTCCGTCTTGATAAACATAGGATGGATTGAATTTTTTTATCTTCAAATACACATAATTTTCAAACAAACTCCCCTTGTCTCGAAAACCGGTAAAATACACACGCATACCCAGGTCTGCTGCATAAATTTTTTTGGCTGACAATAATCGCTCATTGGTTTTTCCGAATCTTGAAACAAGAAAGATCAAAAATGAATCTGCAAACATTTGCAAATATCTTTTTGCGGAATCAGGAGAAATATCCAAAATCTTGGCTATCTTGTTTATACTAAAAACCTTGCCAGATCTTTCCATCAGCAAAAGAAAAAAATCCTTAAGGACTTGCACATCTTTCACTCCATAAAAAGCAGCAATATCTTTTTGAATAACATCGTCAACCAGCTCTTTCAGATATTCGATATCGCCAGTCAGGACATATTCCGGCATTCCACCTGTTTGCATGAAATCCTCAAAATACTTTTCCAACAAATGTCTGTCGCTTTTTTTAACCACAATTTCTTTGAAACCCAAATATTCTTCAAAATCCAAAGGCAGTATTTCCAAAACAACATTGCGTCCAGTTAAAAAAGCTTTTTTGCTTCTCAAGATCGAAGCACTTGATGATGAAACGTAGACCTTGGCATTTTGCTGATCATAGATGTTCTTGAGTTGTAATTCAAAATCTTTTTGATAAGTAACTTCGTCCAAAAATAAATACACCTTTTCAGAGAAAGCGAGGCGCTGAATCTTCCGATATTCTTCAATAATTTCCAATATGGTATTGTTGGTCAAGAGATAGTCATCCAGACTTACATAGAAAATCAATCCGGGATCAACACCTTGCTCATCAATCAAATGGCTGATCATTTGCTTCATCAATGTTGTTTTGCCCACACGCCTCAGCCCTGTCAAAACAACAATCTGTCTTGTTTTCAAGCTATCTTTCAATTTAGCAAACACACCAGGCCGCTTGAAAGTTACGGCTGGCTTGTATTCCTCCTCCCACCAAGGATTGTAGCGATATAATATTTTTTCCATAAGACAAAAACTACTTAACGATTACAGTATAATTATACGATACCATCGTATAATTTGTCAAGTATTTATACGATACCATCGTATAAAAATAAGGGCTCAGATAAGCCATCTTTTTTCAAACCAGAGCCTTGAACCACAAAAAGAAGCAGCTTTGTGCCACTTCCTTGGGAAATGTTTGGTTGGGATTTTTTGGTGAATTTTTTTTGGGGGGGTAAATATTCAAATGAGAACCATGCAAAAAAAGAAACAAGCTCTTGGCTTGTTTCTTTATATTAGTAACATACTTCATCTTCTCATTTTTCATAATTAGCAATCAGCACCAGCAAATGCAACCCCTGTCTGGCCAAGCGTTCCAACACAGTCACCTACTGCAGCATCAGCCGTCGTAACCCCATCAGATATCTCACCATCCAAACAGTCCAAAGGAGTTGTTATGCTACCAGTGGTGGCATCCGGCCAAACAAGTCCAGTCAGATCAACTGTTTCCTTATCACATTCAGCAATCATTGCAGAATTAAGTGATGCTGCTTGCGATTTAAAATTAGCCATTTTAGCCCTATTTCTTGCTGAACTTGTGCTAACCAAAATAACTCCTGCCAAAATACCGATGATTGCGATAACAATCAAAAGTTCAATCAATGTAAAACCTTTTTTTTCAAACAAATGAACTCTTTTCATATTTATTTCTTATTTATTATAGCAAATACTTTTTACCTTCCCAATTAATTTGGGAAGGTAAAAGCATTCCCAAAAACACTAACAACCAGCACCAGCAAATGTAACTCCAGTCGTACCCAATGTTCCAACACAAACTCCATATGATGCTGTCGCAGTAACAGCTCCAGCTAATATTTCGCCATTAGCACATGTTATAGCAGTAGTAATTGTTCCATTTCCACCAGAAGGAAAAGTAAGTATCGTAGGTGTGGTTTTATCACATTCAGCAATCATTGCAGAATTAAGTGATTTTGCTTGCGATTTAAAATTAGCCATTTTAGCCCTATTTCTTGCTGAACTTGTGCTTACCAAAATAACTCCTGCCAAAATACCGATGATTGCGATAACAATCAAAAGTTCAATCAATGTAAAACCTTTTTTCATACTATTTTTTTACCCCGTTAAATTCGCCTTTGGCGACTATTTAACTGGGGTCATATTTATATATTATTTAATGTTTACTTTTTTTGCTAAAAACATCGACCAGAGCCTGTCGCAGAATACGGATTCTTCAGGCAAGCTCTATCTTTTCAGCGTATATTTAAATTTAAAACCAAGCTTACAAAATTTTTCTTAACTTCAATCGTTTGTACATTCATTTGTTGCATAGCTGCATGTTATGGTTGGACTATCTGTTTTGGTTGCCTTAAATACATAGTCTCCAGCTGCCAAAGTTCCAGCCGGATCTGCTTGGTATGTATAACCTGTTTTTGTGTTAATATCTGGCCATTTCACAGTATGCCCAGTAAGATTATCAGTACCGAGAGTGTCACAAGCTGCTATGTTTATAGCGGGATTTTTGCAACATACAAATGCAGTCGCAGCAGGAGCAACAGTATCAATACCATAACCCCCATCATCTGCACAAGTCACAAGTTCTGGCAAAACGCTGGATAGAGTTGTAATAGCAGAAGCAGTTTTGGATTTATTCACACTTCCTTGCGTGCTAACCATAACAACTCCAGCCAAAATCCCTATAATAGCAATAACCGTCAGCAACTCCATCAAGGTAAAACCTCTTTTAACTGACGAGTGATTTTTTTTGTTGATATTCATAGTTCTTTGAAATAAATTTTATTTTCTCACAAAATTATTATAGCACACTTTTTGTGATTTGTATTTTTTATTGTATCTGACCGGCAATGTTGTAGATCGGAACCAAAACAGAGAAAACCAAGATTCCAACTCCAAGCCCAAGAAAGCTGATCATGATTGGTTCAAGCATGGTTGAAAGGTTTCGAGTGATGCGGTCAGTTTCTTGATTGTAGAAAACGGTTGTATTTTTCAAAACCTCACTTATTTTTCCAGTGTCCTCTCCGATTTTTATCATCTGAGAAACAATCGGTGGAAAATACATGCTCCTGGCAAAAACACTACTCATCGTTCCTCCTTGTTTGACTTCATCAGCAGCTCTGAGAATCACAGCTTCATACACCGTGCTGTTCACAACCTCACTGACGATTATCAAAGCGCGAACAATCGGAATTCCACCGTCCAAAAGCACTGCAAAATTCTCAGCAAAACGAGAAATGTACACGTATTGAAAAAGATCTCCAATGATTGGAATTTTCATTTTGATAATGTCCCATTCTTTTTTTCCATCTTCTGTTTTGACATAATAAATTCCTGCCCCAATTGCCAAAATTATTCCCAAACCAACCAGCCACCAATATGAACTCATGAAATCTCCGACACTCATCAAAATCTTTGTGTACCAAGGAATGGCAACGTTCATTTCTTTGAAAATTCCAGTAAGTTTTGGCAAAACCATGGTTGCCACCACAAAACCAATGATTAATGCTGCGGAAAGAACAAACAGAGGATAGAAAAGTGCGCCTTTGATTTTTGAATTCAACTCATAGTTTTTTTCACTGTTCTCAGCCAGAAACAAAACAGAGCGTTGCAGATTTCCAGAAAGCTCTCCAGCTTTGACCATGCTGACAGCCAAACCTTCAAAAACTTCAGGATGTTTTGCCATGGCATCGGAAAAAGAAATTCCGTCTTCAATGTCTCCCAACATTTCCAAAATTATTATTTTCAAAAAAGCATTTGACGTTTGATCTCCAACTGCTCTAAGTGAAGCCACAATGGAAACTTTGGCATCAATTAATGTTGAAAGCTGACGATAAAAAACCGACAAATCTCTCAATGAAACACCCTCCCAAAGATGCTGCAAATCCTTCATCACCCCTGAAGCTTCTCTTTTGTTTTCAACTTTCAGTGGCATCAACCCTTTTCCCTGGAGCAATGCAACAGCCGCATCTGTTGTTGTTGCATCAATTTCTCCCGTCAGGATTTCTCCACTTGGACTTTTGGCTTGAAATGAAAATTTCATAGTAGTTGATTAGTTAAGTAGTTAAGCAGTTAATTGGTTATCCTTATTTCTTAGAAACTTTATGTATCCATTAATCCCCTTCATTAATTCTGTAATTTTTTCTTCAACAAACTTCATCGAATCTTCTTTTATGTAATTCTTTTTTTGCGCTCTTATTATAAGTTGCCTCAGTTCAGATGCTTCTCCTCTAGCAATATGCATATATCTCACTTTTTCCTTATATGAATATCTCCCATAGCTTTCTGCAATATTTGATGATATCGCATTTGAAGCTCTACGAATTTGATCAACCATCCTATACCTTTCATCAACTGGAAATTTCTCCGTAAATTTATGCAAAAATATTTCAATACGTTCTGATTGCTTATATATTATTAAATTTTCTATACCAGTTGCCATTTTTTCTAATCAACTAAACAACCAATTAACTACTCAACTATTTCTTACTAATAAGCATTTGCAGATATTCTCTGTTTTTTGTGAACACCAATGCGTCATCCATTGTTATTATTCCTCTTTGAATCAAATCAGCCAATGATTTGTCCAGTGAAACCATTCCTTCTCTCAAACTTGTTTCAATAACGCTGTCTATTTGATATGCCTTATTTTCACGAATCAAATTTTCAACCGCATGATTGTTGACCATGATTTCCATGGCTGGAACTCTTCCTCCACCGACTTTTGGAACCAATCTTTGCGAAATAACACCCAGCAAAACACTGGCCAATTGAGATCTTACTTGATTTTGCTGATGAGCAGGAAAAACATCAATGATACGATCTATCGTTTGTGAAGTGTCATTGGTGTGCAAAGTGGCCAAAATCAAATGTCCTGTTTCAGCAGCTGTCATCGCGGTGCTAATCGTTTCCAAATCACGAAGTTCTCCAATAAGCACCACATTGGCATCTTCACGAAAAACACTCCTGAGACCCTCTGAAAAAGATTTTGTGTCTCTGCCAACTTCACGTTGATTTATTATGCACCTGTCTTGCTCATAAATATACTCGATAGGATCTTCAATCGTGATGATATGTTTGTCTTGATTGTGATTGACGAAATCAATCAATGCTGACAAGGTTGTTGATTTTCCATGTCCAACAGGGCCGGTAACCAACAACAATCCCTGTGCATTGTTTGTAAAATCATACAAAATTGAAGGTATGTTCAATTCTTCCAAGGTGCGAACTTTTCCCGAAACGGTTCTCATCGCCACACTGATATTTCCTTGTTGATAAAAAATATTTGTTCTAAACCGCGCTTTGCTTTCAAAATTATAAGAAAAATCAATCTGTCCATCAGCAAGCAATTTCTTTTTGTTTTCCGGACTCATCAATGCATCACTAAGTGAAAGTGTGTCATCTGCAGACAAAATTGATTCCTGTGTCAAAGGGTACAACTTTCCATCAAGCCTCAGTGTTGGATAACGCCCAACAACCAAATGCAAATCGGAAGCATTTTGTTGAGCCACCAATCGTAAAAGATTTTTTATTCTTTGTTCACTTCTCGTATCTGACATTTTTATTTTTATATTTATTAAACTGATTCGAAACAACGAAACATTCGCTATCTGGCGAAACTAATCTACAAAAAATACAGTATTTTGTTCGTAGATTCGAATGTAATTCGTAGTTTCGTATCACGACTATATTATACCAATTTTTTTAACATCTGACAAAAAATTATCCTTTGTCATCTTCCATTTCGCCACCAACGCTCTTGCTTCCCTCAGTCACACGCTCAACTTCTTCAAGAGTTGTCAGTCCTAGCAAAACTTTCAGAACACCATCTTGCTTGATTGTTATCATCCCTTGTTTTTCTGCATATTTTCCTATTTCAGCTTCTGACCCATTGTTTTCAGAGATTATTTCTTTCATTTCCTTGTCAACTTCCAAAGCTTCAAAAATTGCAACTCTTCCTTTGTATCCACTGTTTGCACATGTTTCGCAACCACTTCCTTTGTACATGTGAAAACCATCTTTCAAATCAAGTCCATATTTTTTTATTTCTTCTTCTGGCAGATTTTCAACTTGCGAACGAATAAATTCCGAAACGGCTGGCATTATTTTTGTTTCTGTTTTGCAGTCCGTGCAAATCCTTCTCACGAGTCGCTGAGCTCCAACAACTCGCAGTGATGACGCCAACAAAAACGATTCAATGCCCATGTCTATCAAACGTGGAACTGCCCCAATTGAACTGTTCGTGTGCAAAGTTGAAATAACCAAATGTCCAGTGAGTGCAGCATGAATTGTCAATTCTGCTGTCTCGCTGTCTCGAATTTCTCCAACCATGATCACATTCGGATCTTGACGCAAAATACTTCGAAGCCCACTGGCAAAAGTATATCCGATGTCGGGGTTTATTTGACTTTGATTGATTCCTGAAATTGAATATTCCACAGGATCTTCCAATGTAATGATGTTTCTTTCTTCTTTGTTCAAAATATCAAGACAAGCATACAGTGTTGTTGATTTTCCAGAACCTGTTGGACCAGTCATCAAAATAACACCGAAAGGTTCTCGAATATTCCTAACCAAAATATCTTTGCCCTTGCCCATAAGTCCCATGGCATCCAAATCAATAACCTTGTTTCCGGTGTCCAAAATTCGCATCACAACTTTTTCTCCATCAATCACTGGCAAAGTGGAAACACGAAAATCAACAGCCCTCCCATCCTCTTTGATTTTAAATCTTCCATCTTGAGGTTTTCTTTTTTCATCAATCTTCAAACTGGAAAGGATTTTTATTCTCGAAACCACTGCTCTTCCAACTTCCTTTGGAATTGAAAGTGAGGCATACAGAACACCATCAACTCTAAATCTGACTCTGTATTCCTTAGCTCCAAAAGGCTCGATATGAATATCACTAGCTTTTCCCTCTATAGCATGCCTGATTACCACGCTCAACAGTTTCGTGACTGGGGCTGATTGAATGCTTCCTGATTGTGATTTGACATCGGTTTCTTCATTGTATACTTCATCTTCAATACTGGATTCATCAACTTTTCCAACTGTAGTATTTTCATCTTGAAGCGCTTCCATTGCATCTTCAATTGCTTTTTCAGCTCCACCAGAATATTGATCAGACATCTCTTTGAACATTTCTTCTGAAACAAGATACAAATCAAATTCAAAGTTTCTCTTTTCAGAAATAAAACGCAGAATGTTGAGTGCATTAATATTCTGCGGATCAACAATGGCAACCTTCACATTTTTTCCATTTTTTTCAAAAGCAACAATGTGATGTTCAATTGAAACATCATGAGAAATTATCTTAAGAACATCTTCAGTTATGGTTGGAATGTCTTTCAGGTACGGTATATCAAGCTCCTTTGCTTTTTTGGCAAGCGAGCTTAAATCTACGGGAGCTATCTTTGGCGTAGTCGCATTTCCCGCAACTTTTTTGTCCTCTATTTTTTGAGTCATGGAGAAATTGGAAATCAATTAGGAAGAAACGGATTTTGCTTGCCTCTTGGACCACCCTCTTCGCTGGCTGGCTGTGATTTGAGTGAAACATATTTTTGCAAAACTTCAATGGAAGCAGTGTCTACCTCAGGCTTGAAATTATCCAGCTTAGCGCTAGTTGCCTTGGCAACTCCAAGGTGTCCAAATTCAACTGTTATTGTGGCCAGAAGCATCTTGCTTTCTATTTTTTCACCATCTGTTTCCGAATCAGCCTGCTTGGAAATCTCTAAGGACTTTATTTTATTAAACATTGGAGCGTGAGCCAACCCATTCAAAAACATTCTTATTTTTTCATATTCACCACTAACAGATACACTAACGGTTGTTGATTTCAATGTGTTTGGAGCTTCATTGGCAATTGGTTGTCCAGTCACGGGATCAATAGCGGCTGGATCTGTTGAGGGGAGAGCAAGTGTTGCCAAACCAAGCTGAGAAGATTCAGTTGCAGAATTTGAAACACTCCCGAGAGAAAAATCCACAAGTGCAACATTGGCATCATTTGCCAAATAATTTATACTACTGATTACCCTTTCTTCAGTCTTTTTTTCTGGCAAATAATTTTTTACCACAGCTTCAACTTCGCTATTGCTAGAAAGCTTTTTGCCATATGTTTCAATCAATACCTTCTTACTATTAATGGCATCCAATTCTGCAATATTGACATTTTTTTGTGCAATATTGCTGCGCACAACACTAATCTCTGGCCAAATATAGCCAATAAAAATTGAGACTGAAATTATGAGCATGATCGGAAAAAAGAGAAATTTTAGACGCATTTTGTTATCATCCGAAACCTTGCTTTCTTATGCTGACAGTTGTTGTTGATTGTATGAAATCAAAAGCAACAATCTTAGAAAAAACAATATTTAGGATATGATATATATTTAATTAACTTATTATCAAAAGAAACACTTTACAAAATAACCAATGTCCAAATTTCACTATGCCTTCTTTAATTTCATGACAATATCACACGAAATTGTGTTTTCTTTGCGAGTGATGTTTGTCAGATCAACATTTGAAAAATTTTCAGATGTTTTAAAATTAAACACCTGCTTGGCCGCGTCTGAAAAATTATTGCTATCAAATTGAACAAACACACTGCCATCATCGCCATATCTGTATGTTGAAACGACAACACCAGGGTACAGATCAGCACTCATGTTGTCCAAAATTTTATTCATTTCAATACGAGAAACAACACCATTTGAAATTTCCAAATTACTATTTATCTCACTGACACGATCTTGTATATCCATAAGTTGTTCGAGATGCTTGAGCCCAACAACTTCATTGTTTTTCATCATGATTTCACCAACCAGCGCAGCATTATCTTTTTCCAAAATGGAAATATACGGCTTAAGACCAAGAAAAATAGCCAGGGTCACAACCAAAATCCCAAGTGAAAAGAAAAAACCCTTGTTAGCATTTTGCATGGAAACTCTCTTTCCATCTCCATCTTGGTTTTGACGCAAATTTATTGTTGTCATTTTTTTTGCCCAATTGAATCTGCCTTTGGCAAAAATTCAATCAAGATATTTTTACTTTTAATTTTTTAATTTATTTTTATATCGCTTAATCTCTTTTGTATTCCTCCATGCCACGCAAAGCCAAACCAAGTGCAACAGAAAAAGAATTTCCCAGTTCCGCAACCAATTCACTGGCTTCATCTTTTGCTGTTATCCTTCTCCATGGATTTCCAATTGCAACCTTTTGTCCGAGAGCTCGCGAAAAATATTCTTCAAGACCCTTCATTCTCGATGATCCTCCAGAAAGAAAAATACCATCAATTCTAATATCCTTGTTTTTTTCTTTGTATGAATTTAAAATTCTTCTTGATTCTCCTGCAATAAGCTCCAAAACTGGAATAATAAAATTGGATTCAGTTCCATTCAAAATATCCTTCTCGCCTCTTTTGAAAATTTCTGCTCGCTGGCGAGAAACATTCATGCAATCACTTATTGCTGTTGTAATTTCATTTCCACCTGCATCAATATTGCGATTAATTCTCACAATTCCTCGTTCTGTCAAAATCATGTTTGTTGCGCGTGAACCAATATCTATAATAAAGAAAACACCATTATCATCTCCGACCAATGATCGAGCAATTGAAAAAGTTTCCAATTCAATCGCACTAACTTCCAAATTTATTCCTGAAACCAACCTGTCATAATGTTCTATGTCTTTTTTTGGTGCAGCAACAAGCAGGACCTTTATCCTGTTTCCACCTCCAGCACCAATATTTTGAGCCAATGCTTTTGGCGCACCAACATGTTCAACAATTTCCCAACTCATCGCAACTTCATCCAATGAACTTGGAATGTATTTGTGAGCTTCAAATTGAATCGCCTTTGCAAGTTCCTCCTGCTGCATCTCTGGCAATTCAATAATTGTTATCAATCCACTAAACCCAGGAATTGATACGTATGATTGCGAGCCATTTTTCAGACCCATTTTTTTGACCAAAGTTCTCAAAGCATCATTAAGTTTTTGTTCGTATGATGAAGCATTGTCAGCATCAGATCTTTCAGACTGCCCGTCAAAATTAAGCTCCACGATTCCGTAGTTCTCAAGATAAATTTGTTGATCTCTATACGAAAGCTCAACCACTTTGATGGCGGAAGTTCCAAAATCAATACCAATGAAATGATTTTTTTTACCTTTTAAAAATTCCAACATTTTTGTATTTGTATTAGACTGAAGATAACCTTGTTTACAAAAATAATAACACATTTTTGAAAAGCAAGCAATTTTTATTGTTATCCACAATGACAAGATTTTCGCAAAAACTGAAAAAAATAATTATTGATACCATTTTTCCTATCAAATGCATTTCTTGCAACACGGAAGGGTTTTGGATTTGTTCAAGATGTCAATTGAAAATAGCAACGAGAGATGAGCACGTTTGTGGAATTTGTGAAAAAACAATAACACCGGATGGGAGAACCTGCCAAGCCTGCAAAAAACACACTGGATTTTCAAAAAATCGCATTGCCATTTTGGATGGATTTATTGACGCTTGTGAATATAGCAATCCGACTGTTTCCAAGGCTGTTCATCTTTTCAAATATAGATTTATTCCAGATTTGCACATTCCACTTGGTGACCTTCTAATAAAAGCCTTTCAAAAAACCAATCTTCCCCTGCCCGACATTATTGTCCCGGTACCGCTACATCAAAAAAGACTACGCTGGAGAGGTTTCAATCAATCAGAACTCTTGGCAAATCATATCTCCAAAAATCTCTTGCCGAATTCAGAAATTGAGATTTGTCCAAACCTGCTTAGTCGCATCAAAAACACTTCCCCTCAAATGAAGGTTAAAGATTATCAAAGCCGCCAACAAAATATTGCAAATGCTTTTTGCCTTTCTCCAAACATTGAAATCAAAAACAAAACAATTTTATTGGTCGATGACATAGCGACAACAGGATCAACCATCAATGAGTGCGTCAAAATTCTCAAAAAATCTGGTGGTGGTGACGTTTTTGCAATTGTCATTGCGCGGCAAGAAACAAAACGCTAACTGGTCATGCTCAATTCATAACTCCAAGCTTTAGCGAACGATCATGGTTCTTCGATTACGAAGCGTGCCAAAAAGGAAAATAGTTGAGCAATTGCGTAAGTCCTTTTAAAAACATAAGCTGCGCGTGAGCAGCACTAATCGCCAAATCAATATTTTTTTGCTATATTTGAAAAGCTGCAATGATGTATCACAATTAAAAATGAAACATATGATTCAAAATCAACATTCGAGATATCAAGAATTTCTGCACAAAAACAAGCACGTCGTTGATGGTGTGAAATTGTCATGCAAAAAAAGATTAACAAAACATCCAAAAACAACTGCTGAAGAGCTTTTTTCCGCACTTAACAAAGAATTTGGGGATGTTTATTATGAAGACAGAAATTTTTGGCTGGCATATTTCAAAAAAAACATGCCTGGCTTTTTGCATGAAATAAGTGAAAATGCACGATTGGAAAGTCTTGTGATGGAACAAAAGAAATTTTCATTCAATGATGAAAGCAAGAATTTGCAACCAAAAGAAACGACGCAAGCAACAAACAAGCAACGCATATCCTCCCTTGCTGGACTTCATGGAGATGAGCACATTGAAAAAAGTTTGCCGACCGGCGACACTGACAATCAGGAAGATCCAATAGAATTTACAATAATAATTCCACCCAGAGAAGCACCGAAAGAACACGTTCAGGAAACATTAAAACACCCCGAGCTTGATTTGAACTTAAAACCAATTTCAAAAAAAATGCTTGAAGAAAAAAGGGATAACAATTTTCCATTCGGCAAAAATATGCTGAGGTAGTTTCAAAAAAATATCTGTTTTTGTTATTTTGCGATTGAAACAACCACACCCGCCTCGACCAATGCCTGATAGTGATCGGGCTTACTGCGAAGCAAATACTCAATAACCTTCCCTCTAACGGGCACACTTTTCAGCTCGTTTTTTTGTGCAAATTTTTCAATTTTCTCCAGCGCTTCAGCCATCTGTTTTTTTTCTTCAACCAAAAGTTCTATCTCCCCAATATTATAAACACCTTTGTCATCATAAACCACACTATCAAGATCAATAATAAATCCTTCTTTTCTATATTTCTTTCTTGTTGTCGCGCAATTGCAAAATGGTTTGTAACCAAAAGCGTTGATATCACTTTCAAAATCATTCAGTTTTGCAATAGCAAAGATTTCTCTAATTTTTTCCTCCCCTTCAATTTCTTGATATTGTTGTGAGAAATTATTGTCTCCCAAATGCATCGGCAATTTCAAGTCAAAATCATCCCCTCTTTTTCGCAGCCAAATGTCATTTTTTGTCAGTGCAAATTCTTCAGTGTCATAATACACATCAGTAAAAGTTTTCTCACTCAAAAATTTGCCACCCTCAATAAGCCGCACAATATCACTTTCAGAAAGTATAATTTTTTTTTCTACTTCAAACATGATAGTTAGGTTATAAAGTTATAAAGTTATAAAGTTATAAAGTTTATCAACGGAAAACCACCAGACAAATCAAAAATAATCCAATGCCATAAATTGAGTGCGCTCCTGTACTTGTCTAAAATTAAATTATCATTAAGCAATAACTTCCACATTTTCCTGCGTTACAATTTTTTCATTTATACAGCACTTTTTCATAATAAAGAAAGCTGTTAGCAACAAAAGAATATTAAGCAAAAATGGCCATTGCACATTTCTAACAAATAGTGCGCCTGCTACCAGCGGTCCAATAATCATGGAAACTGACATTATTGAGGCCATGATCCCCATGACTTCTCCTCTTTTTTGAGCACCTGCCACACTGGCAATACCACTAGACATCACAACGCGAAGTGTTGATTGACCAACTGTTGTCAAAAAAAGACCGAAAACAAAAAGAGTAAAGATTTTCAAATCCAAAAAAATAAAACCCAAAATCATAACCACAAAAAACCAAATCTCCAAATCAACTTCTTTGAAATATTTTAGCCATATTCTTTTCAAGGCAAAACCTTGATTAACAACGAGAATTACACCCATGGCCGTGAAAAGATATCCTGTTGTTGTGGCTGAAAAACCAAAAACCTTCATTGCAAAAAGTGCAAAAATTGATTGCATCCCAGCAAAAGCAATACCAAAAAGAAACCATGCCAAATATCGAGACCTGAGCGCATCATCTTTCATTGCACCAAAAAGTGGAACAAACGGATTTATTATAATTTTTTTAACAGTATCTTTGTTGTGATTTGTTTCCGGCAAAAAGAAATATGCACCGATCGCATTAAACATCGCCAAAAAACCCACAAACCAAAATGGAAGTGCTGGCGAAATTCCCCCAAGAGTTGCACCAATAACAGGACCAACCATAAAACCAATTCCAAAAACAGCACCAATCAATCCAAGATTTGTCGTCCTCTCTTTGTCATTTTTCGCAATATCCAACAAATAGCTTTGTGCAATTGGAAAATTTCCTGCTGCAATTCCATCAATGACACGCCCCAAAAACAAAACCCAGACTGCATTAGCAGATGCAAAAACAAACCATCCCAAAGCAGTACTTACGATACTCGCAATAAGTACTGGCCTTCTGCCAATACGATCAGAAAGTGCTCCCAAAAATGGACTGCTTATAAAAGAGAAGAATGCAAAAACCGAAAAAAGAAGCGTCACAACAAAGGAGCTCACACCAAAACTTTCAACATAAAAAGGCAGCACAGGAATAATAATCCCCAACCCTATCACATCAACCAAGACGGTCAGAACAATTATAATTTTTACTTTTTCAAATTTCATTAAGATTCTTTTTAATATTTACATCCTTTGTCCAAAATTTCTGCCAGATTGCCAAGTTTCCTCTTCTTCCTCAACCGGAGTTATGTGATATTTAATAATGGTAACTTTCGAGCCGGCGTACACATCACTTTCATCAACTTCGTCAATCATGTTTCGATTGTCTTTTTCATACAATTTACCTTTAGATTCAATATTAAAAACATCAAAATATTCAATCGATTCTTTCATTCCATATTCACCTTTAACATTCAGATTAATTTCTTTTTCCTCTGTTCCAAAATCTTCAATTATTATTTTTATTTTCTCATCATCAAAAATAGCGGTTACCTTCCCATCGCTCTTGCCATCGCTTAAAGAATTTTTTACAAGCTGAACAAGATAATTTCCCACTGCATACAATTTTCCAGGAGTTGCTGGAGAATTTGATTGTTTTGAAATTTCCTTCCACCAATCGCCAACCACTTGTGGAATTGTGCTTGCCTGCGCTGCCTTGATTTCCAAACTCTTTTCGAAATTTTCCATTTTTTTATTCTAAAAAATTATTCTTTTTTAAAAACTTTCGTATGTTAATTCTTCTTTCTCAAATGAATTCTTGATCACTTCAATAACCCTTCCAAAAACTTTAAAGTCTTTTTTCATGATTATGGGACGATATTGACGATCACATGACATTGGAGAAAGTATTGTTGCATTTGAAGAAAAACTTATTTGTTTGATAAGCGTCATCCCATCAACAATTGCCACAACCTTATCTTTAGAGTTGATATCATTCGTAATTTCGGTCAGAACAAGATCTCCTGTTTCAATTCCCCCATCTTCCATTGAATCCCCCATGGCACGAAAAACCACCACATTTTCCGGTTTTATGCCCTTCAAAAAATCACGGTCAATTGTGACAAATTCATCAAATGATTGCTCTGCAAAAACATTCATATTGTCACATCCAGCAGAACTCACTATTGGAAGTGTTACAGTTGCTAAAAAATTGTCATCAAACGATATCAAGCGTATTCCTCTTCTTTGATGATGCGAGCGAACAATTAAGCCTTTTCTTTCAAGACTTTCAAGATATTGCGTTACTGTTCGAAGCGATGAAACACTGAGAAATTTTGCCAACTCTAAAATTGTTGGCGAATTTCCATTTTTTTCAAGGCAATTGCAAATATAATCGAAGACTCGTTTTTGTTTTGAAGTTAAAATTTTTGAATTTTTATTCAGCATTTTTTCATTATACATTTTTTATGTTTATGTAACAATATTAAAGTTATTAACACAATATACACATATTTTAAAAATAAAAATGCCTTATTTCAGGCATTTTTAAGGATTGTTACGATTAATAAGACACAACTGTGTATAACATGTATACACAATATACACAATAATTTTTCAAAAAAATACATGCTCTTCGCATGTATTGATTAAGCATATTATACCAAATCAAATAAATTCGTGCTATAATAGTTTTGTAAGCCCCCTAAAACAAAAACAAAACTATGCCACAACCAGCACTTAGAATTAAGCCC
>LBRX01000014.1 GCA_000991645.1 Candidatus Moranbacteria bacterium GW2011_GWE2_36_40
TATACAGCAGTTGTGGTAATTGTCAGTTTTGCTCCAATTCATCCCTGTGGGTCTTTGGGGACACCACAGGGAGTTCTTGTCGCAATGCCTTTAAAAAAAGACAAAAATCAAATTTTCTTATACGATAAATCAGTGTATAATGAGATTAACAACAAGATAAAAAATTGACATCGTCCAACAACTCATATCTGGCTCAAGAAATTGACACTTTAAAATTTCAGATGAAAATCAATTTCTTTCTGCCCAAATCCCGTCGCTCACGAGCGACAGGACTTCAAATGATGCAAAAACGTTATGTGCATTATCCAGAAATTTCTTTATCTATTCGAATATTTTTTAGCGGAATGCGGAACGCAAATTCAATAATTTTTTAAACTAATTTATGAAAAACAAAAAGTTAGTTGGTGTTGTGGTTTTTATCTTAGTGATAACTGTTGGAGTTATTAGTTGGATGTTTGCAAAAAAAACACAAGCACCGGCATCACAAGTAGTTATAACTCAGCCAATTACACCAGCTGATGAAATTGCTGACTGGCATAAATATTTAAATACAAAATATGGATTTGAAATTAAATATCCAAAAAATTGGCAACTAGATTCGGATATAAATGCAATTAGTGACCAGATAGGATTTACGCATAGAAGTGTCATTGAATCTGGTGGCACAAAAATGTTTGATGTTGATGGTATGAGTATGACTAGTATGTTTAATTCTAATGTTGTTGTTTCTAATATTTCTAATAAGGGATCAATAGATGAAAATGTAACAGAATTAAAAATAACAAACGGAGATCTTGAAAATTTTATACCAATAGTAAATGGTAAAGTTTTTTATTCTATAGAGAGGGGTCCAGCTGATGCAATGCCGTTGCCATCGGCAGTTATTATTGGTAATAATGCTGCCTTTTATGTATTATATCAATATTCTGAGAAACAATTGACATTTGATCAAGCAGAAACATTGTTTAAAAAGATTCTTTCAACTTTTAAATTCACAAAATAAATGCGCCAAAAAATAAATACATTAAAGAAGAAGAATTGCCAAACACATCGTTGAACAACTCATATCTGGCTCAAGAAATTGATGCTTTTATATCTCAAATGAATTCTTTTCATTTGCTGACGAAAAATTATTCGGGCAATTTTTATTTTTTATTTTAGCGAATCTCATAAAAATTATGAAGAAAATATTAATAACTGCCGGCTCAGTAATGGCAATAATATTTTTAGCTTTTGGTACATGGTTTATTATTAACAGAACCACATTTGGAAAAGAAAAAATATTTGAATATGCGGGTGACAAATATTATAAAGGATTCTCTTCAATTTATTATCGCGATTTCGAATATTTAATTGATCTTGGGTGGGGATTTAAATATATTCCATTGGTTAATAAAATTGACGGAGCAGATTCAGAATCCTTTGTAGGCATAAGAGGCACTGCGTCAAGTGGCAGCCCATATCTTAAGGATAAAAATGCAATTTATTATAATGGAAAAAAATTAGAAGGAATTGATGCGGCAAGCTTCGAGGTTCTTAATTATCCGTCAAGCGATATAAATATTTACGCCAAAGACATTAATCATGTTTATCTAGTTTATGATAGTGGTGTGAGTATTGTTGGCGTAGTAGCTGATCCTAGAACCTTTAATTTTATACGTGAAAGTAGTATCGCTAAGGATTCTCGTAATATTTATTATTATGAAGGTGAAACTAGCAGGAATGATAGAAGTTTAAAAATAATAGCTGGCGCAGATCTGGCATCCTTTGTATCGTTGGGTCATAATTTCTATAAAGATAATACCAACATTTATTATAGGGGTAAAAAAATAGAAACAGCTGATTATCAAACTTTTGATACTACCACATTAGCATGGAAGGGCTACTTTAGGGATAAAAATTATGTTTATTATGATTTAATAGAGAGTGAAGGAATAGTATTTGGAGCCGATCCAAATACTTTTCATCAAATTCAATCTGGGGACAGTCGTTACGCAAGAGATAGTCTTTTTGAGGATAAAAATTACATGTACGAGTTTGGAAGAAGAGTAAGCAAGTAGAATAAAAAATAAAATTTGCCCAAATAATCTCGCTATCGCTCGGAATTCATTTGCATCAGCTAATAGCGTGTATGCTTACGGTTTTCTCCGAAAGCCTCCACCCAAATTCGTTTTCTCCGCCAGCTGGCGGATTCAAACGAACTTCGCATGTGAGTAACGTTCGAAATGTCGCTCCCTCCAGTCGCTCCTATTTCGAATATCGTGCGCGGATACCGCGCACGTTATCGGAAATATTAAAAAACAAATTCATTAATAATTTTTTTCAAGCCCTTTTGAAATTCAGGGTAGGAATTCACTCTTAACCATAAATATGATAAAATAATGACAGGTTTTAATTAATCATAAACTACTGATGTTAAAAAAGAATCATAAAATTAGCATAAAGAATGAACTGACTGAATTTCTGCTTTATACAGCTCCAAGTGGCAAGGTAAAGGTGGAAATTTATTTTCATGACGAAAATATTTGGCTAACTCAAGATAAAATGGCCAAATTGTTTGGCGTGCAGCAGCCCGCTATTGCTAAACATTTGAAAAATATTTTTGAAAGCGGTGAATTATTAGAAAGTTCAGTTCATTCCATTTTGGAATATGCTGCCAGTGATGGTAAAAAGTATCAAACGAAATTTTATAATCTTGATGCTATAATTTCTGTTGGCTATCGAGTAAATTCAGCGCAAGCCACTCAATTCCGCATATGGGCGACAGAAAGACTCAATGAATACATCATCAAGGGTTTTACCATGGACGACGAGAGATTAAAGAATGGAAAATATTTTGACAAAGATTATTTTCTTGAACTTCTAGAAAGAGTTCGTTCTATTCGCGCCAGCGAAAGAAAAATTTATCAGCAAATTACAGATATTTTTGCTGAATGTAGTTTGGATTATAGTCCCACATCGGAAATTGCTAAAAATTTTTACGCAATGATTCAAAATAAATTTCACTTTGCTATTACTGGCAAAACCGCAGCGGAAATCATTCATGAAACAGTAGATAAGCAAAAGCCGTTTATGGGGCTTAAGACCTGGAAAAATTTACCAAAGGGCAGGATTCTTAAATCTGACACGGTTATTGCTAAGAATTATCTTAATGAAGACAAGATAAAAAAACTGGAAAGAGGTATTATTGGATATTTTGACTACATCGAAAGACTGATTGAAAATCATACCCCTCTTACAATGGAAAAACTGGCTGAATCCGTCAACCAATTTTTGGAATTTAATAAGTATGAAGTACTTGAGGGAAAAGGTAAAGTTTCTCACGCTCAAGCAGAACAAAAAGCATCTCAGGAATATGATGAATACAACAAAACACAGAAAATAGAATCTGATTTTGACAAATTCGTGAAATCTTTACCGACAGAAGAGAAATAAGGAGTTTTAAAAAATGAAATTCACCCCTGATATGTGGTAAATTTGCATATTTGCAATCGCCTTATTCCAATGCGGATACTATTATTAGAATAAGAGCCGTTCTTATTCTGATTACTGAAGTTTGTATACAAACTAGTATACTTTGTATACATTGTAAAATAGATGTAAACAAGCCATGAAAAATATTAAAAATGGCCTTAATATGGTTTAAAAATAAATACGGACAATCGTACATTTATAAAAAATACGTTGATATTTTCAGTAATAATGAATAATTCTATGAAATATAAACACACCCAAATTGGTTACTTGATGTTGGTTGTTACGTTGGCTGTGGCGGTGCTTTTTGCACAGGCTTATATTATGGCTGCTGCAGAGCCACCCTCGGCTGATTCGGGTACGAATCTTCTTGTTACTACTGTAATGGCATTAATTTTGCTTATTCTTGCTTCCTTTGTGTTACTCCAAACAATTATTGATGAAGAATATTTACGAATCAAATTTGGTTATGGTATTTTTAGAAAAAAGTTTTCGCTTAATGATGTAATTTCCGCTAAAGCCGTGAAGAATCATTGGTATTATGGGTGGGGAATAAAGATGTGGTTCAAGCCCAGGATGTGGATCTATAGTGTTTCCGGTTTTGACGCGGTTGAAATCACGCTAAAAAATGGTAAAACATATAGGCTTGGCACGGATGAACCTGGAAAATTAGAACAAGCAATTTTGCAATCAATTAAATAATGGAAAACGAAGAGGAAAATATATCCAACTCCGTTTGAAAAATCATTCAGTAGCTTTCGGTGCATCTGGCTTTTTGCCGATAATTTTGAAGAAGTAATTCCACTTTTGACCAGTTTTACAAAGTTCCTTGGTGTCGTTCATGGCGCGCTCAACGATTTGTTTGTTGTATTGTTTGCAGACACGAAAAATGGAGCCGCGTTTGTCATTGGGCACATCAAAATCTTTTATTATTTTAAGTGCCAATTCTTGCCACTGATAAGCAGGAGCTTTTTTAACAACTCTTTTTTTCATTAATTCTCCAAATGTTTTTAAATCGCTCATATGGTGTATCTTTGTTTCTGCTAGAATTTAATATAGGGCTTTCTTTGCATGCTATTATTGTATCAGTTTGGAAAAGAAAAAAATACTTGACTTTTCTTTAAAAAAAGAGTATAATATAGAGATAGTGATAGGCAGTTTGCTTTTCGCAAGCTGTTTTTTTTGTTGATTTTATTGCTGTTTTCTATTATACTTGCATAATGCAAAAGAAAAAAATATTTATTGAAATACAGATTCCAGGACAATTGAAAAGACGGTTGGCTCAAATTGTGGCCAAGTGGTCTGATTTGCCGATAAAATGGATGAAAGAAGAAAATTTGCACATCACAGTGGCTTTCGTTGGCTATGTTGATGAGAGTGTCTTGCCAGATATTTGTGAAAAAGTTTCTGAAGCCGTGGAAGAATTTGAGGCTTTTGATTTGGAATTTTCTTCTGTTGAATTGGGACCAGAGAAAGATGACCCCAAAATGGTTTGGCTTACTGGCGAACCTTCGGTGGAGCTCGGAATGCTTAATGAGGTTGTTGAAAGAGCATTGGGTATGCGCCCAACTTCACACAAGGAATTTCGTCCACACATAACTCTTGGGCGTATTCGCAAGTTGAAATGGGATGAACTTGTTGAACAGCCGGAAATTTCAGAAAAACTTAACGTTTCCATGACTGTGGACAGCGTTTCCATCATGGAAAGCAAGGGTGGGGGAGCAGAATATGTTTCCTTGGAGGAATGCCCACTTGTTTAAAGAATATGTTAATCGTTCGAATGCCTTTTTATTTTTGTCACGGAAAAACAATTGCAACTTTTGACATAACGCCAATGTGACTTGTTTTTAGTGAAAAAATAAAAATCATTCTTACTCTAATAATCGCGTGAATATTTTAGGTGTTAGGATTGATAACTTGAACAAAAAGGAAATTCTTGAAAAAATAGAATTTTTTTTGACTGAAGAAACTTTTCATCACATTGCCACGGTTAATCCGGAGTTTATCTTGAGGGCGCAGAGAGATCTTGGTTTTAAAAGCATATTAAATAATTCCGATTTGAATGTGGCTGATGGTGTTGGGATTTGGTATGCATTTTTGCGAAATTTTGCATATCTCAAAAACAGAATGGCAGGAGTTGATTTGATGGAAGAGGTGTTGAAAATTGCAAATGAGAAAAATGAAACTATTTTTTTGGCCATACATAGAAATGGTTTGAGCTTGTTTGAAGAAATCAAAGGCGTTTTGAATGAAAAATATCCAAACCTGATTGTTGATGGAATGAATATTGATCCCAGAAAAAACAAGAAGATATTGGCTCGTATCAATCACGCAATTGTTTTTTGCAATTTTGGCTTTCCTGAACAGGAAAAGTTTATAAATTTGTTGAAAAAGAAACATAATTCAGACTTGCGATTAAGTGGCTATCAAGGTAAAATAAGATTAGCCATGGGAGTTGGCGGAAGTTTTGATTTTATTACTAAAAAGATAAGGCGTGCTCCAAGGTGGATGCAGAAAATTGGTCTTGAATGGCTTTGGCGATTTATCTTAGAGCCAAGATATAGAGTAAAAAGAATTTTTAATGCAGTGGTTGTTTTTCCGATAAAGATTATTTTTAAAAACACAAAATGAATAATTTAGAAAAAAAAGTTCGTGTACGTTTTGCTCCTTCTCCAACGGGGTATATGCATATCGGTAATTTTAGAACCGCTTTGTATAATTTTTTGTTTGCCAAAAAGCACAGTGGTTCTTTTTTGATTAGAATAGAGGACACCGACCAATCAAGATTTGTTGAGGGTGCAACAGAAAAATTGTTACAGTCCATGGAATTTATGGATTTGGATTGGGATGAAGGACCATATATCAACAATCAAAATACAACAGACAACAGACAACATCAAGAAGAATCCTCATCATATCCGGGGATTTTGGAGGTTGGTGAACATGGACCATATATTCAATCAGAAAGAACTGAGCTTTATCAAAAATATGCACTGGAATTGATTGAAAAAGGAAAGGCATATTATTGCTTTTGTGAGCCTGAAAGATTGGAGCAAATGCGTGAAATGCAGCAAAAAGAAAAACTTCCTCCAAAATATGATCATTATTGCTTGAAAAATCTGAGTCCTCAGCAAATTAATGAAAATTTGCGAAACAATTGCAAGCATGTTGTTCGCTTGAAAGTTCCTGAAGATGAAACAATTGAGTTTGTTGATGCAATACGCGGAAAAGTTTCTTTTAGTACAAACACAATAGATGATCAGGTGCTGCTCAAGTCAGATGGTTTTCCAACTTATCACTTGGCAAATGTTATCGATGATCATTTGATGAAAATTACGCATGTTATCAGAGGTGAGGATTGGCTGCCTAGTACACCTAAGCATATTTTGTTGTATAGGGCATTTGGCTGGCAAGAACCAGAATTTGCTCATCTTCCCTTGCTTTTGAATACCAATAAATCAAAACTATCAAAAAGACAAGGAGATATTGCAGTGGAGGATTATTTGTCTAGAGGGTATTTAAAAGAAGCGATTGTGAATTTTGTGGCTATGCTTGGATGGAATCCTGGAGAGGGGAGTGTGCAAGAAATTTTTTCCATGGAGGAGCTTGTTGAAAAATTTGATCTTTCTCATGTTCACAAGGCGGGAGCAGTGTTTGACTTGAAAAAATTGGATTGGATTAATAGCCAATATATCAAAAAATTAAACATTGATCAGTTGTATGAAATGACACTACCGTTTTTTAAAAAAAAGGAATCCTATGTTTCATGGGATATGGAACATGAGCATTTAAACAAAGAAGAAAAGGTGCAATATTTGAAGAAAGTTTTGACAGTGGAAAAAGAAAGATTGTCAAAATTTGAAGATGTTGGGGATGAAAATCCATATTTTTTTCTCGATATTAAATATGATAAAAATTTGCTTGTTTGGAAGGATCTGACGCATTCTCAGATAAAAGAATCTTTGGAAAAATCTAAAGCCGCATTAACAGGTATAGACAATAACGATTGGACAAAAGAAATTATTGAAAAAGAACTTCTTGCAGTTGCTGGAGAAAATCGTGGTAACTTGCTTTGGCCACTTCGTGTGGCATTAACTGGAGCTCAAAAATCTCCTTCACCATTTGAATGTGCTTGGGTTCTAGGTAAGGATGAATCTTTGAATCGTATTGAAAAAGCTCATAAAATGCTCTGATAAGAATTATGAGTTAGGGTGTCGGATAAATTTCATGCAAATATGTATTTTTTACTCGGCCTCTGTCTCTCGGATCGACCGGCAGCTCGTAAAAAACAATATTTGCATGAAATTCCAAAAAACAAGATTCGTAAAAAGTATTGTAAAAGCATCGTTTTTTTATGAATAAAAAAACAAAACAAAAAAGTAAATCAAAATATGTTTTTTTATCAGTAGCATTTTCATTGCTGGTTTTTTCAGTTTTTTTGAAAATTGCTGCAGCTGACGATAATAGTATTTCACGAATAGATGAAAATGGAGTTTCTGAAGAAACTCAAGAAAAAATTGATGAGCTCAAAAAAAGAGCTGCCGTATATCGTCAGATTATAGAAATTAAACAAAAACAAAGTGCGAGTTTAAATGACCAACTTGAAATTGCTGATTCAAACATAGAACAAGTTCAAACAGAAATAGACTTAAACAAAGCAAAAATAGATAGCTATAATAGCCAAATATTGCGCCTAGAAACTCAAATAAAAGAAAAGGAAAATGTAATTCTTTCTCAAAAAAGAATACTTTCTGATTTGATTCAAGCTTATTATGAGGTTAATATGACAAGCCCCGTAATTTCGTATTTATCTGATGGAAATGTGGCTGCTTTTATGGTAACTAAAGATAGGCTTTCTCAAACTGGTGATAAAATAAATCAATTGCTTGTTTCGGTCAGAGAAATGAAGAGCGATTTGGAAAAACAAAGCGCTGAAATTGATCAGAAAAAAAGTGACGTTGTTAGTGCACATGAAGATTTGGAAAACAAGAATGTTGATTTGGAATCCATAAAAAAACAAAAGGAAGCATTGCTTGCACAAACCAAGGGAGAAGAAGCAAAATATGCCGAACTCTTGCAAAGAGTTGAACAACAAAAGCAAGAATTGTTGGATATTGATCAATATTTTGCAACTAGCGGTCTTTCTGTGGATTCATATCCGAAGCCAGATTCCAAATATTTCGATTCAACTGACTGGTATTTTTCTCAGAGAGATCCAAAATGGGGAAATAAAACAATTGGAAATACAAAAACATTAATGAAGAGTTATGGCTGCGCCGTAACTGCTGTTGCTATGGTTTTTAAAAAGCATGGAGGGTCAACTAATCCTGGATCTCTTTCTTCAGCCCCAATATTTTCAGGTGATCTTATTAATTGGCCAATGAATTGGAATAGTCCTAAAGTTTCTTTAACTAGCAATGGAAAGAGTCATGGTAACATAAATTGGTCGGTTATCGATTCACAACTTTCAAAGAAAAATCCTGTTATTGTTTATATTGCAAAAACAAAGGGTAGTGGCGGGCATTATGTTGTTATTCATCATAAAACATCAAATGGGAAATATGTCGTGCATGATCCATATTTTGGTCCAAATCTTTTTCTGGACACCTCTAGGGCGCTTGTGGGCGCTATGGGAACAAATAGTGCGACAAGAATGGATCAGATGATTATCTATAATTGAAATAGATTTTAAATGCAAGCCATTGCTTGCATTATGTTTTTATATAAAAGGGGTTGTGCGACATTGAGTTGGGTAGGGTGTTTGAATGATAGGTGGTTATATTATTGTCAGCATATTGAGTGTCAATATTCATTTTGCACTACTTATATAGACATGACGTACATGTCACAATTTTACTCTTGTTGTGTTAGTATTTGGTATTTTTCATATTGTTAAAAAATTGACTTTTTAATTTTAAAATTTTATAAAAAAGTTTTTTTTGTAAAATCAAAAAATAAAAAGACATAATTTTCAAAATGCGAAGTTGGTTTTGAGACACTGATAGTATTTTTTATACATGAGATTTAATATCTCTTATTTTAACCACAGAGACTTGATAATGAAGTAGCTATATAAGAAGTACTTGGTTATTAAATATGTGCCTCAGGAGCTATTTTGCGTTAAAAACAACCCAAAAAAGCCCTAATAAACACCCCTAAATTATGGCTTATTTAAGCCATAAAACGACGCTCAAAATTGACTTGTAAGGCCCTTCTTGATGAAAAGTGGTATACATATACCACTAAACATGGCTTATCTTAGGCATAATTTCACGATTAGATTAAAAATGATATTATACCAAGGCAACTTAATCATTTAATCTATTACACAATAATCTGTCATCTTGAGCGGAATTGATCCGTCAGCAGGCGGAGAAATGAAGTCGAAAGATCTGGGCTCAGATTCTTCGATTTCGCAGCTTCTTCCTACGGTCGAAGCTGCTACACTCAGAATGACACACTGGCGCAGTAGTTTAGTTAATTTAGTATATTGGTTCCTATTTGTATTGTATGTCGCGAAAGATATATTGTGCGACATTGTATATTTTAATTCCCTATACAAAAAAACCTGGAAACATTACCAGATTCTTAAATAAGCATCTTTTTTGAAAACAATTAAAGCTTTAGATAGAACACGTCAGTATCTCCTTTTATAAACCCAAGCTTCTCATATAGTTTCCTGGCAGCTGTGCGCATTGGACTACTAGTAAGATTAATTTGAGAAATATTTTTTTCTTTGGCTATATTGATCAATTCTTCCATTATTTGCTTTCCAAAACCTTTACCTTGGTAATTCTCAGCAATAACAACATCTTCAATTCTGGCCACCTCCCCTTTTGTTGGAACTTTGTGGATTATAAGCGCACCAAAACCTATGATATCATTTTCAGTATTTTCCAAAATTAAGCAAATTGAATTTGGATCAACTACCAATGAACCCGTATCGATGGTGATTTCTTTGCCAGTCAAAATCTTGAACAATGGTTTTAGCTGATCTTCGTCCCCTATTTTTAATTTTCTTAAATTAGACATCGCTTTATTTTTTAGTTTTATAATTTTTAATCGCAGCGTGAAGCGCATCAGCAGCCAGGTTTGAGCAATGCATTTTGGCTGAAGGCAGCCCGCCCAATTCTTCCGCCACGCTTTTATTGGTAATTTCCAAAGCTTGATCAAGGGTTTTGCCCTTAGCTAAATCAGTAGTCATTGATGATGTTGAAATGGCTGCGCCGCAACCTAATGTTTCAAATTTTACATCTTTAATTATTTCTTGACCTTGTTTATCTTTGGTAACTTTAATATATAGTCGCATAATATCGCCACATTTAGGGTTGCCAACAGTGCCAACTCCATCTGCATCCTTAATTTTCCCCTGATTGTGTGGCTTTGTAAAATGCTCTAAAACTTTTTTTGAATATTTTTGCATATAATTCTACTAATTACGAATTAATACGAATGTATGAATCTGCTTCGTTTTCAGTTAAGAGATAGTTATTTTTTGTATTAGTAAATTTGTAAATATTTGTAATTCGTAGAATCTATTGAAAATCAGCTAGCACGTTGCCGGAAATTTTGCGTAGGCGCTTCACCACTTCTTTTATTTTTTCAATAACCGTGTCTAATTCTTTTTTAGTGGTATATTTCCCTATAGTTAATCTCAAACTCCCATGTGCTTGTTCGTGTTTAAGCCCCAAGGAAAGCAAAACATGCGATGGATCAAGAGCGCCGGATGAGCATGCAGAGCCTGTGGAAGCTGCGATGCCATCTAAGTCTAGTGAGAGTATTAGACCTTCTCCTTCCACATCATCAAAGCGAAAATTGGCATTATTTGGAGATCTTTTTTCTAGTGAGCCATTGAGATATGACTTTGGAATTTCTTTTAACACACGTTTTATAAGATAATCTCGCAGCTCGGTTATTTCAATAATCTTTTTTTGTGTGGCTGGAGTTTTAATCATGTTTATTGCTTCTCCAAGACCAACTATTGCTGGCACATTGTGTGTTCCAGCGCGCAATTTGAATTCTTGATCACCACCATCTTGCACACGCTTTATTGGTGTACCTTTTCTAACATACAAAAGACCAATTCCTTTTGGACCATAGATTTTGTGTGCAGACATCGACAACAAATCAACCCCCAGTTCATCCACATCGCAATTGAAATAGTTGATAGCTTGCGTGGCGTCAGTATGAAATGTTATGCGCGACAATTTGTTTTCTGCTCGCTCAGCGTTTATTTTTTTGAGTAACTTTCCTATTTCAGCAATTGGCTGCACCGTGCCAATTTCATTATTGACATACATCACGGAAATTAAAATTGTGTTGGGTTTAATTGCCGCTTTAATATCTTTAACAGAAATTAGACCATCTTTGTTGGGTGAAATGTTTGTCACCTCAGCAAGCCCATCTTTTTCTGCAAATTTGCAGGCATCCAACACACAATGATGTTCAAATTTGGTGGTAATGATGTGTGGTTTTTCTTCTGCTTTTCTGGCAATGGAATAATATGAACGCAAACTTCCTTTTACAACAAGATTATTGCTTTCCGTTGCTCCTGAAGTAAAAATAATTTCAGAGGTGTTTGCACGAAAAAAAAGTGCGGCTTTGGCTCGAGCTTCATCAACTGCTTCCAGCGCTTCTTGGCCAAAACTATGCACGCTCATTGCGTTACCAAAATTTTGTGAAAAATATGGCAGCATAGCATCCAAAACTTTTTGGTCTACAGGTGTTGTGGCAGCATAGTCTAAATATATTTTTTTCATATGTTTTTTGTCATTCCGGGCTTGCCGTGCCCGCCTCTGGAGGGACCCGGAATCCAGCCCTAATTAATCTCAAAAAATTATTTTATTTGTAGTGTGTGGTATTGATCAGTGTCGGGTCTGGATTCCCGCCTGCCTGTCCGGTAGGCAGGTTTTCACGGGAATGACACGAGAATATTTTATTTTATTAGCGTATTTAGTTTTATTGAATACAGTGTTTTTTTGATTTGCACTCCTAATTTGTTCCAGACAACACTTGATGGGCATTTGTGTTCGCTGGAACAAAATTTTCCCACACAGCGCATTGGCGCAATTTCGCCATCCAAAAGTTCAATGATCTCGCCAACAGGAATTTTTTTTGGTTCTTTTGCTAGCATATAGCCACCCTGCTTTCCTTTGGAGCTTTGCACTACTCCCCCATTTCGCAGCAATCCCATTAGTCTTTCAAGATACTTCTGAGAAATGTTTTCTTCTTTGGCAATTTCTCCAATTGTTTTTTGATTGGGATGGCATTGAGCTAAATTAGTCATAGCCTTGAGACCATATTCTGCTTTGGTTGAAAATCTCATTTATATGACCGATACGAAACTACGAATAGTATTCGAATCTACGAAAATTAAATCTTAAAACATTAATGTCTACTAAATTAGTATACATTAAATATAATATTATTTGACAATGGTGTCAAGAGTCAATTTTTCTTGTGCAAATCTCTTTTTTTGATATAATTTAAAAACAATTCAAAAAAGGAGGTTGCTAGCATGTGCAAAATTTTTCTATGTCCAGATTGTAAAGAACAAGACATCGTAACGGTTATTGGGTGTGGCACACTTGTTCCGAGCAATGAATGCTTTCGATGCAGTAAAAAAAATGCATTCAATTGTTCACAAACAAAAGAAGATTGCATTTTTGTGGTTGATCAAACACATAGATGTGATCCTTGCAATGAGGTGCGAAATGTTTGGTAAAAAGGCTGTGCAGCGACATAGTCTTTTTTTCTTGCTCAAAACCTCTTATTTGGTATAATGAATCATAAATCATCATGTCATTTCGAGTGAAGCGTAGCGGAATCGAGAAATCTGGGCTCAGATCCTTCGACTTCGCTTCGACCTATCGGTCTCAGCTACGCTCAGGATGACATTTTATATCTATGAGACTTTCCTATTCAGCTCTTGAAACATTTCAAAATTGCAGCTTGAAATATAAATTTCAAAATATCGACAAAATTAAGGAGCCCAAGAGCAAGGAGGCTGTTTTTGGAACCTTGATTCATGGCACGATGAAATTCATTCACAATCCTTCTCTGCTGCCACCGAAATTGGAAGATGCTTTGGATTATTTTTCTAAAAATTGGAATAGCGACGTTTTTGAAGATGAACTTGAAGAGCGCAGTGCTTTTTCAATGGGCGTGGCAATGATTCAACAATATTATAAGAATAATATTGTTTCTGAATATAATATTGTTGATTTAGAAAGTCGTTTTGCAATTGAAATAAATGATCCCAAGAGTGGAGCTAACCCCAGTGAACTACCGGGTAAAGTTCACGGGGCAAGCCATATCATTTCTGGTATTATTGATCGTATTGATAAAACAGAAGATGGCTATGAAATCATTGATTACAAAACAACCAAAAAAATGCCTTCACAAGACAAGGTGGACAATGATTTACAGTTGTCGGTTTATTTGAACGCATTTTTGGCTCGCTACCCAAAAGAAGCTGCAAATCTGGATAAGATTACCGTTAGCCTTTATTATCTCAAGCACGGCGTGAAATTGAGCTCTACGCGCACTCTAGAACAGCTCAAAAACGCCAACCAACTTTTTCTAGATGTTATTGCGGAAATTGAAAAAGGAATTTTCGTGCCCAATGTTACTCCACTTTGCGATTGGTGCGGCTTTCAAAAAATTTGTCCAATGTGGAAGCACAAATTCAAGGAGGAGAGAAAAATTGATAGTGAAGAAATTAACACTGCTATTGGCGATTATATTAATCTAAAATCAGCGATTGCTTCTACAAAAACTCAGTTTGCCCAGTTGCAAGAAAAAATAACAAAGTATATGGAACAAGAAGGTGTTGAAAGAGTTTTTTCTGATGAAGGCATTATCGCTCAAACACTGCGCAAGACCTATAAATACGATGAAAAACAATTGCGTGATATTTTGGAGCCTCTGGATAAATGGGAGTCAGTCTTGAAAGTAGATGGCATCGCACTGAAAAATATTATGAGTGTGTTGCCGGTCAGCACCCGACAGGATGTTGAACGCAGCCGCGTTTTGGACAAAGAAAGCAAGAGTTTGACTATCAAGAAGAAATGATTTAAGCTATATAATCTTCTTTAAAAACTAAATCAAACCCTATTTGGAGGTGTCATTATGTCTGGAAAAATGCTACCAAAAAAACGAGGATCAAAAAAACATCTTGAAAAAATAACTAGCGCTGCGGAAAAAAGACAAATTGATCGTGAAATTTTTTGTCAAGAAATGAAACTTAGATATAAAAAGATATTGATTTCTAATTATCCCTTGTTAGTGGCATTATTTCTTTTGGTTGCAGTACTATGCTGGGCAACAAATAGCTTTGGAATTCTTCTCGTTGCCCTTATTTGTTTTTATTTTATAATTCTAATGCATCATCAACAACGAATAAGTAAGAGTGAAAAAAATCTTCACGCAAATGATTACCAGCTTACTGCTGCAGTTATGACAATGTGTAGTGTTATTGGCGTTTTGGTTACTATTGGACTTTTGTCTGCTGTATACTTTTTAAACTAAGGAGGAATTGATCATGAAAAAGGATTTTTTGAAGAATATTTTTGGCTACTGCTTGTTACCCCTATTGTTCGTTTTATTTATATTATACATCTGGTTCCCTAATGATGAAGACGAGGAGGATTACGAAGATATTTCTTGATTAAATTAGTGTTGCAAAAAGCCGGTCATCATCAGATGGTTCGGCTTTGTTTTTTGTATATTTGTAATCGATTTGTAATTCTGTAGAATATTAAAATTTCAAATATTTTTCCCAATATTCGTACAGTGCTTTTGTGGCTTGCAAATCCCCAACGTTATATTTTGCAATGTCGAGAAATCTTTTTTCTTTAAAAAGTTGCCCCACATCATCGCCAGAAATCCCATCTTCCTTAGGGCTCTTGATGCCAAAAGCCTTGCTCCAGAGATGCAAGTTTCCTTTACGACGAACTGCGCCATAAAAAGTGAGTTGATCAAGCAGATCAATATGCTTGGCATTTTGTGGCTGGCTTGAAAGATAGCGATTAGCCATTAAATTCTTAGTCGGGCGTATTTCGTTGATGGCGCTTCTGACAAATAAAAAAGGCACATCAAATGTGCGTCCATTAAAACTGACAAATTCATCATACTTCTCAGCCAAGTTCCAAAATTGCTGAAGCATTTCTTTCTCGCCCAAAACTCTAAATTTTATATTTCCATCCTCATGATCAGAAACGCTGTCGTCTGGCGCTTGAAAATATACTGCACCCTTATCTTTTTCCACGTCATATACTCCAATAGCCACAATTTGTCCTGTAAGCGGAGAAAAACAAAGTCCATTTTTCATTTCTGCTAATTCTTTTTCGTATTCTTCGTCTGAAGATGATTCTTTTTTAATCCAACGCGTAAGCACTTCCTGTGAAGTTTCATCCAGCAAGTTAAAATCGGCGCCTTTTGTTTCAATGTCAAATACTAGTTTACTCATACTATCTATTATATCATCAATTCTTACAATAAAAAAACACTATCTGGATTTTGCAAAATCTAGATAGTGATTAACATTGTGCAAACAAGGGATTTTAATGAAAAAATCTTCGTTCCTCAACAACTCTTGCAAGTACCTGGTCCAAAACAGTTTTTTGAGAAACTTTTTTGAGCCTTTTAATTGCTGAGAATGTAGGAACATTTGGCTGCTTGATGGATCGGACATATTTTCTTTTTAGCCTCCCATGTTCAATCCATGATATTTCCTAAATGTCATCGAGAATATTTTTACAACAAGCTAATACTTTTTTTGTTAAAACACTCATGATGCACCCCCTCTAAAGATTGTTAAAGTAGTAGAAATCATCGTATCTTGATTATAGCCCTAAATATCTTTTTGTCTATTGCCATCTAAAATGAGAGTGTGCATAATTGCTTGACATAAATTTAATAGTATGTCAGAATATTTTCTCATGTAACTTAAAAAATAAATAAAATATAAAGGCGAGGTGTGAAATGGAAAAAGACATGTTTGAATCATGGGTTAACAGCACAACAGACTCTGTTTTTTACAAGATGTTTGATGGGAAAGATTTCAGATATAGATTTGTAAATAAAGTAAAAGCTGACAGATTCAGAACTACTCCAGAAGAAATGTTTAAAAAGACAAATTCTGATTTTATGTCAGCTAAAGATGCTGAAATTGCTTACGAGGAAGATATGCGAGCTTACAATGGAGAGACGATTAATTGTATTAAAAAAATTGTCCACATTGATGGTCGTGTTGAATTTTCAAGCATTGTTAAGTCGCAATGGAAAGATTCCAGGGGTAATGTTTTTGGCATACTAGGAACAGCCAGGGATGTGACAAGACAAATGGAAATTGAAGAATGCATGCGCACTTATTTTTCTGAAACAATCCATAGCTTGAAAACAAAATACATTGGGTATCAAGTATTGCGTTTAATTGCTAATGGAAGATATGGCGCGATACCAAACACAGTAAAGACAAGATTGGATGGTATAACTTGTTCTTTTTCTGATGTTGAAAACATGCTCATAGAAGCCCTTGCCAGAGTTAAGTCCTTGGGTTTTGAAGAAAAAAAACTTGGACTTGATGAGGCCCCAGTTGATGTTGGTTTGCAGATCATTGATAAGGTGCTTTCCAGTTTTGCTTCAGAAATTGAAGAAAAAAATATTTTCATTGACAACACTTATGGCTCAATTCCTGAAAAACAAGTGTTTTTGAAAATAAATGCTACAGCATTATATTCAATTTTTGAAAACCTCATCAGTAATGCAATAAAGTATGTGCAATTTGGAGGGGTAATTGCCATCGGATATATAATTAAAGATGGTAAAATTATTTTCAATGTTTATAATAATGGCCCCGGTATTTCTGAGGAATTCCAACGAAATGGATTATTTGAAAAATTTCAGCGCGATGAAGGAACCCAGAATCTGGCAGAAGGAACTGGTATAGGATTGTACCATGCCAAAAAAATGGCTGAATTGCTTGGTGGAAGCTTAATACATGAGCCAACCAATGATAATCATCCAAATTTTCTTTTAACATTGCCAATCATTTCTTAAAAAAAGCTCTGCGCGAGAACCATCGTGCAGAGCTTTTTAATTTTTTGAAAAAGAAAAAGGCGGCAAATCTTAAAGATCTGCCGCCCGTGTACCTTAGCATCAGTGAAATCAAATTTCGCTCGCCGCTACTTTCTGATGACAGACTTCAACTGATTGTAACCAAGGGCCACTGGTTGCCAAGCTTTCCCAAAGCACAAACTGCAACAGAACTTTTTCTGAAACAGTTACTCCCGATTCTCTCATGGGAAATTGCATTTGTAGCTTTGGCATCTGCAGATTCCGCCTTTCTGGGTGCACGACAGGGATTCAACCTGTCGCCGAACAATATCGCAGACACTTATATACTGTTCCGGTTGATCATATATTATTACAAATAAAACATAGTGTCAATCAAATTATCCTGATATAAACTAGCATATTGTCGTTCCCACAAATTTCTCCCCATCCAAATATTTCTGAAAATTGTTCATTTTCTTTCCGTTTAAAATTGCAACTTCAATTCCCTCTTTGGCTGCCATTTTGGAAGCTATTGGGTCAAACGGAACATTAGAGCCGGGATCCCAAGTTTCGCCGACTATTTTTTGAAAATCATTCCAATTTATTTCCTTGATTCTTTTGGCGTCTTTGTGTTTCTTTGGATCTTTATCACAAACGTAATCAATATTGGAAAGGTTGGCAATTTTTTTAACATCAAAATGTTTAGCAAGCAGCACTGCAATATAATCAGTAGAATTCCCAGGTTTATATCCAGCAGCCACCAAAACTGACTCCTTGGCTTTCAAGAAACTTTCCAGGTCATAGGGATTTTTGTTAATCGTTGGATGTGCATGTTTTTTAAAAATAGTTCGGATGAAGTGCGCGTTCATGCGTGTGGCATGAATCCCAATCCAATCTTTGTCTTCGTCATCAATATCACCCACTTTTGCCCCAGCTTCAATATATTTTCTGGCAGTCTTTCCGCCACCAGTAATTATAATAAAACGAAAACCCTTGGCAATTCCATCTTCAATAACTTTCTTGAACTGCTTCACAAATTTCCAATCAATTTCTTCCGGTACAATTAATGAACCACCAAGTGAAATAACAATTGTTTTTTTATTCATAAATATGTTTGATAAATTAATTACGAATTCAGACTCTTTTCCACATTTCTTTTTTCCATTGTCATTCCCGTGAAAACGGGAATCCAGGACTGAGCCAGACTTATGTGCGAACCTGGATCCCGGATCTGCTGTCCGGGACGACATGATTACATATCGATTTTTTAACGCTCATCACTCGTTTTTCGCCTACGTACTTCATATGGTGCAGGGGGAATGCGGGATGCATGTCTGACTTACTTTATAACTTTATAAACTTTTTTATTATTTAATATGCTCGTCGGCTTTGGCTTTTGTTTCAGTAAGCTTGGCTAAAGTGTTTTGCATTTCCTCTTTGATCCCTAAAAACATTTCCAAACCCTTTTGTAATTTCTCAATATCGTTTTTATATTTTTCAATAAT
>LBRX01000015.1 GCA_000991645.1 Candidatus Moranbacteria bacterium GW2011_GWE2_36_40
GGCGATGTTTGGTTGGATGGCCTGTGTTTGGGCTGGCGAAACAGCCTTGATGATGGCCATCTCCAATGGGAGTTGCGGGATAAAGGCTGACTTTATTTTGCCCTGAATTTCACTAAAGCAAGAAATTATATGCAACAATTCTTTTGAGGAATGATTTTTTGATTGCTCAACCAGGGCCAATGATTGCTCTTTGGTTAATTCGTAGGAAAATATTTTTGCCAATTTTTCATCGACGCACACCAACATCACTTGCCTCAAATAATTCAGAAAAGATTTATTGAAAACATCCAAGTCATATCCATCTCTGGAAAGCTCATTGACAAGCGTGATGGCGCTGGCTGCATTTTTGCCAAGCAAATATGAAACCATGGCTTCCAATGATTGTCTTTGCGTTGTGCCCAAAATTTCTTCAACTTCTTTGGCTGTGATTTTTTTGTCTTCAAGTGACATGACTTGAGAGAGCAAGGATTCAGCGTCGCGCATTCCACCTTCAGCAGCAATAGCAATCATTTCAAGCGCATTTTTTTCAACAGAAATTTTTTCACTTTTGGCGATCGTGGAAAGTTTTTCAATAATATGTTCCAGTGAAAGGCGCGTGAAATCATAGCGTTGGCAACGCGAGATGATTGTTTCTGGAACTTTGTGAATTTCAGTGGTGGCCAAGATGAAAATAACATGAGCAGGTGGTTCTTCAAGAGTTTTAAGCAGTGCATTAAATGCTCCAGTTGAAAGCATGTGCACTTCATCGATTATGTATACTTTGAATTTTGCTTGAGACGGTGGGAACTTCACGTTTTCGCGCAGCTCGCGGATGTTGTCCACACCAGTGTTTGAAGCTGCATCAATTTCAAAAATGTCCAATGATGTTCCTTGTGTGATGTTTTTGCAAACGTCGCATTCCAAACATGGATCAGCGCCTTTTGGATTTTGGCAGTTCACCGCTCTGGCAAAAATTCTGGCCATGGTTGTTTTTCCTGTTCCTCGCGGGCCAGTAAAAAGATAGGCATGACCAATTCTATTATGCAAAATTGCATTGGAAAGTGTTTGCACGATGTGTCCTTGTCCAATAACATCTGAAAAGGTAAGTGGGCGATATTTGCGATAGAGTGATAATGACATAATATAAAAACTTACAACTTACAACTTATAAATATATAATTAAAAATAAATTCACACAATGTATTTTTAAATTCTATCATCAATATGATAAAAACAAAACTCCCCAAAGTGAGGAGTTCGTGTTGTAGTAAGTGGTGTGTTGTTTGTTGTAAGTTGTGGGTTATTTGTTACTTTTTAAACACCCAAAGTTTGTAGCCGATGAAATTCCAAGCAAGTCCAGCAATTGAGCCGGCAGCTGCACCGAGAAGTCCAAGTTGTCCATCGTCCAGGCTGGTAGCTGAACCTAAAATGGTTTTGAAAACAAATGAGGCTACAAATACATTGATCAGGAAGCCGATAACGCTGACCCCGAAAAATTGAATGAATTCTGATTTTGTCTGCTTTTTTGCACCTTGATCAAATGTCCAATATTTGTTCCAGAAATAACTGCTGATGTTTGCGACAATGAATGAAACAGATTTATATATTGAATAGAATGTTATTGTTCCGATTAGTGCACTCTTGGCTTCAATTTGAAAATATGCACTGAACAGCAGGGTAATGAGAGCTAAAACTCCAAGATCAACAAGCGTGTTGAGCAGACCAATCAGGCCAAATTTTGCAATTTGATATATGATGGCAACCTTCTTTCCCATCATGAATGCAATGCGAAGTCCCAATGGTGTGGCTAGCAAAAAAAATGGAACAATTGCGATTGCAAATTTTGAAAAAAGTTCAGGCTTGGCTGTTTTTAGTACTGGCAAAAGGAGAAATCCAATCAAGAGTCCTGCGACAATTGCAAATTCATAATCACGTTTGGTTATTCTAATTCCGGTTGTATTTTCCATAAATATTAATCTACAACTTACAACCTACAACAAATTAAAATTAATGCAGGGTATTTTGTTGTCAGTTGTTTGTAGTTAGTTGCTAGTTGTTAGTTATTTAGATTTGTTGGGCTTTGATTTCTTTTTCTAATTCTTCAATGTCGGAAGTCCATTCATCAACAAAATCATCTTTGATAAGTTCTTGTTTTGTTTCTTTTTGTGTTGATTGCAAGTCATCTTTCCATGAATTTAATTCTCCATCAGCTGGAAATTTTCTTTTTGGAGTTGAATTTGGTTCTTTTTCTGGCATGTGCTTGGACATTGACATTGCTGTGTCATGACCCTTTTGTAAAACATTTTCAATTGCAGCCCAAGTTGCCTCAATGTCCCGAGGGAGCATAATAACAACCTCGTCTCCTGGTTCTGCTTTGAAATATGTCACTGATGCAAGAAGAACCTTGTATGGTTTTCCTTCTGAAAAAATGAAATAATTGCCTTTTTCATCTTGACTAACAATACCAATCACGCTTTTTCTGTCAGCAGGGCCGATTTGTTTGTATATAAAAGATCCGTCGGGAGTTATTGTTAATTTCAACATATCTCCTTCGACGAGTTTTGATTTCGAAGCATAATTTGCAGGAACTGGGTATTGCTTCCCATCAGTTCCTATCATTATTTGTCCGTCAAACGTTCCCTCAACCACATCACCCTCGCTGTCCTCATCAATCTTTCTTTTTCTTCCTGTCTTTTTCTTTCCTTCCAATTGCAAAAGCATGGCTTTGGCGCTTTGCATTGTTTTTTCAGCTTGCAACATCATCTGTCGAAGCATTTCTATTTTGTGAGCTTTTTCATTGTCGCTCATTTCATCACTGGTTTGCAGATTGTTTGTCATTTTTGTTTTTAACAAGAAGAACTTAAGGTTAATATTTTTCCTCAAGCACCACCCGTATTTTTTATTTTTGTTTTTTACCCGTCATTCGTGAATGACAGGTTTTGTTTTACATTAAAATTATACAGCATATATCAAAAACCTGCAATATGTTTTCCTGATTAATTCTGTGATATATTGAATAGGAGAGATTTAATATTAAAAACATCAAATATGGAAAAAATATTACTGGAAAATCCTTGGATTATTATTTTGATTCTTCTTTGGACACTTCCTTGGAAAGCAGCAGCTCTTTGGAGAAGTGCGCGTAGGGGTCATGTTGGCTGGTTTTTGACGATTATAATTTTGAATACTCTCGGTATTTTGGACATCCTATATATTTTTATTTTCAGTAGATTAGGAAAAGAGAAAAAGCAGGAGGAAGATAAGATTCCAGAAATAAAATCTAAATGGACAAGATTTCAGCAAGAAGAAAGCACTGAAAATGATGTTCAAGTTCGCCAGTCTCAATTTTCTTCAAACTCAAAAAGTCGACAGACAATCGTATGAAACTTCTTGTCATTCCCGTAAAAACGGGAATCCAGGTTCGACACTAATTGCTACTATATTGCTGTAATAAAAAATATAATCGAGACTAGTTAAGGGCTGGATTCCGGGTCCCTCCAAGGGCGGGCACGGCAAACCTGGAATGACAATATGCGCATGGAAAAAGAAGACTGGACTCAAATTCAAAAAGACATCGCGCCAATTTTAAAATTGGGTGGTGTTGGTGTTATTCCAACTGACACTTTGTATGGAATTGTTGGCAGCGCACTCGACAAAAAAACCGTTGAGCGTGTTTATCAGCTTCGGAAAAGGGAATTATCCAAGCCCATGATTATTCTGATTCCATCTTTGAGTGATTTGAAAAAGTTTGGAATTATTCTAAGCTCATCGCAAAAGAAAATCCTTGGTGAAGTTTGGCCGGCAAAAGTGAGTGTTATTTTTGAATGTAAATTGAAAAAATGGGAATATTTGCACCGCGGGCAAAAAACGTTAGCATTTCGCTTTCCAGCTGATGAGGAGCTTGTTAGTCTTTTGAAAAAAGTAGGTCCGCTTGTTGCACCAAGCGCCAATTTGTCAGGAAAAAAGCCTGCCGAAACATATCTTGAAGCTAAAAAATATTTTGGAGAAGATGTTGATTTCTATGTTGACTGCGGAAAGCTCAAATCTAAACCATCGACCTTGGTTGAATTTGGAAAAGATGGCAAGCTTAAAATTTTGCGTGAAGGCGCAGTAAGAATTGCCAAAATGCCTAAAATAGGCTAGTATAAAGTAAGAAATATTTTAAACTATGTCTAATAATGAATAATATTTTTGAAAGTCAAACAATACAGTATGAAATTCCAATAGAGGACTTAGAAAAGATTAAAAATCTTATTTTGAATATGCCAATAAATGACAATGATTTTTCAATTGAAAATATTAAATATACACTGCGATTGTGTCCCTCAATTTCAAAATATGGCGAAAGAAATGGGCAACCAGCAGAATATAGAAAACAGATTGATAAATGGGTAATTTATTTGTGGGATGATTTGAGAGAAAAGATACAAAAAGTTCTATTATTTCATGAGGCTTTGGAAATTTATTTTGTGGAAAAATTTGGATTAGCGCCAGGAGCACAGGCTCATAGTGCAGTTCTTTTGCATGAGAGTAATTTTGTGAATCAGTTATTAAATGAAGAAGAGAAGATTGAGCTAAGCAAGTTAAGGGAAAATTTAAAATAATATAATTTTTTCAATAAACTTACGTCAAACTTATGTCAGAAAAATTTGAATATTATCCAACACCAGAAAAGCAAAAAGAATTTAAGGAAATACAAAATGAAAATCCTATTGAGGCTGAAGAAATTATTGAATCAGCACAGGAAGAAGGAAATATATTTAATGATTTACTAAAAAGGGACAAGATTGATGCACAATTTTTGTCCAAGGTGATTACAAGGGAGCAAACACCAGAAAATGTGTACGAAGTTTTTGAAAGAGTTATTAGTAAAATTCAGGATATAAGACGAGATGGGTCAATATCACATGCATCACATAAGGCATTACCAGATGATGTTTTGCCAAATGGATTAAAATCAAGAACTAGACTACAGAGAGAAGGTAAATTTAAAGGAGGATATTGTCATGATACAGTATTCAGGCATCATGTTTCTTGCGCATCTCGTAATCATTGCGGAGGTGAGTTTAATTATTATTTAGATAATGAATTTTTAAAACATATATTTAGAAATGATTCATCGTTTTTTGATCAGATAAGAACTGATTTAGATGGTAAGCCACCAAGAGAGAAAGAGTTGATAAAATTTGTAGGTGAGTATTTTCACAAGAATGGGTATTCTCATACGCAAGGGTCAATGATAGAGAAAATGCTTGACGAGGCCGAACGATTGGGTTGGATTACTGAAGCAAGAATTAATTTTGAAGAAACTAAAAAATGGCATGAGAAAAAAGGCCATTTTGAAAAAACGGGAGATCCATATATAGATAAAATAAAAGAAATCAAGGTTTTCGATAGGGAATGCTTTGCCTATGCCTATATGAGACCACTGGAAAATAGATTTTATCACAATGCTTTTGGTAATAATAGTAAACCTCATGATGGAGAGATAGTTATAGACTTTGATAATATTAATCTCAATAATTTTCAAGGGAATCCTATTGCTGGCGTGGCAATTGAAAATGAACAAATGGATGTAATTAAAAATATTAATAAGCTTTCAGTTAATGAAATAAAAAATGCAGTGCCAATTTATAATACGCAAGGCGATTTAATATGGCCAATTAAAATGAAATACTCGGAGATTAAAAAATATATAGAAACAAAAAATATAAATATTGAACAAAAGGTGGAAATTGAAGCTATGCTAGATGAAATGGCGGAGTTTGTTTATGAGAATCAAAAAAAAGCTACAGCGATTGAGATGAGAAAGAAACTTATAAATGAAAATGATGGAAAACCAATTGACGAATATTTGTTAAAGCTTGATGCGCCAACAGATGATAATTTTTGGTTGAGGGAGAATAAATGCTATGGAATTGATGTTGAAATTGTTAGTTTTGATAATTTGCCAGATGACTGGAAAGAGGAAGTCTTGTCTTCAGCTAATGATGCACTTAGTGTAGTTTTCGAGGGTGCCAATCTTGGCAAAAAGTTCGATGAAACTTTTATTGAAGAGGCTGCAATAAAGTATCAATACATGCTAAGTATTAAACATCATATAGATCCTTTTGTGGTTGATAGGATTGATCACGGTAATTTATATGATGAATATTTTAAGCTGGATGATTTTTTTATGGAACAAAGAAAGACCGTGATTAAAAAAGCAATCGATGTTTATGAACGCTTATACGCTAAAACTTCATAATTTTTATAATCTTAAATTGCCATAAAGCCTGAAATAGACTAATCTAAACTCGTATTTAAATTTTTTATGAATCCAGAGCTAAAAGCTAAAAGCTGAAAGCTGAAAGTTAATCTTATGCGCGAAGACATACAACAAACTAAATTAGAAAAATTAGCTAGAATTCGTGAATATGGTATGGATCCATATCCGGAAAAGTCTGAGCGTAATTTTAGGAATGCAAATGCTTCGGAAAAATTTGAAGAGTTTGCTGGACGAGTAATCACGCTGGCAGGACGAGTGCGTTCTATGAGACCGATGGGTGGAAGCGCCTTTGCTAATATTGAAGATGAATCTGGCAAGATGCAACTTTTTTTGAACAAGGCGAACATGCCAGAAGAACTTTTTTTGCTTTTCACAAAAAATGTGGAGCTTGGTGATTTTGTGCAAGTGACAGGAGAACTTTTTTTGACAAAAACTGAAGAAAAATCACTTAAGGTTATTGATTGGAAAATGCTTTCCAAAAATATTCGTCCAATTCCGACTGAACATTTTGGAATTAAAGATGAGGAAGAACTTTTGCGAAAACGATATTTGGACTTGATGACAAATCCTGAAACACGAGAACTTTTTCGCAAAAAGAATATTTTTTGGCAAACAATTCGAACATTTTTGGCTAGCAATGGATTTTTAGAAGTACAAAACCCAGTGTTCGAACACACTCCGGGTGGAGCTGACGCTGAGCCGTTCACAACTCATCACAATGCACTGGATCAAGATTTCTATATGCGAATTTCACTTGAATTAGCATTAAAAAGATTGTTGGTTGGTGGATATGAAAAAGTTTTTGAAATCGGCCGCGTTTTTCGAAATGAAGGAATTGATCGTCACCATTTGCAGGAATATGATGCAATGGAATTCTATGCAGCATATTGGGATTTGCAAAAGGGAATTGAATTTTCAGAAAACTTGTATAAGGAGGTTGTGAAAAATGTCACAGGAGGCATGATTACACAATATGAAGGAGCCACGATTGATTGGTCAAAGAAATTTCCAGTCGTTGATTATTTTGATGCATTCAAAAAAGAAACTGGTATCGATTTGTCTGAGGATATTTCTGTTGAAACTTTGATGGCAAAGGCAGATGAACTTGGAATTAAATATGAAAAATCATATGGCAAAGGAAGAATGATTGACACTGTGTATAAAAAAACAGTGCGTCAGAAAATGATTCAGCCATGCTTTTTGGTTGGGCATCCTATTGAAGTTTCTCCGCTGGCCAAAAAAGATCCAAACAATCCTAAAAAAGTTCTTAGATTTCAAGTGGTGGCAGGAAAAGCTGAACTTTGCAACGCTTTTGCAGAATTGAACGATCCAATTGATCAGAAAGCTCGCTTTGAAGATCAAATGAAGCTGCGCGAAGCAGGGGACAACGAAGCGCAGATGATCGATGATGATTTTGTGGAGGCTCTTGAATATGGAATGCCAAACGCTTTTGGCTTTGGTCTTTCTGAACGCCTCTTCTCATTTCTCCTGGATAAATCAGTTCGTGAATGTGTGATTTTCCCAGGGATGAAAAGTAAGGAATAATTGTCTTTTGTCATTCCCGTGAAAACGGGAATCCAGGGCTAGGCATCGCTCTGGATCCCCTGCCTACCGGCAGGCAGGCCAGTCAAGCTGAGGATGACAAATGTATAAATATTTATAAAACTTAAATGAAAAGAATAGTACTTATAGTTTTAGTTTGGCTTTTTATCGTTAATCTTTTTGGGTTTGTGGCGCTTAATCGTTTCAATTTGACGCCGGACACGGCGTACACTTGGATCACACCGGAAAGTTTTCCAGTGGCAAAAAATTCCAACCTTATCGATATGCACAATCGATGGGACACGTTTTGGTATTTGGACATTGTTAATAATGGATATCATTTAAATGCCAACAATACCTTGGCAAATGTGGTTTTCTTTCCACTCTATCCAGCCTTGATAAAAATTCTTGGAACCGTGTTACTAGGGAACTTTGTGCTGGCTGGTTGGATTTTGAGCATGTCATTTTTGTTGGCTTCTTGTGTGTATTTGTATAAATTTGTGAAAGAATTTCATCCAGACATTGATCCTGAGCTACCGATTTTACTGATGCTTATTTTCCCAACCGCTTTTTTCTTCAACGTCGTTTACACTGAATCAATATTTCTTTTTCTCACTATTGCGACTTTTTATTACGCTTTTCGCAAAAACTTTTATCTAGCAGGGCTCTTTGCATTTTTGGGGTCACTGGCGCATAGTAATGGCGTTTTCTTGGCGTTGCCAATACTTTGGAAAATTGTTGAACTAAATGGTTGGAAAAACATGGGTTGGAAAAACATGCTTTCACCGAGTCAGTGGAAATATTTGATTCCAGTTTTCTTTGCACCGATTGGATCATTTTTGTTTTTGGGATATGACTGGTGGAAATTTGGCGATCCAATGTTGTTTTTCAAAATTCAAAGCGCATGGGGAAGATCGTTCACGATCAACTGGGAACATTTTTCTTTTTTCTCTCATCCGTCAATTGCGAACATGGGTATAGATATTTTTCTGGCAGTTTTTATTATCTCAGCTGTGGTGGTTGTGTATCGAAAACTTTCGCCGCTTTATGCAATTTTCATGTCCACAACATTGATTGCTGCTTTTACCTCTGGAACACTCATGAGCGTCGGTCGTTACAGTCTGGTGATGTTTCCATTATTTATACTTCTCTCGAAAATAAAAAATAAAATGGTTTTGCAAGCTTGGATTTTGCTATCGACCTTGTTTTTTGCTCTTGACATAATTTTGTGGGTAAATAATTATTGGGCAGGATAGGGTAATAAATTTAAAATTTTTAATTTTTAATTTGAAATTATAATGATATGGGTATTGCAGTTGAATTTAATCCAGACTTGGCACTTCGTGATATTTCCGAATTCAAAGCTGGAAGAAGAAAAATTGAAGAATGTATTCCTGAAAATCTTGAGGTTGGAAAAGTTTATGATTTTTTTAAAAAAGAACAAAGGATTTACTATTTGTTAGGAGAAGTTTCTTTAATTGAAACTACGACTGCTGGCGGAAGTTTTTCCAAGGCTCGAGCCAATGTTAATATTTTGGAAGTAACACATTTTCTTGAGAATGGTATTGTTTGCACAAAGGGAAAGTATAAGGTGGTTGAAGTTTTTGAAATTGACAAAAATGCTCCATTTGAAAAATGCAGCATGGCTAAGAAATAATAGTATGAAAATCACGAAAGAATTGATTGGAAAAATTGAAAAAGAAGCCAGGGAATTTTTTCAAGATGCGAGTGGCTGCCATGATTGGTCGCACGTGGAAAGAGTAAGAAAGATGGCTTTGCATGTTGGAAAGTTGGAAAAAGCAAACGTGCAAGTGTTGGAAATTGCGTCGCTTCTTCATGATATTGGACGCAGGGATGAAATGAAGTCAAAAGGACTTTTTTGTCACGCTGAAAAAGGTGCTGAATTAGCAATTGAAATTTTGGACAGATATTGCATCGAAAATGAAATGAAAAAAGAGATTATTCATTGTATTTTTACTCATCGTAATCGCACAACTAAAAAACCTGAATCACTAGAGGCAAAAATACTTTTTGATGCTGATAAGCTTGATTCGTCAGGGGCAGTGAGCGTGGCTCGAGATTTTTTATTTGCTGGAAATGCAGGCTCGAATTGTTTATACACTGGTAATGAGAAAAAGTTAGCAAAAAGTAAGATTAATTATTCTTACACAAAAGAAGATTCTGCGATTCTGGAGTATGAAATTAATTTGAAATACATCAAAGATAGAATGTTAACAAATACTGGTAAAAACATTGCAAAAGAACGTCACAAATTTATGAAGGATTTTTTTGAGAGATTTTGGGAAGAAGTTGGGGGTAAAAAATAAAAATAATATGCGTAAGGTTTTGGTGTTTGGGACATTTGATATTTTTCATGAAGGTCATTGGGACTTTTTGAAACAGGCTCGCAAATATGGCGAGTTTTTGCGTGTGGTGGTGGCGAGAGATGTTACGGTTTTGAATGTGAAAAGGCATCAGCCAAGATATTCCGAACAGGAAAGAGTTGTTGTGATTAAAAAAAGCGGGCTGGCTGAAGAGGTTGTTTTGGGAAGTTTGAATGATCGATATGAAGTTGTGCGCGAGTATAAGCCAGACGTTATTTGTTTGGGATATGATCAAAAACAATCAGTTGCTGAGCTTCGCAGAAAATTAAATGAAACTGGCTTGGATAGAACAAGGATAATAAGATTAAAATCTTACAAGCCAGAAAAATATAAATCATCAATATTAAGAAAAAATATTTCTTAAAATATTTTTATTCAATTTTTTCTCTCCTCAGATGAGGAGAGATGCCCGTAGGACAGAGAGGTTTGAGTGATGCCTAGCTCAACCCCACCTCAATCCTCCCCTTATCCAAGGGGAGGAAGTAGCATGGAGTTATTCTTTTTATTCCTCACCCCAGCCCTCTCCTTATCTAAGGAGAGGGAGGAATATGGAATAATACTTTTCTTTTGAAATATTTTCAAAACAAGCATGTAGTATTTATTATGGTTCGTAGCTCAGTGGCAGAGCGGCTATCAGGGTGATGCGGAAAGGCTTTGGTTCATAATTTCTGGGGAAATTTTGTCGACCAATCTCTCTCTGTTTGATAGCATGGTACGCTAGTTCGAATCTAGCCGAACCGTCCATAAAAACACATTTACAAAATGTGTTTTTATATTTATGTATCAAGTTGATTTTTTTCTAGGTATGTGTATATTTTTTCAATTGGAACAAATTGACTTCCAATTTTTTCAATAAACTCGGACATTTTATTGAGATCTTTTCTGATTATGTCCGGCATGATAATTTCATGTTCCACCAAGAGGTCATCTTGTTGTTTTTCCAAGAGTTCCATAAAATAAAACGCCAATTGTTCACTGTCTATAAAGTTGTTGTTTTTGGGCGATTCCACTTTTGATTTTATCACGTTTTTCTTCTTGGATTGTTGATGATCTGTCAGTCTTTCCTGTATGGCAGGATGTTGTTCAAATTTGGTTGCATTATATTGTGCATCAAATGCTCTACACTTTAAATCACGTTTTAATTTTTTTTGCTCAAATGAGGTATTATTGCCCTCCAAAGACTTTTGGGGTGGTGCAATGTGCCTTTCAAAATAGTTTGTAAATTCTTGAAGCATATACTTTTATTATCTAGCGAAACGAGCGAAATGATTGTCAGCAGACAAGTATTTCCGAGTGAGCGACGATACCAAAAGGTTTAATACCTTTTATTTTATCTGTCTATTATATCAGAAAAAGGTATATAATTCTAATTTTTGCAATTCTTGCAAAAAGGCTTGAAATAAGCTAAGATTTAGATATTAAAAAGCGCTCATATTATAAAAATTATAATAAATAAGTTGATTTTCATGTTGAGAATCAATCTTATTTAACAGAATAAATGTTGGATATTAAATTTATCAAGGAACACAAAGAGGCCGTTGCAGATGCTGTAATCAAAAAAAATATTGATTTGGATATCGATAAGCTTTTAATTTTGGACAAAAAACGTTTGGAATTATTGCAAGAAACTGAGCAATTGTTGGCACTCAAAAATGATTTAAATGAAATGATAAAAGCCGCAAAAGATGATGAAGAACGCAAGGAGATTATCGAAAAGGGAAAGGAGATCAAGGCTGATATTGAAAAAATAGAACCCCAATACAAGAAAGTAAAAGAAGAGTTTGATGAATTGATGGTCAAGGTCCCAAATATTATTTCTGTCGATACTCCGGTTGGAAAGTCAGATGAAGATAATGTGGAAATTGAAAGAAGTGGGAAAATACCAACTTTTAATTTTCCAATCAAGGATCATGTTCAGCTTGGAAAAGATTTGGATATTTTGGATTTGGAAAAAGGAACCAAAGTTGCTGGTTTTCGTGGATATTACATGAAAAACGAGGGAGCATCTTTGATGATGGCGCTGATGATGTATGCGATGAATAAATTGATTGAAAAAGGATATGCTCCGATGATTCCACCAACGCTTGTGAAAGGCTCTGCGCTTTTTGGAACCGGATATTTTAAGGGCAGGGAATATGATCCAGAAACTGATGAGGTTTATCAAGTTGCCAGCAAAGACAAAGAATCTTCAGGTGAAACAAGCAGAGAAAAGAAATTTTTGGTTGGAACAGCCGAACCATCACTTTTGGCATATTACGCAGATGAAGTTTTGAAAGAAGAACAATTGCCAATCAAGATTGTGGGATATTCGCAATGCTATCGAAGTGAAATTGGTTCATATGGAAAAGATACAAAGGGATTTTATCGTGTGCATGAATTTATGAAAGTTGAACAAGTTGTTTTGATGGCAGCTGACGAAGAAGCTTCGATCAAAATGCATGATGATATGCTGGAAATTTCCAAAGAAGTTCACAAAGAACTTGGTCTTCCATATCGAGTGTTGAAAATTTGTTCTGGTGACATGAGCGCTGGAAAATTCAGAGCCTATGATATTGAGGCTTGGATGCCAAGTCGCGACGGATTTGGCGAAACAGGCTCAGCTTCAAATTTCCTGGACTGGCAAGCACGAAGACTTAATGTGAAATATGTTGATAAAAATGGTGAGAAAAAACATGTCTTCATGCTCAACAACACCGTGCTTCCTTCACCGCGCCCATTCATCGCAATTTTGGAAAACTTCCAACAAGCTGACGGCTCAGTTGTGATTCCGGAAGTGCTAAGGAAATATATGCCAGGAGGGATTTCAACTATTTTTCCTAAAAAATAAATCAGAGTACCGATTTGTTTTCGTCGCTTGTTCGGAAATGAAAATAATTTTCATTTCACTCACTACGCTAGAAAATAATTGAAAGTATAAAGTATCTTGTATTTTGTATGATGTATAAATGCAAAAAGTATGAATAAAGAAAAAATTCAACAACTTGAAGAAGAAATAAAAAATCTTCATTATAGGCCTACAAATTTAAAGCATAGTTTTTCGAACGTGGAAACTAAAGAATTCTATTGTTGGTTTTGGGATATTCACATAAAACCAGTCATTGAATATAGTAAGCAAATGGCCGAGAAATACGGAGCGGATGTTGACGCTGTTTGGGTTGGTGCAATTTTGCATGACGTTGCTAGACTTACCGATGAAGAACCGCATGATGAAATAGGATCTCAAAAAGGATATGAAATGTTGCTTGAAAAGGGTTTTGACGAGAATTTTGCTCAGAAAGTAAAAAATATAATTTTACGACATCGATGTAAAAATTACCCGCCAGAATCATTGGAAGAAAAGGTTGTCGCTTCAGCTGATGCGATGGCACATTTTATTCCGCCATTTTATCTTTGGATAAGTAAATATTCAAACATGAGCTTTGCAGAAGTTTTGGAAAAAAATACAAAAAAGATTGACCGAGATTTTAATGATAAAATATTTTTTGAAGATGAGAAGAAATTGGTTGAAGCGCAGTATAATGTTTTAAAAAATTGGTTTGAATTCAAAATATAAGAGCGAGGGGATTTATGTCAAAAAGGATGCATTAACGGATTAGTTGAAATAAAAAATTTATGAAAAAACTTAAATTTCCAAAAGGTTTTCAATGGGGGGTGGCGACTTCGTCGTATCAGGTTGAGGGTGGAAATTCCAATTCTGATTGGTGGCAATGGGAAAAACTTGGGAAAGCTGACAATGAGTCAGGTAGAGCCTGTGATTATTGGAATCTGTATAAAAAGGATCATGAGTTGCTTTCTGAATTGGGAGTGAAAATGTTTCGAACTTCAATCGAATGGGCGAGAGTTGAAAATGAAGATGGTGTTTTTGACGAGGAAGCCTTTGCTCATTATCGAGAAATTCTTGGAGATTTAAAAAAGAGAAGCATCAAAACCCAGGTTACTCTTTGGTGGTGGACAAGCCCAATTTGGTTTCAAGAAAAATATGGTTTTCACAAAAAAGAATCAATTGAGATTTTTGCAAGATATGTAAAAAAAGTCACAGACGAGCTTGGGGATTTGATTGATATTTTTACGATTTTGAATGAGCCAATGGTTCCATTAGGGCAAGGATTTTTGGCTGGGGCTTTTCCTCCAGGATATAAAAACCCATTCAAATTTTTAAGTGCAATTAACAATATTTCTAAGGCATATAAAAAATCATACGAAAGTATCCATGAAAAGTATCCCAATAAACAAGTAGGTATTACATATTTGTATAATTGGTATGAATCAGAAGGATTTGGAATTTTGCTAAATACGATCAATAGAATTGCTCAATGGTATCGCATTGATTTGCTTGGCAATAAAATCAAGGGATATCAGGACTACGTTGGCATCAATTATTATCGCTTAGGAAAAATTAAATTTAATTTGAAAGATTTTAGAATGGATTCGCGAAATCAAACATATCTTGGATTTACTATTGAAGAAGATTTGGGAAATGTGATGAAGTGGATTTCATATCCGCAAGGAATGTTAAAAGTTTTGAAAGAGGCTAGTGATAAATTCAAACTCCCAATTTATATCACCGAAAATGGTGGTCCCACGCGAGAGGGACTTGATGATGGTGATAGAATAAGATTTATTAAAAGTCATTTGGCAATGGTGCACAAGGCGATTTCTGAAGGTGTGGATGTTCGTGGATATAATTTTTGGTCACTCATGGACAATCTTGAATGGCTGTATGGATATGAACCGAAATTTGGCTTGATTGAAATGGATTACAAAACACTGGAACGAAAACCAAGAAAAAGTTTTTATGAATATGCCAAGATTTGCAAAAGCAATGAACTTGAAATTAAATAGAGCCCAACAGAAATAAAAAACAGAGTTTTCAAAAACTCTGTTTTTTTTGGATCACACGCAATATATGGTTTCAAGAAGTAAGAGTTTGCCTTTTGCTTTGCCCGTTTTCTTTTGAGGCAACAGAGAGTGACAGTGAACTCTTAGCGAGCAATCATAGCTCTTCGATTGCGAAGCGTGCCGAAAAAGGAAACAGACAAAGCAAAAATTTCAAAAGAACCATGTATTGCGCGTGACCCTTTTTTTTCTGGTAGTTTATTTTAGGAGGCTGGCTTTATAATTGGTCCATTGGCGGTGTCCTCAACAACAAATCCGTGTTTTTCAATCAAGGCTCTTATTTCATCGGAAGCCCCAAAATCCTTGTTCTTGCGTGCTTGTTCACGTTTGTGCATAAGATCTTTTATTTCCTGAGGAATTTCAGCTTGTCCGGAAAGGATAAAGCCAAAAACTGAGTTCATTTTTTTCCAGCGCGCTGATATTTTCTTTGCATCTTCTGAGGATAGTGCGCCATCAGCAATATTTTTGTTGCCTTCGGTAATTATTTCATATATAACGCTAAGTGCCAGTGGAGTGTTGAGATCATCATCCATTGCAGCATCAAATTTTTCTTGGTATAAAGAAATGTTAAAATTTTCAGTTGATTCAATTTCCCTAGAAGCAATAGCTTCCAAATTTAGAATAAAATCATTAATTCTTTGGATATTTTTATGAGCCTGCTCAAGCGAATCCCAGGAAAAATTTGTTTGACTGCGATAATGAGAAGAGAGAAACAATAAACGCAAATCCATGGCAGAAAATCCTTTCTCTTTAATATCTTCTAGCGTGAACAAATTGCCTTTTGATTTGCTCATTTTTTTGCCATCTATAAGTAAATGTCTGGTATGCACCCAAAAATTTACAAATTTTTGACCAGTATAACATTCCGTTTGAGCAATCTCTGCTTCTTGATGAGGAAAAATATTATCTTCTCCCCCAGTGTGAATATCAATTGTGTTGCCAAGGTATTCTGTGCTCATGGCTGAGCATTCAATGTGCCAACCGGGATATCCAATTGACCAAGGAGACTCCCATTTCATTGCGTGCTCTTTCGGGGCTTTGATCCAAAGTGCAAAGTCCCAGGGATTTTTTTTGTCAGGATGTTCTTCGATTCTGGCTCCAACTTTCAAATTTTCAAGAGTATTTCCAGAGAGTTTTCCATAATCTTCAAATTTTGTAACATCAAAAAAAACGTTGCCATTTTTTTCGTAGGCATATCCTTTTTCAAAAAGTCCTTCAATAATTTTGATCATCTGTGGAACATGCGCTGTGGCACGTGGAAAGAAATGAGCGGTAATTATGTTTAATTCTTTTTCTGTTTGTTTGAAATATTCTTCATAGAATCTGGCAATTTCTTCAGGAGTTTTTTTCTCACGCTCGGCAGCTCTAATCATTTTGTCTTCTCCGGAATCCCCCTGGGCAACATCATCATCGGTCAGATGTCCAACATCCGTGATGTTTTTGATTAATCGAACTTCATATCCAATATATTCCAAATAGCGTCTAATAGTGTCAGATAAGAGATATGCGCGAATGTTTCCGATGTGCAAATAGCTGTAAACTGTTGGTCCACAAGTATACATCCCGACTTTACCGGGATTTAATGGTTTAAATTCTTCTTTACTTTTAGAGAGGGTATTATAAAGACTTAGCATTTTTTTTCAATACAAGATTATAATAGTTACTGTATATTGACTTTTGTATATTGTCTAGCTAAAGCCCAATAAGCTGTTTATTATAGCCATTTTCTCATCTTAAAAACAACGATAGTGCAAAGTGAAATGAAAAGCATTATGGAAGTATGAATGGCAAAAGCATGGGGACTTTTTCCAAAAGGAATATCGGCGCTCATGGCAAGAATATTTGAATATACTGTCATTGGCATCATAATGGCAGAAAAAACAGTGAGCACTTTCATTGTGAAATCCAACTTATTGGAAAGAAGGGAATTATTGGTTTCTTCCATAGACTCAATTGTTTCTTTGTTACTTTCCAATGCATTCCAAAGACGGATGTTTGTGCCTGTAAGATCTTGAAAATATGCAGAAAGTTCCGGGACAATCAATGGCGACTTCATCTGAGAAAGAGATTCAATAATATGACGCTGAGGTTTGAGTGTTCGACGGAAATTAAGAATATCACGCTTGACGACAGAAATTTCAAAAACCATTTCTTTTTCTTTTCCATTAAAAACTTGCTCCTCAATATTTTCAAGCTTCTTGTGAATATGATCAATGCGCGGAAAGCATGACTCCAAAAGCATTTCAAGAATACTGTATAAAAGATGTGCAGGAGTTTTGTTCATGTACAATCTCCGTTGTCCTTCGTTGTTTGCCAATTTTGCAAAAAAGTCATCAAGCTGATAGATTTCTTTTGCTTGTCCTGTTATTAAATGATCCTTGGTAAGAACAATGTCTAATTCTCCTGGATAAGTTGTTCGTGTTGCCACATTGAAAAGGGGAATATGAATTGTAAGAAAAATGCAATTTTCATATTGTGTGGCTTTTGGACGATATGTCGGAGTGACAAACTCTTCGATTGCCAATGGATGAATATCAAAATTTTCTTGGAGATACAAAACATCATCCGCACTCGGATCAACAAAATCAATCCAAGTAATATTTTTAAATTCAACAGTTTTCATTTTTATTTTAGTTTTAGAATTTTTTGACTTCTTTGATGAACTCTTCTAACAAATCTTTTTCATCAATTTTGCGTATTATTTCACCTTTTTTCATAATAAGTCCAACTCCTTTTCCGCCAATAATTGCCAAATCTGCTTCGCGAGCTTCGCCAGGACCATTTACCACGCATCCCATAACGGCAACATGAATATCTTTATCAATTCCAATAAGAGCTTTTTCAACTTTGCCAGCAAGCGCAATTAAATTTATTTCTGTTCGTCCGCAAGTTGGGCAGCTTGTTACTGTGATTCCTCGTTTACGCACGCCAAGTGATTTGCAAATTTCCCATGCAACACGAATTTCTTCTACAGGATCAGCAGTTAAGGATACTCTCATTGTATCTCCAATTCCTTCATACAGCAAAATACCTAAACCGATGGACGAGACAACTGTTCCGCGAAAAATAGTTCCAGCTTCTGTGATGCCGATATGTAAGGGATAGTCAACTTTTTTACTGAGAATACGGTATGCCTCGATAGTTCTTTCAATGTCTGAAGCCTTGAGCGAAACTATTATATCTTTAAAATTGTATTTTTCTAAGATTTTTATATGACGCATTGCTGATTCAACCATTGCCTTGGCAGTTACCTTGCCTTTGTATTTTGCAAGAATGTCTTTTTCCAGTGATCCTCCATTAACACCAATGCGTATCGGAATTTTTCTTTTCTTAGCTTCAAGCACAACCATCTTAATTTTTTCTTCGTTACCAATATTTCCAGGATTAATTCTTAATTTATCTATGCCTTGGCGCATTGCCTCCATTGCAAATTCAGCAGAAAAATGAATATCAGCTACTAGCGGAATAGAAATTTGTTTTTTGATTTCGCCAAGAGCTTTTGCTGCAATCATATCTGGAACTGCTACGCGGATAATTTCACAGCCAGCCATTTGGAGCTGTCTGATTTGTTTTACTGTTGCTTTAACATCTCGCGTATCAGTCGTGCACATAGACTGAATAACGACTGGAGCGTTTCCTCCAACGAAGATATTTCCAACTTTTATTTTTCTAGTTTTTCTACGTTTTATCATAAGAGTATTTTATTACTTCATTTCTTGTTAATTATAGACTATTTTTTCAATATTGACAAAAGACGTTTTATGGTGTAGTATTGCAAATAAATGAAAAAAGTTATATTATTTTTAATATTGATTTATCAGAAGGTTTTTTCGCTTGATCACGGCATTCCTTCTTGCCTGTAGCCATTACACATATCAGGCTGTGGAAAGATTTGGGGTTCTGAAAGGAATCTGGCTAGGAATCAAGAGATTTGTGCATTGTCATCCTTGGAATGATGGTGGATATGATCCAGTTCCTAAAAAATAGCTTCATAGCTTATTAGGCTTTAGCTTTTTAGGGGATGCGGGATGTGAATAAATTTGAATTTTGGGAATTTTAGATATAAAAAGCAGTAGACTTAAAAATTTAATAAAAATGGAGGTGTAAATGTGCATTTCATCTGGTGGATGTTTTGGTGTTTATGAAGACGAAGAATTTAGGAGTGTAGTGCGGAGTAGTGTAGACGAAGAGGATGAGCCTGGGTTTTTTACAGAGCTGTTTTCTTTGTTTGATTATCAATAACTTAACGTGCTTGGAGGTGTAAAATGGCAAAAAAGTGTGATGGAAAAATGACTAAGAGGAAATGCAAGGGGTGTCAATTTACAACTGCTTGTCTTGGTCAGAATTGTACGGCCAAAAAAATCAGAGGAAGGACCAAGCTGGAATTGCTTATGGCTAATCCAGTGCCCGATGTTTTTGATCAACAACAATTTTGCGTCAATTAAAAAATTTAGTTTTTCACAGCGCACATTGTGCGCTGATCTCGTTGCTTGGAGGTTTAATATGTCGCTATTCGGAAAAAATTGTGGAAGAGGTTTGTCTGTAAGGACAACAACAACAATAATTGCCCCACCGCGAGCTGATGAAATAAAAGTCACAGTCCATCCCTCGTGTCCAAACAAGGGTGGAGCGTATGTTGCTCCTGGGCAGGGACCTCTCTTTACTGAACATTTGGATGCCGCCAGGGCACACACCTGTTTCAATGTGTGTTGCGAGGCTTGCAAATTGTAATTTTTTTTTGGATAGTATTTTATAAAGTCCCGATTCTCATCTGAGAGTTGGGGCTTTTTTCTATGTCAAAAAAGAGATTATTTGAAAAATTAGCACTCGGACTTGACGACTGCTAATTGATGGAATATAATGAATGCATAAGTTCTTAAGGTTCATAAAGTTAAAAGTTCATAAGGTAATGTTTGGGCTCGTATTGCTTTAAAAACTTTATAAACTTTATAACTTTATAAGCTATTTTATATGAATCCAAGGCAAGAAAAAATATTATCAGCTGTGATTGAAGAATATACTCAAACTGCTATTCCAGTTGGTAGTAGTATTTTGGCTCAAAAATATAAGTTTAAAGTTAGTCCCGCAACAATCCGAAATGACATGACTGCGTTGGAAGAAGATGGATATTTGTATCAACCGCACATAAGCGCTGGCAGAATTCCAACTGACAAGGGTTATCGATATTTTGTGGAAGAAGTGATGAAAGACAAAGAGCTTTCAAAAGAGGATCAACAAAAAATGCAGAGAGAATTTTTGAAACTAAAGGCACAGAACACTCGTTTGACCCGCACAACTGCAAAATTGCTTTCTCACGTGAGTGGAAACTTTGCTATCAGCGGAATGGTTGAAAAGGATGATTTTTCAGATTTTGGAATGCGAGAATTGATGGAAGAACCTGAATTCAAGGAGTTGGGTGAAATGTGCCGTTTGGTTGAAATGCTGGATTATGTTGATGAAAAATTTGATCAACTCACAAAGAATATTAAAGAAGGAGAAACAAGAATTTTTATTGGTAAAGAAAATCCCATTGATGGCACAGCAAATTGTTCAATGATTGTGTCGCCGTACAGATTAAGTTCTGGTGAAAAAGGAATCCTAGCGCTAATTGGTCCCAAGAGAATGGAATATGCCAAAAACAAATCCATGATTGAATACGTCAAGAAACTTTTAGGAGCGAGCATGGTAATAATATTGTATATTAATTTCTAATTTCTAAACAATTTTCAATGAAATAATTTTTTAATATTTAAAACATTAAGACATTTAAAAATTGAGCATTGTTTGAAAATTGAAAATTAGAAATTGAAAATTAATAAAAATCCTATGTCAAAAGAACACAAAAAACCCCAGTCAAATAGTGCGGATTACCGCAATTTGACGGGGCAAGAAAATAAAAAAAAGAAATCAGAAAAAGAAATAAAAGATATCGAAGAAGAAATTGTGGTGGAGCAGGAGAGTGAGATTGAGCAGCTTGCAAAAAAAGCTCAAGAAAATCTCGATGGGTGGCAACGTTGCCAAGCGGACTTTGAAAATTACAAAAAGAGAAGTGCAGAGTCACAAAAAGATTTGATCAAATACGCCACGCAAAGCATCATTTTGGAGATTCTGCCAGTAATTGATAACTTTCATGCTTCAACTGATCATATTCCGGAAGAGCAAAAAGACAATTCCTGGGTAACTGGAATTATGTATATTCAAAAACAATTAGAAAATATTGTGACGGAAAATGGAGTAGAGGAAATTGAAGTAAAGGTTGGGGACAATTTTGATCCAATTTATCACGAAGCAATTGAAGATCATGAATGTGTGGATTGCAAAGTTGATCACAAATATAAGAACAAAATTAAAAAGGTTTTGACTAAGGGATATAAAATTGGTGAAAAAGTAATTCGTGCAGCAAGAGTGGTGGTGGAGTAAAAAGTTATAAAGTTATAAAGTTCATAAAGCTGGAAATGCAAAATGGGCAAATAAAAAAGCCCATACGGGCATAAGTTAAATATCCCGTAGGGCGAAGCAGATAGCGATGTATCAAACTCTAATACAATTGTAACACAATCAGCAAGCATAGTCTAGAGAATAATAAATTTAATTTTTTATAAAAATTTAATAAAAAATGTGTTCGTGCGCAATGAATTTTGATTACTGTTCACTGCTCACTGATCACTGTAGTAATTATGAGTAAAATTTTAGGAATCGATTTAGGAACAACAAACAGTGCAATGGCTATCGTGACTGGTGGTAAGCCGGAAATCCTTGAAAACAAAGAAGGAAACCGCACAACACCTTCAATGGTAGCAATTTCAAAAACTGGTGAACGATTAGCTGGTCTTTTAGCGAAACGTCAATCAGTAACAAACCCTGCTAACACTCTGTATTCAATCAAACGCTTGATTGGACGAGCTTATCATGACGCTGAAGTACAGCGCGATGAAAAATTGATGCCATACAAAATTGTGCACGCTGGTGAAAATGTCAAAATTACAATGGGGGATAAAGATTATTCTCCGCAAGAAATTTCAGCAATGATTTTGGGAAAATTGAAAGCTGATGCAGAAGAAAAACTTGGAGAAAAAATCACTGATGCTGTGATCACAGTTCCTGCATATTTCGATGATGCTCAAAGAAAGGCA
>LBRX01000016.1 GCA_000991645.1 Candidatus Moranbacteria bacterium GW2011_GWE2_36_40
GGGAAAAAGATATTAAACAACTCAAGTTATTCGAAATCTAACATGCATTTAATTAGACGCCCTGTGGTGTCCCCAAAGACCCACAGGGTATTCACAAATATAAAATGCTTATCATTTTTGTCTGCGTGATGCAAAAGCAGGGATGATGCAACTCAAGATGAAAAAGAAATTTGTATATTTTGTAATTTTGTTTTTAGCAATTATTTTGCAAACAAGCGCTTTGCCACTTATTTTGCCTGGAAAAGCAGTGGGAGATGTTGTTTTGATGTTGGTTTTGGCTGGGGTGGTTTTGGATGGATTTTTTGGATTTTTTTGGTGGGCTATTTTTTTTGGAATATTCTATGATCTTGCTGTATATCAAATCATAGGAACAAGCAGTCTAACTTTTTTGTTGCTAGTTTATTTCGTGAGTTTTTTTTCGAGACGTTTTTCAGTGGAATTAAAAGGCTTGGGATTATTATTTTTTGTTGGCTTTGTTGTGGTGGCATCAATAATCTCACATATTATTGCAACGCTTCCATTAGTTTTACATGAAAAGGGATTTAGCGTGCTTTTGCAGTCATTTGGATCTCTGAAAATTTTTAGTTTGGAAATATTCTATAATCTGCTATTGTTTCTTGTTTGTTTTATTATATTAAGAAAGGCTAAAAATTTTTTTACAATTGATTAATTTGGGAATTTTTGAATATTGGAATTATGACAAAAAGAAGATATATAGTTTCAAAAAATACCTCTGGAATGGAGATTGAGGATTATGTGCTTAGTGCCACTGAAAAAGAGGCTGCGCGCATGGAGAAGCCACTTGAAAAAAAATGGTTTGATTTTTTGTGGTGGTTTTTGCTTTTGTTTGTTTTTTTACTTGGTTTAAGAGTAATTTTTTTAACCGTAGTTAAAGGTGCATATTATAAAGATGTTTCTGATGGAAACAGTATAAGATCAATAGTAATAAAGGCTCCAAGAGGAAGAATTTTTGATCGTAGTGGAAAGTCTTTGGTTAACAATGTTCCAAGTATGGATGCGGTAATAATTCCAGTAGATGTTCCAAGAGATAGTGTGAAAACAAAAGAAATAGCTGGGAAGGTGGCTTTTATTTTGAATATGAATGAGGCTGATGTTTGGACAAAATTGGAAAGTAATAATACTTCAAAATCATTAAATCCTGTATTGCTAAAAGAAAATATACAACAAGATCAAGCGTTAACTATTTTGGAAAAAGCAAACACTCTTGCTGGAATAAGTATTGAAAAAACTGCCATTCGTGATTATGTTGATGGGCCAATTTTTTCTCATATTCTTGGTTATGACGGTAAGATAGAGCAAAAAGAACTTGCACAAAATCAAGGATATTTACTGACTGATTATATTGGAAAGCAGGGTATTGAAAAATCATATGAAAAATATTTGCGTGGAGTTCATGGTGCTGATCAAGTCGAGGTTGATTCCATGGGAAATACAAAACGTGAAGTTGGAATAATAAATCCAAAACCAGGAAGCGATTTGATCATGAGTATAGATGGGGATTTACAGAAAAAACTTTATGATAGTATAACTGGAATTTTGCAAAAAACAGGCACTAGTACAGCATCAGCAGTAGCCATAGATCCTCGCAATGGTCAGGTTTTGGCCATGGTAAATCTTCCAAGCTATGATAATAATCTTTTTGCTAATAAGATTTCCGGTAATGATTATGCTTCTTTGATAAATAATCCAGACAAGCCTCTTTTTAATAGAGCCATTGCGGGAGAATATCCTCCCGGCTCAACAATTAAACCAGCCATTGCTCTAGCAGCTCTTTCAGAGGGTGTTATAGATCAATCTACGATAATTGATGGATTGGGTGGTACGCTTCGTATCGGCAGTTATTCATTCGGTGACTGGAAAACGCATGGTCCAAGTGATGTGCGAATTGCGATTGCTGAAAGTAATGATATTTTTTTCTACACCATTGGTGGTGGATATGGAAACATACAAGGCTTGGGAATGAATAGAATGAAAAAATGGTATAATTTATTTGGATTTGGATTAGCATCTGGTATTGATATAGGTGGGGAGAGTGAGGGTTTGATTCCAGATGAAAAATGGAAAATGGATAATATTAAAGAAAAATGGTCGGTGGGTAACAGTTATCATGCTGCAATTGGGCAAGGGTTTGTTAGTGCTACACCACTTCAAATCGCAAATTTTACAGCTGCGATTGCTAATGGAGGAACACTATATAAGCCACACCTGGTTTCTCAAATAAAAAAGGGAACAGGAGAGATCATAGATATTGATCCAGAAATATTAAGTGCTAATTTTGCTGCCCCAGAACTCCTAAGTGTTGTTCGTGAAGGTATGCGCAAAACTATTCTTTCTGGAACGGCGCAACCATTAAAGGATTTGCCAATTGAAGTTGCTGGAAAAACTGGCACAGCTCAATTTGGAACAGAGGATAAAACACATGCTTGGTTTATTTCTTTTGCTCCATATGAAAATCCTGAAATTGCAATGGCTGTTCTGGTTGAAGGTGGAGGAGAAGGGCATTCTAGCTCAGTTCCAGTTACTAAAGAAGTTTATCAATGGTATTTTGGTGATAGAAATTGATTTTTTGCTTTGTTTAAAGCAAAAAATTATAAAATACCATTGACAAAATATGGTAATCTGATTATAATCAGTTGAATGTGGTATAATAAAGAAGTTCTTTGAATTTATAGTATATCAAAGTAATTGAGTAATTACTCTATTTTTTGAAGTTATTCTGAAAATGGAGAGGAAAGTCCGGACATTTAGCTAATGTTTTGCATTAGCAATGGTAGCGGGTAATTCCCGTCCGCAGTGATGCGAGAGGTGCGAGCAGAGACGTTTTAGTGCGAGAGCATTAAAACGCCCCATCTTTTGTTGGGGCGAGTTCTTGCGGTAACGCAGGAGGTGAAACGGCAAAATCCTTACTTGAATGCAAGACCGTACTGTCAATGTTTTGCATTGGCAGGGTGTCGCTAGATCTAGATGGCAACATCTAGACAAGATAAATGATTACTTAACACAGAATCCGGCTTATAGATTACTTTGATATGCTATGAATTTAAAGTTTTAAAGAGACATATTATTTTTTATAAAAAAATATGAAAAAACGTTCGGAATTATTTTTCAGTGCAGTGCAGGTTCCGATAGATGCTGTGATGGTAATGTTGGCAGCATTAAGTGCTTTTGCGATTAGAAACATACCTGAAATTCTTGCATTAAAACCTAAGCTTTATAACTTTCCTTTTGACAGTTATTTTAAAACTATTTTAATTATTTTGCCGTTTGTGATTTTGGTGTATGCAATGGAGGGGTTGTATAATCTTAGAGTTACACGAAAATTTTGGCAGGAAGCACTCAAGGTTTTTTCTGCAACATCTGTTTTTTTGGTTATTATTATTGTTACAATATTTTTAAAAAGGGAATGGTTTTCTTCACGTTTCATAATTTTATCTGGCTGGATTTTGGCGACAGTATATGTGACAACTGGAAGATATATTTTGCAAAAAATTCAAAAAATTCTTCTTGAGAAAAAAGGAATTGGAATGCATAGATTGCTACTTATAGGAAGAAATGGAAAGATAGATAGTATTTTAAAATTAATTAAAAATAATAAATATTTAGGATATAGGATAATTGGCCATATCGAAACAGCCAGCATAAGAATTGTTAGGGAGTTGAGAGAAAAAAAAGGTGTCGATGAAATCATTGTTTGCGATTCATCTTTGACTGATTCTGAACAGGAAAAATTGATTGATTATTGTGCTATTAACAATATTGCATATAAATTTATTCCAACAACTCTTCAGACAGCAAAATTTGAAACAGGAATTTTCAATGGAGAGCCTATTGTGGAAATTAAGCATACTCCTCTTGAGGGATGGGGAAAGATATTGAAACGCACTTTTGATATTATTAGCTCTATTATTTTTATTGTAATTCTTGCACCACTAATGCTTTTGGTTGCGATTATAATTAAAATAGAATCATTTTTTGAAGAATCCAAAGGTGGTCCAATAATCTATAAGAATGAACGCATAGGTAGTGATGGAAAAAAATTCAATGTGTATAAGTTTCGTTACATGAAATGGGCTTTCTGCACCAACCCAAATACCCCTGAAGGAAGAATTGCTTTGGCTTATGAAAAAAAATTGATTGAAAAATTGAGCATTAAAAAGGGTCCACTTTATAAGATAAAAAACGATCCTCGCAAAACAAGAGTCGGAGCTTTTATTGAAAGATTTTCTATTGATGAATTACCCCAATTTTTCAATGTTCTAAGGGGTGATATGAGTATGGTTGGTCCACGTCCTCATCAAGAAAGAGAAGTGGCAAAATATAATGAATATCACAGGCGCTTGCTAACCATTAAGCCAGGCGTTACTGGAATGGCTCAGGTTTCAGGGCGCAGCGACCTTGAATTTGAAGATGAATATAAGCTGGACGTTTTTTATATTGAGAATTGGTCGCTTTGGCAGGATATTCAAATTTGTCTTAAGACATTGACTGTTTTGTTTAAAAAAAGGCGCAATTAGGATTATTATTGCAACAAAATCTCAAATTGACAAAAAGCACAAAATAGACTATAATTAATTGTGAGAGAGTGGAAAAGGTAAATGGTTTGGTCGACCGTTTTTTCCTAGCTTTCTCGGTAATCAGTAAATAAAGTAATACAACTATGACAGACAAAAGAGCTACAGACCAGGAATTTTTAGAGTTTGCTGTAAAGGCACTCGTTGATACTCCTGAGGATGTTAAGGTAGAAAGAAAAATTGATGAAATGGGAGTTCTCATTACATTGGATGTAAATCCTGCAGACATGGGAATGGTAATTGGCCGAGAAGGTCAGACTGCAAAGGCCCTTCGCACAATTTTGCGTGTGATTGGTGCAAGAAACAATGCTCGTGTTAATCTTAAGATTAATGAACCAGAGGGTTCAACTCGCGGAGAACGCACCCCAAGACCAGAGGCTGCTCCTGCTCCAGAAGTGAAAAAAAGCATTGATGATGTGCTTGGAGACATGAATATCTAACAGACTTTCAAATCTACATATAATAAAAACCCCGATTAATATTCGGGGTTTTTATGTAAAAAGGATGATTATTTTTTTAAATAAGGATAGATTGATGAAATCAAATATAACGAGCCAGTTATAACTATTGGTTTTTTTGATGCTCTAATTATATTTAAGATTTCGGATTTTTTATTTCCAATTGTTGAAAAATTTTTGAAATTTTGTGATTTCAGAAAGTTGGAAATTTCCTGATTGTCGATAGAGCTCCAGTGGTTATCCATGCCTGAAGTTGAAAATTTGGTGAGAAGAATTTTGTCGGCAAGAGGAATAATATATTTGAGAATCGCCTTGAAATCCTTGCTTTTTTTGAAGGCAACAAGGAAAGTGAATTTTTGAGAAGGATAAATTCTGGCAAGATTGCTAGTGAGAGCTTTCATTTTTTGGGGATTATGCGCACCATCAATAATCATGGTTTGCCCGCCCGCAACGCTTCGCAAGTGAGCTTGCTCGCGTAGCGATGCGGGCGGGGCCCCAATTTTGCGAATTTCTAGGCGACCAGGAATTGTGATTTTTTCAAGAGTGTCGCGTAATGATTTTTCATTAATATTAAATTTATCACGTTCTGACAAAATTGAAAGACAAGCAAGAGCTAGTGAGCAGTTTTCAGCTTGATGAATTCCAATCAAACCTAATTTAATTTTTTTATAAGAAGCAATATTCTTGTCATTCCCGCGGAGGCGGGAATCCAGGTTCGTGGCTATATTTCTAATTGATGATTTAAATTGGGGCAGGATTGCTGTTTTCACCCGCCTCACGTCGAGGAGTAAATCGTCTTGCGAGTCGAGGCTGGCGGGAATGACAAAGTGGAAATCAAAAATTGTTTCTTGTGGCGTTGAAGAAATGATGGAGTAATTTTTATTATTGATGATATATAATACTGAATTTTTTTCTTCGCATCTTTTTTTGATGACGGCTTGTGCGGCAGGCGTTTGTTGTGTGTTGATTGTTGTATGTTGGTTGTTAATTATCCCAGCTTTTTCTGAAGCGATTTTTGAAACAGTATTCCCGAGAATTTGAGTGTGGTCGAGTCCAATTTTTGTGATGATGCAAATTTTGTTTTTTGAAGTTACCGTGTTGGTTGCATCCAGTGTTCCGCCAAGCCCCGTTTCTATCACGGCGTAATCTAATTTTTCTTTGGCGAACATATGAAAAGCGAGAGCAACATTTATTTCGAAAAAAGTCGGCATGCCATATTTACATTTTTCCATTTTCAAAATGGTTGGCAAAATTTGGTTGAAATATTGGAGTACCATTTTCTCGCTAGGAAGAACATTCGTATGTCCCGCGTTCGTAGTGCGGGTTCGCGACGCCTTAGCGGAGCGAAAAACTTGCATTCTTTCGCGGATGTCAAAAACATGAGGAGAAATTGACATGCCAACCTTGAAACCTTGGCTTTGCAAAATATGACTAACAATGTGAGCAGTCGAACCTTTTCCAGAAGTCCCAGCAATGTGGATAACTCTAACTTTATTTTGTGGATTTCCAAGTAATTTCATGAAGTATTTGGCTCTATCAAGGCCAATAGTTCCCATAAACAAAGCCTCCCTCGTCGGAATGCGGGTTGCCAAAAAAGCTTCAAATTGTTTCAGAGTTGTTATTTTCATGTTCTGTTATCATAGCGGTTCAAACATAAAAAGACAAATCCAATACTAAAATCAATATAATTAACATTTTGGCAAGTACTATCATGCTATCGAGTGTGATAATACTTGCCATTTTGTGGAGATGTTGTTTTGGGGATTTGCTTTGACAAAATGGGTGTATTTGCTAAGATGAAGAACTCTTGAAATATCAAGAAAGACAGGTCTTTGACAAATTCATATCAAATAAAAAGGAGGCAGGAGATGAAAAAACAAGAGAAGAAAAAAGCATGTTTTCAGAAAGATATCAGTTGCGAAGCTATTATAAAACATTTTAATGTTTTTCAGCAATTTATTGACAATAAAGTGGGGATAGTTTTAGTTCCCTTCCTTCATGTTCTCTTTATGAAATTTATTAAAGAGATGCAGGATGGGTGTGGGAGTTTTTATGAGACTACTGATTTTTCTCAGCATGATCGTATCATTAAGGTTCTTCTTCTTAGTTATACTGAAAATGTCTTCACTTTTGTCCATAATGGAAAGATTGTAGATATTCAAACAAATCATCGGAGTTTATTGGAACACCTTCCTATGAGTGACGTATTCAAAACAGTTTGTGCAATTGATGTCGAAAGCAGTTCCAAAGATGCTGTGGCAAAAATAATTGAATATTTTGAAGATTTTGTCGGACAACAGGATTTTGACGAGATAAAAAAAGAAGTGGCTCAGATGATTAGGGCTAATCCGAGTGGAGCAAAGGTTTATGAGGAAATCAAGGATTTCTATCTTTGAAAATCACAGGAAAAGGAGAATATCATGAAACCGAGATGGGAAAGAAGGATTGATGCGATAACGGCTGAGAATTTTTATTCATGGACTGGGTGCACTGACGGACTTTTGATGCGGTATTTGTTGTTACGCTACGTCGAAGATCTTTTTGAGGACCATTTTTTGTTGGAAAAAGGATTCGCATTTGTGCGCTTGTCCAGTTCTTGCGATATTCAAGCTGTTTGCGACGGAAGCATTGTGGACGTTGAATTTCACTTGCAACCAATCGGCGCCGGAATGCAGAGGGTCTGGATGTTGTCACTTTCATCAGTGGACGCACTTGTAGTTGAAAAATTATTTCAAAAACTGCTGGAATATTTGGAAAAAGGAATAGCGACATTTGTCGAAATTGATGATGAGACCATGGGGATGCTGGAAGCTGGAATGCTTAAAAAAATAGAAGCATTCCTTAGCAAGCCTAAATACGAAATATATTGCTATAGCAACTCAAGCATGAGTCAGTAATAAGGAGTATTGTTTTATAGACGGGTTTGGCGTAATTGTGCTGAGCCCGTTTTTTCTTTGTAGTAAGCCCTTTTTTTATTCAAAAAAGCGTGGTAAAATATGAATAGTTATAGAGTTCATAAAGTTGCAAATTATAAAGCAAGAGCTTGTGATTTTTGTGTTCCTAACTTTATAAACCTTAACAACTTTATAACTTTACAAACTTTTATATGCGATTTGATATCATTACAATTTTTCCGAAGATTTTTGATAGCTATTTTGGCGAATCGATTGTTAAGCGTGCCAAAGAAAAAGGAATTGTGGAAATTAATATTCACAATTTGCGCGATTATTCAACAAATAAACACCATAATGTGGATGACACGCCATATGGAGGCGGCGCTGGAATGGTAATGCAAGTTGAGCCTATTTATCGTGCAGTGGCCGATATTCAAAAAGCCAACTTAAAAACCAGAACAATTTTATTTTCTGCTAAAGGTAAGCGATATAAACAAAAAGATGCCAAAAGATTATCTCAATATGATCAACTTATTTTTGTTTGTGGAAGATATGAAGGTGTTGATGAGCGCGTGGCTGAGCATGTTGTTGATGAAGAAATTTCCATCGGAGACTTTGTGTTGACTGGTGGTGAGATTCCAGCAATGCTAGTTGTTGATTCAATTTCAAGACTTCTTCCTGGCGTTCTTGGTAATGATCAGAGTGCAGTAGAAGAATCACACAGTGAAGAGGGATATTTGGAATTTCCACAATATACAAAACCGGAAAAATTTTTAAAGTGGGAAGTGCCCAGTATTTTGCTCAGTGGAAATCATGGAGAGATTGAAAGATGGAGAAAAACGAATTCCAAAGAAACAAAAAACAAGAAACAATAACCAAACAAATCTCAATAACCAAATTCAAAAATACAAAACGGTTTGATTTTTGTATCTTGTATCTTGATTATTGTTACTGCCTATGCAAACAAAATTGGGAGATAAAACTTTGCTCACAGTCGTCCTTACCTTATTGGTTTTTGGCTTAGTAATGATTGCCAGTGCTGGTGTTATTTATTCTGAAACAAGATTTCAAGACGCTTATTATTTTTTCAAGCATCAGCTTTTTTTTGGTGTTTTGCCTGGGCTGGCAATGCTTTATTTTTTTTCAAAGATAGATTATCATTTTTGGAAAAAAATTGCTGTACCAATATTTTTTGTTTCTGTTATTTTTCTTGTGTTGGTTTTTGTTCCGGGAATTGGATCAAAAGTGTATGGTGCAAGTCGATGGCTTGCTCTTGGTCCGTTTTCTTTTCAACCTTCAGAAATGGCCAAATTGGCCATAATAATATATCTCGCGGCCTGGCTTGAAAGTCGTGGTACACACAGGATTAAAGATGTTTTTGAAGGACTCTTGCCGTTTGCTGGTATCATGGGATTGATTGCTTTTTTAATCATGAAGCAGCCCGATACTGGGACATTGGGAGTCATTATTTTGACATCGTTTGCAATATTTTTTGTGTCAGGAGCTCGCTTGAAACATCTTTTCGCGATGGGCATGGTTGGCTTGATGAGTCTTTGGATTTTAATAAAAATTGAACCATATCGTTTCAATCGTATTTTGGCTTTTTTGGATCCAAGCGCTGATGCGCGAGGAATTGGATATCAAATTAGTCAAGCACTTTTGGCGGTTGGGAGTGGAGGTCTTTTTGGGGTTGGACTTGGTCATTCGCGTCAAAAATTTAACTATTTGCCTGAACCTGTTGGGGATTCAATTTTCGCAGTCATGGGAGAAGAACTTGGCTTGATTGGCGGTGTGGTTCTTGTCATGTTGTTTGTTACTCTGGCTAGCAGGGGAATAAAAATAGCCAAAAATGCACCAGACATGTTTGGCAAACTCTTGGCCACTGGAATTACCATGTGGATTGTTTTGCAAGCTTTTATAAATATTAGTGCCAATATTGCATTAGTTCCTTTGACTGGAATTCCGCTTCCATTTATTAGTTATGGTGGAACATCGTTGGTTTTTCTGATGTCAGCAATTGGAATTTTATTGAATATTTCCAAGCAAGCAAATATGGATAATTAAGTAGTAAACATGGCTTTTTTTGTGTAATTTTGCTATGCTGAAGATATAAGTGTAATTTTCAATTTTCAATTTCTAATTTTAAAACAAGTCTTAATTTTTCAATGTTTTAATTTTTTAGACATTTTGAAATTTGGTCACCCGCCTCGCGTCGACGAGCAATCGTCTTTGCGAGTCGAGGCGGGTTGGAAATTGTTTAGAAATTAAAAATTAGAAATTATTTAAAATTATGAGAATAGTACTAACTGGTGGTGGCACTGGTGGACATCTTACTCCATTGGTGGCAGTGGCTGATAAGTTGAAATTAAAGCTTGGACCAGAAGCCGATATTTTGTATGTTGGTAGTGGTGCAAAACTTGAAAAACAAATCATGGCCCAAGAGGGTATTCCTGCAAAATTTGTGGTTAGTGGAAAAATGCGACGATATTTTTCTTTTCAAAATTTTGTGGATTTTTTCAAAGTACCAATTGGCATAATTCAATCACTTTGGATTTTGCTTCGCTTCATGCCGGATGTTATTTTTTCAAAAGGAGGATACGTTGCTGTGCCAATTGTTTTGGCTGCTTGGATATATAGAATTCCAATCATGATTCATGAATCTGACAGTGCGCCAGGAATGGCAAATCAATTTTTGTCAAAATTTGCCAACAGAATTGCTTTGGCATATCCATCAGCTGAACAATATTTTCCAAAAGAAAAAGTTGCTTTGACAGGAAATCCCGTTCGCTTTCAGGTAACTGAAGGAGATCCAATTATTTTGAGAAAAGAATTGGGTTTCACTGAAGCGCGAAAAACTCTTTTGGTGCTTGGAGGCTCACAAGGTTCACAAGTTATAAATCAGGCTATTGTTAAGATTTTGCCAAAATTGTTGCAACATTTTCAGGTTATTCATCAAACTGGCGAAGAACATTTGGAGAGCGTTGTTCGTGAAGCGGGATTTGTTGGTGTGAAGGTTGGGCGTGATGGTTATTGGGCCACGGGCTTCATGAATGCAAATAAATTGCGAGATGCTTTTGCTTTGAGTGATTTGGTAATAAGCAGGGCTGGAGCAACTTTTATTGCTGAAATTGCAGCCAATGGAAAACCTGCAATATTGGTTCCTATTTCACAGAGCGCCAATGATCATCAAAGGATGAATGCCTATGCTTTGGCACAGATAGGCGCTGCACTTGTTTTGGAGGAGACGAATTTGGGAGAACATATTTTGATTGAAAAAATTGAAAAAATATTTAATGATGACGAGTTGCGTTTGGGTATGACTGAAAAAATAAAAACATTTTATCATCCATCTGCTGCAGAGGTGATTGCCAATGGAATAATAGAACTTGCTCGGACCTAAGTTTTCTGGGGCCACACGCAACACATGGTTCTTTTGAAATTTTTGCTTTGCCTGTTTCCTTTTTCGGCACGCTTCGCAATCGAAGAACTATGATTGCTCACTAAGAGTTCGCTGTCGCTCTCTGTTGCCTCAAAAGAAAACAGTCAAAGCAAAAGGCAAACTCTTAATTTTTGAAACCATATATTGCGTATGATCCTTTTTTCTTCATTGTTATTCTCCCTTCAGATGATGGGAGATATCAGTAGGAAAGAGGGGTTGAATATAACATTAACAAAATATCATATGAATATTGAAGATATTAAAAAAGCATATTTTATTGGCATTAAGGGTGCAGGCATGACTGCAATTGTGCAAATTTTGCAAAGTAGGGGTGTTGAGGTTAGTGGTTCTGATACAAAAGAAGTTTTCTATACTGATGAAATTCTCAAAAGACTTGGTATTTTTGTTCATGAAGAATTTTTGGCTCATCATGTTCCAGATGATGCGGATATTATTATTTATTCAACGGCATATAATGAGAACAATAACGTTGAAATGGCTGAGGCCAAAAAAATGAAAATCTTGATGTGCAGCTATCCTGAATTGCTGGGTATGCTTTTTGCTGAAAAAATTGGAGTGGCAGTTACTGGAACTCATGGAAAAACAACGACTTCGGCCATGCTGGCAGAATCATTCCATGGTGCAGAAATAGACCCGAGCGCTATAGTTGGAAGTCAGGTTATTTCTTGGAGGGGTGGCGCTCTTTGTGGGAAGGGAGAGTATTTTGTTGCGGAAGCTGATGAGTATCAAAACAAATTGAAATATTATCAACCTTGGTCAGCGATTCTTACGAGTGTTGATTGGGACCATCCCGATTTTTTTCCTGATTTTGTTCAATACAAAAAAGTGTTCAAAGAATTTGTGGAAAAAATTCCAAAGACAGGATTTTTGGTTGTGTGGGGAGACAGCGCTGACACGTTGGAAGTGGCTGAGAGTGCTAATTGCAATTTGATTTCCTATGGATTTGGGCAAGATGTTGATTACAAAATTATAAATCATCAAACATTTATATCTGACAAGAATATTTCAAATGTTGGACATGATGGAATTCAAAAATTTGAGGTTGAGTTTGAAGACAAAAGTCTGGGAGAATTTGAAACACCGTTGGTTGGCAAGCACAATGTCTTGAATGCAACATCAGTGATTGCACTTTGTCATCAGATGGGACTTGATTTGGAAAAAGTTAAAAAATCCTTGAGTGCATTTGAAGGCACAACACGTCGATTTGAATATGTTGGAAAATACAAGGAAGCTCTCTTGATTGATGACTATGCTCATCATCCTGATGAAATAAAAGCAACTCTTTCTGGTGCGCGCGCTCACTTCAAGGAAAAGAAAGTTTGGACAGTTTTCCATCCACACACTTTTTCAAGAACAAAAGCTTTGTTGCAAGATTTTGCGCAAAGTTTTGATGATACTGACCATGTGATTGTGATTGACACATATGGTAGTGCCCGTGAACAAAGTGGAGAAGCAACTTCACAAGATTTGGTAAAACTGATCAACAAGTATCAGCATGGAAAAGCTGAGTATATTGCAACCATTGAAGAAGTGGTGGAATATCTCAAAGAAAAGAATGGACTCTATGACGTTTTGATCACAATGGGCGCAGGCGATGTTTGGAGAGTGGCTGAAAAATTAAAAAACAGCAACTAGGATTCGCTGTTTTTGTGAGAATTTATTTCAATAAAAAAATGAAAAAACAAACATATAATCTGACAAAAGAGGAAGTGTTGAAGAAATTTTCAGGCAAAGTTGGAGGGCTTGATCAGCAAGAAGCAAAAAATCGTTTGAAAGAATATGGTTTTAATATTGTTGAAAAAAAAGCAACCTTGAGTTGGATTGTTTTGCTTTGGAATCAATTTAACAATGCACTGGCTTGGATTTTATTGGTGGCTGGTGGTTTGGCATTTCTTTTTCATGAATATCGTGATACTATAATCATTTTGATTATTGTGGGAATTAATGCCTTGATTGGATTTTTGCAAGAGTATAAAGCTGAAAAAACTTTGGAAAATATTCGCAAGTTGACTGCAGACAAAGCGATGGTTCTTCGTGATGGAGAAAAAAAAGAAATCGATGCCAAATTTTTGGTCCCGGGCGATGTTGTTTCTCTTTCATCGGGCGACAGCATTCCTGCTGACGGATATATTTTGGAGGGTTATGATTTGTATGCCAATGAGTTTGTTTTTACGGGAGAATCAAAGCCTGAAAAAAAGATTGTTGGGGCTATTGAAGAAAATGGATTGTCTTTGGCTGACATCAATAACATGTTGTTTATGGGAACTTCTTTGACCAGGGGACAGGCTTTGCTTCTGGTCTGTGGCACAGGTATGAATACTGAATTGGGAAAAATAGCTCATCTCGTTGAAAATGTTAAAGAAGATGAAACTCCTTTGCAAAAACAAATGAGAGTTCTTGGGAGAGATGTTACGATTCTTGCTCTTTTGATTGGAGCACTTGTTATGGTTGCTGGACATTATTATGAGGTGTCATGGTACGATAATTTTTTGTTTGCACTTGCTCTCTCAGTTTCAGTTGTTCCTGAAGGTTTGCCTGCAGCAATTTCGGTCGCACTTTCTTTGGGAATGCGAAAGCTTTTGAAAAAAAATGTTTTGGCCAAAAAACTTAATGCAGTTGAAACATTAGCTTCAGTTTCTATTATCTGCACAGATAAAACCGGCACAATTACTCGCAATGAATTAACTGTAACAAATGTGGTTATTGGATCGGACAATTTTGTCCTAGAGGGAACAGGCTACGAGCCAGTTGGAGATTTCTATTTGGGGAATAAGAAAATAAAGACAAGCGATTTTGAAAATTTGGAAAAGATTTTCAAAATCGCCACACTTTGTAATGATGCTTCGCTGATTGAAGAAAAAGGAAAATATCAAATCATGGGAGATCCAACCGAGGGAGCATTGATTGTGGCTGGAAGAAAGTTTAATTCAGATCCACAACATTTTTTTGTTGGGATGGAAAAAATTGATGAAATCCCATTTTCATCGGAGCGCATGAGAATGGATGTTGTGTATCAAGACAAAACAAGTGAAAATATTTTCGCCTTCGTGAAAGGTTCCCCAGATGTTTTGTTGGAAGATTGTTCACATAAATTGGTTGATGGAAAAGTCACTGAGTTTTCATTGGAGGAAAAAGTAGCTGTCAAAAAAACTTATGACAAAATGTCTGCTGAGGCTTTGCGGGTTCTGGCTTTTGCTCAAAAAGACTTGAGTGCAGTTGCAAAAAGAGATTTTCTTCAAGCTGCTGAAAAAGATTTGATTTGGGTTGGTCTCATGGGAATGATTGATCCTCCTCGCCAGGATGTTTCAATGGCGATTAAAGAGTGTCAGATTTCTGGAATAAAAGTCATAATGATTACCGGGGATTATGAAATTACTGCCAAAGCTATTGCTGCAAATGTAGGATTGATTGGAAAGGATAATTTTGAAATTATTAGTGGCAAAATGCTTAACTCATTGAAGGATAGTGCTTTGATTAAAAAAATTAAAGAAAAAGACGTTGTTTTTGCACGCATAACACCTGAGCAGAAATTGCGTATTGCCACCATCTTGAAAAATAGTGGCGCCGTGATTGCCATGACTGGAGATGGTGTTAATGATGCTCCCGCGCTCAAAAAGGCTGATATAGGGGTGGCAATGGGGATTATAGGAACAGATGTTTCCAAGGAAGCTTCAGATATGATTTTGTTGGATGACAATTTCGCCTCAATCACCAATGCCATCAAAGAAGGTCGCACCATTTATCAAAACTTGAAAAAATTTGTGCACTATGTTTTTACGTCAAATGCGTCGGAATTTTTTACGGTTATCATTGGAGTTTTGTTTCAGATGCCTGCACCAATTGTTGCGGTGCAAATTTTGGCAATTGATTTGGGAACGGACATTCTGCCTTCATTTTCTTTGAGTCTTGAACCTTCTGAGCCGAATGTTATGAAAAGAAAACCCTTCAACAGCACAGAGAAAATTCTTAATGCAAAGGGTGTTTGGAGAATAATAAAAATAGCCTTGATTATGGCTGTTGGAGCTGTAATTGCATTTATCTTATCTATGAAACGCGGGGGATGGGATTTTGGTAATAAAATTGATCCTTCAAGCGTACTATATATTAGGTCGACGACTGCTGCCTATGCAGTTCTCTCCGTGACGCAGATGGCGAATCTTTTGCAAGCCAGAAGCGAAACACTCTCTGTTTTTACTATAGGATTTTTTAAAAACAAATATGCAATTGGTGCAATTTTTGTTTCAATAGGGATTTTGTTGGCTTTCATGTACGTTCCTTTTTTGAGTTTTTATTTGCATATGACTCCTATTGGTTGGCAGGATTGGTTGGCAGTTGCAGTTACAACATTTGCAGTTTTTGTTTTCGAAGAAGGACGCAAAGCTGAAAATATAAAACATGGAGCATAAAAATATAAAATACATTTAAAACTATGATAAATATTCAAGAAAATATTCTTTTGAGTCAGTTTACTTCATTTAGAATCGGAGGACCAGCCAGGTTTTATGTCGAAGTTAGTTCTGTGGATGAGTTGAAGGAGGCTTTGTTATATGCAAAAGAAAAGAATATAAAATTTTTCATTTTGGGTGGTGGAACAAATTTGCTGATGAGTGACAATGGTTTTCAAGGGATAGTAATAAGAATGAAAATAAATACTATTTGCACAAATGGAAATATTATGGAGGTTGGATGTGGTGTGCCGCTCATCAAAGCAATCAATGTTTCTGCAACAGAAGAATTGTCAGGCATGGAGTCATTGGCTGGAATTCCAGGCACCGTTGGAGGTGCAATTAGAGGTAATGCCGGAGCTTTTGGGTCTGAAATATGTGCTTGTGTTGAAAAAGTAAGTGCACTTGATTCAGAGACCATGGAAGTTGTTTCTTTCGATGCAAAGGAATGTGATTTTTCCTATAGAACAAGTGTATTCAAACAAAAAGAAAAATTTATTGTTCTTTCTGCTACCTTTGCCTTGACTGCTGGCAATGACAAGGAAATTCAGCAAAAAGTTTCAGACACAATCAATAAAAGAGTGAGCACGGGACTTCATGGTGTTAGAAGTGCGGGATCATTTTTTATGAATCCATTTGTTGAAAGTAAAGATATTTTGGATAATTTTGAAAAAGATAATGGATCTCCTTCGAGAAATGGAAAAGTTCCTGCAGGATGGATAATAGATCAAGCTGAGCTGAGAGGGAAAAAAATTGGTGGTGCTGCAGTTAGTCAGGCTCATGCAAATTATATCGTTAATGATAGTGGCGATGCCAGTGCGGAAGATGTTATAATCCTGGAGAGCTATATAAAGCAGCAAGTCAGAGATAAATTTGGAGTTCAACTGGAATCTGAAGTAAATCATGTTGGATTTTGAGAGCGCGATTCGAAACAACGAATAACATTCGAATCTACGAACATAATTCAAAATTATTTTTTCGTAGATTCGTGTACGTTTCGCAGTTTCGTATCGGTAAATTTAATAATTATTAAAATACAAAAAACGTATGAGCGCAACAGAAAACATGAGATTTTTTTTCAAGGGAATTGAAATTGATGGCAAAACTCGTGAATATATCAAGAAGAGACTTGAAACGCTGGATAAATTTGCAGAAAATATTTTGAAAAGTGAAGTTGAAATTGATTTGGATAAAAAAGGAAAATTTCGTGTTGAAGTTATGCTCCACACGCCTCGCAATATGTTTAGAGCTGATAACACAACTGAAAGCATTGAGGCTTCAATCGATATGGTTACAGACGAATTGCAAACTCAAGTTACACATTTGAAAGATAAACTTAGAACTCTCAAGAAACGCGGAGCCATTTCTATCAAAAAGAAAATTGTTTTGGATGAAGGGGCGAGATTTTAATGGGCCTACGAAAGTACAAAAAATTACAAAAATACGAACATATAAAAAGAAGGCGAAAGCCTTCTTTTTTGTGTTATAATGAAATTGTTAGAAAGTAATATTTTTTTAAAAATAAAAAAATGAACAAAGGAATAAAAATATTTGTTGGTGTGGTTGTTTTTTTGGGTATTTTGAGTGGAGTCTTTTTGTTGGTGGCTAAAAATAAAAATCAAGCTGCTACAGTCTCTCAAACGCAAATTCAGAAAAAAGCAATACCAGCTCCGAAGAATAGCACTGTGGTTCCTGACTTGAACAAACCCACATCTTTGCCTGAAACAAGTGCTTCAAAAGCAAAAGAGCCTGAAAAAAGTGTGCAGGATCGCAAGGCGCTGGTTCGTGCGCAATGGACACAGTGCAAAGCCAAATCATTGCCAGCAAACACAAGCCTTTTTTGGAATATCCAAATTAGCGAGGGAATTCCAACGGGTGGAACTTATGCCAAGGGGAGCTTGGATGGCGACAATTCTTTGCCTGTGAATGTTATCATAAAGCCAGATAGTAAGATGGTTGAAAAAATAAAATCAATGTTGGTTGTGGGGAAGAAGGCAATTTTAAGGGGAACATGCACTGATGTTGCCGCTGACGGCAGTGTTGTTTTGCAAGCATTTTAACATCACTTTTATGTTACTGCGCATTTCCAAAAAAAAACAAAAATCAGCGATCGTATGTCCTTTGGTTTTTTTGTTGATTTTTAATGTTGTAGTATGATTTATCTATAATAATTATTTTAATAACATGATTAACAGAAAAATCGCAAGTGAGATTGCAGTTGGAATTATTTTGCTTATTGCTATTGTGGTCGGTGGAATTTTTTGGTTGCAAAATAAAAAAGTGCAGGCACCAGTGATTCAATCCTCTCCAGTGACAACTCAGTCTGTTTCACAAACTAAATCAAATCAAGCACCACAGCAGCCAATTGGGTTGATTCCGAAAAGTTATGATGATGAAAATGTTCAATGGTATGAAATGCCAAAGATTGTTACGGGTATTGATTTATTAGACCTGTTGCATTTTAAGCAACGATGTTAAAATTAGTTATCTTAAAAACAAACATAAAACCAATGATAAACGTCCAGCGAGTATTAAAAAGTC
>LBRX01000017.1 GCA_000991645.1 Candidatus Moranbacteria bacterium GW2011_GWE2_36_40
CATTATACAGCAGTTGTGGTAATTGTCAGTTTTGCTCCAATTCATCCCTGTGGGTCTTTGGGGACACCACAGGGAGTTCTTGTCGCAATGCCTTTAAATTTTATATTCACACCCTTTTCAATAATCAATTTTGATTCATCCCCCAGGGAAACATCATCCTCAAAAACATAGTTTCCTTTTTTAAGAATAAATTTTGTATTATTAGAAAAATAAATAGGTCCTTCAAAGACATAGTTCCCCTCATTGAGTATTATGTTTGATCCACTCAAAACATCTACCCTTTTTTCAAAAACATGATCTCCTCCGGAGAGTGTCAATGTCACACTACTAGAAACATACACTTCATCTTCAATGAAAGCATGATCATCTCCCCAAGTCGTATTTTCATAAACATCTCCTGGATATTCTTCATCTTCCGCCAAAACATGAACTGTTGAAAAGTTTCTGATCTGGGCAGGAACTGACAAAAAAACAAACACCAACAAAAATCCGAAAAACCAGTGCATTATTTTTTTTATTTTTTTCATTTTTCTATTTAGATAAATTGTTATTAAACATATTGATATTGTATCACAAAAAAACTGACCTGAAAATTAATTCTGGTCAGTTTTTACAGTTCATTTAAAATTCATGATTCTGAAAGAAATTTTGCTAGTTTTGATTTTTGTTAGCATTAATAAGATTGCGAACTTCATCAAGATTGACACTGGCTCTTTGGCGCGGCTTGAATTTTTTTGGAGCAATGTGTTGCATTTGTGAAAGACTCATAGGATGCTCTTGCGGTGCATATGATTTTGGCTCAATTCTTTTTTCTGGCTTTGCTTGAGCTCGTTGACTTCTGGAAGGTGCGGCATATTGAGATTGATGCATTCTCGGAGCACTTGAAACATGTCTGCTTGGATGTGGAGTTTCCTGCGGATGAGAAACTGGCAATTGATCAGGCCTTGCCAATGCTGGTTGAGGAATTTGAGGAATTTGTGTTTGCACATCTTCCTGTTGACGTTGCATTTTTCGTTCCTGATTAAGTTTTTCTTTGGCAGTCATGCGTTGATATTCTTTGAGACAATCTTTGCAGAATGTTGGTCTTTTCCCATCTGGTTGAAACGGGATTTGAATGTTGTCCCCACACATATCACAAATGGCGTCGAATTTTGGCCTGTCATCAACGGGTTTCACATAATAGTCAGGGTTTTGATTTTCTTGCTCCAACTGAACCTTATTTTCCTGAATTTGAGGATTTTCAACAGCCAATTCCACTGAATCATTGAAATTTGGCTTTATTTCAGCACTTTTTTCAAAATTATCTGCCAAAACTGAACTTTTTTCAGCAACAACCTGCGGTCTTGTCACTTCTTGAGGCTTGGGGGCGCTGAAGGGCTCTGGAGCACTCTGGGAGGCTTGCTGCATGCTTGATTGCTGAGTTATGACAGGCTGTTGAATTTGACTGGATTGAGAAGAAGCTGGAACTGAAAAGTTCCTGTGTGCGCTCTGACTTTGTTGCGGCTGTGACTGCGGAGCTTTGTATTGAACATTGTTTGGATTTTGAATAACTTGCCCAGCAGAAAAAGCACTGGCAGGCTTGTTTACGGTTTGAAAACCAGCTGCGGGCATTACCCCAGCCCAACGTGAAATTTTGTCTTCAACCTCTTCCTTGCTGGCAGCATAGCGCTCACGTGACATTGCTATGATTTTTTCCTCATTATCCAAAGTATCCCCAATATATACGGGAGGCAATGTCGTGGCAGAAAAAGCATCCCCAGCAATTCCGTCAATCATCAATTTCAAATAAATATTATATTTCGGCAAATTCACAATATCATTTTGCACAAAAACTGGAGCAAATTCTTTTTCCAAAAATTCAGCATCTGTTGCGCCAACTCGAAATGAAATTATGGTGCCTGCATTTCCAAAAATTGCATCGCGCACTTTTTCATCAATCTGAGTTATGTACTGATTGGCCAAAATAAGATTGAGACGATATTTTCGAGCCTCAGACAAAATGTTTGCGAAAGATTCCGTTGCAAAGTTTTGAAACTCATCAACATACAAATAAAAATCATTTCTTTCATGTTCAGGAATATCCACGCGTCCCATGGCTGCCAATTGAATTTTTGTGATCATCATTGCTCCCAAAAGTGCACTGTTGTCTTCTCCGATGCGACCCTTGGAAAGATTGAGAATCAAAATTTTGCGAGAATCCATGATATCGCGAATGTCAAAAGAAGATTGTGTTTGACCAACAATATTTCTAATCAAAGAACTGGAAAGAAATTGACCGACCTTGTTTTGAATCGGAGAAACAACTTCTTGCAAAACCTTGTCACTCCATTTTGGAAATTCATCCACCCAAAATTGTCTGATCACCGGATCAGTCACTTTGTCCACAACTCTTTCGCGGTACTTTTTATCCACCAAGATTCTTGTAACTCCGAGCAAAGTGCTTCCTGGATATTCCAACAAGGCCAAAATGGCATTTCGCAAAATATATTCCAAACGAGGTCCCCAAGAATCAGCCCAGATTTTTTTGAAAACACCAATCAAACCAGAAGCCACCAAGTGACGATAATCAGGATCAACTGATTCCATCACATTAAATGCCAATGGAAAATTCTGATCAGCAGGGTTCAAATATATAACATCGTTTATTCTGTTTGATGGAACTGCTTTCAAAAGTTTTTCAGCAGTGTCTCCATGCGGATCGATATAACAAATTCCATGACCATTTCGAATATCTTGAACAACAAGATTTTCAAGAAGGTTCGTTTTTCCCATACCGGTTTTTCCGATGATGTACATGTGCCTGGTTCGATCATCAGTCTTGATTCCAAAAACTCTTTCTTGATTTCTAAAATTTGTTTTTGCAAAAAATGCAATTTCATTATTATTGGCCATGGGTAAAAAAATTTTCAATTTATAATTTTCAATTTTCAAACAATGTTTCAATGCTTAAATTTTTCAATTTTAAAATCATTGATTCATTTAGAAATTGGAAATTGTTTAGAAATTAAAAATTGAAAATTAGAAATTATTCTATTGGTAAATTTGAAGGCGCGCCTCCTCGCTTGGCTTCCACACGAGTAAGAGATGGTGCCATCACATTCATGTCTGGCAAGTGAAAAATTGTTGCCAATTCTGCTGTACTCAAAGTAATCATGACACCATCTTTGTTTCTTGTCCTGTATCGTCTAAGAATTTTACGTTGACGATAGCGCAAACGATTTCTTTGATTAATCCAATTTGCAAAAGTTTTTGAAGTGTTGTCAGGCTTGAAACCATTCATGTTGTCGTCATTGAATTGTTTCAAACTTCCCCAAAAACCAGAAACTCCCAAAGCCTTGTCGAAATTTTCTCTGCGACCAAGATATACATATCTACCTTTGACTCCAAATTGCCACTTTCCAAGATTTTCTTCAACTGCTTTGAGGACATCACGCTCGCCAGGAGAAAGACGTGTATCAAGAGGCTGATCTTCTTTTTTCTTTTCCGCTGGAAATTCAACAGGCCCTTTTAAGCCAGCAAAAAGATGAGTGACCACATGCTGAAAATCAGTCCAGACACTTTCAAGCAAACTTTTTTCAATTTTTTCTTTTCCTTTCAATTTATCAGCCAAAGCTTTCCCTGCTTTTAATCCCCATGATGGAGATTTTGGATATATTACCCATTGAAGCCACATTTGTTGTCCTGGTCCAAGTTTTCCCATAACTTCCAAAAGTCCAGCCAAAGGATCAATCATGGTGCCAGTGATATCCTCTTCAAATTGAGCGTAGGTTCTGATTGGATATCCATCATGCTTGTTGGTAAATGCAATGTCAGCTCCCCACAAGTCCCATTGTCCATTAGGAATAACTCTTGGAACCTCATTAACATAATCAGGAACTTCCAAGATTTCCACATCTGGATATTGAGCATACAAAGCTGCCTCCACCAGATGACGATATTTTTTCATTGATCTGATATAGAAATGGACAGATCCTTCATTGCTCACAATTTCCAAACTCATATAATCAGGAAACATTCCGCTAATGTATTCTTCAGCAATATCAAAACTTTTTTCAACGCCTGCAAATGTTGTAAAAAGAGCCTCCATCGGTTTTGGACTTTTTTCAATATTTTTTGGAGGAATAATTTCAAGCACCACCCAATCAGGAGCAGCCCAATAAGCACTTTGAATATGATATATCCAAAGTTCTTTGAATAGAAAAAACAAAATCGGCGGCAAAGCAATGAACCAAACATAGTTCATGACTTCGGCCGCCGTTTTTATATCTGCACCTATTCCAATTATTGAAGATGAAATAATGTCCATTATGTTGTATTTATTTTAGTATAGAGATTGCGTCTTAAGACGTAATTTTCCGTTCGTAGATTCGTGTTGGTTTCGTAGTTTCGTATCGGATTATTATTTCTTTATTGAATACATTCCACTTTTTGATTTTGAAAAATAATTATTCAAGTTTATAACAATGGTGGATTTTTTTACATGTCTTATCTCCAAAACCTTGTTCAAAATTTCTTCTCTGTTCAATTGTTTTCCACTCTTGCTCAAAATTTCTTCAATAACATCCTTGACGGTTCCGCTCTTGTATCCCCATTCAACCAAAGCATAGATTCCGCGTCCAACCAAAACAAAATTCTTATCTTTGATAAGCTCATTATGAACAGTTTGAGCATGCGTTTTCTTTTTGTTCAAATGATATTGGTCAATTTTTTTGGCAATATCTCTAAAATGCAGTGGTTTTGCTGCTTCCTTTAAAACCAGATACGCTTTTTCTCTTGTTCCTTTCGGAGAAATTTCTTTCCACTTTGCAATACCCCACTTACCAAAAGTATTTTTCTTGATTTCATCTGAAACTTCCAAATAATGAGTCAGAATTTCTTTTGACAAATCAAATTCTTTCATGTCATCTTTCACGAAGTTGAATATCTCTTCTTCAGAAAGGGGTTTCTCTTGATTTTTCAAAATTTCAACCACAGCATTTTTGATCGCTTGCCATTTTTCCAAATCAAAATCCGGCATTGCATAGGAAAGAGCAAGTTCTCCTTTCATCTCAACTTCTTTCACATCATCAATACATTCCAAGAAAAAAGTTGCTGCTGCCTGTTCGCTTGATTGTCCTTTACCAAGCACTGCAAGCAAATTCTTTTTCTCCATTATACCACCATTTGCTTTCAAGGCCAAGACAATTTTTTCAACAACTTGAGAAAAAACTTGCTCTTCTCTTTTTTCATGAACTTTTTTCAAGACTTCACGAATAACCTGACGCACACGTTCTCGAGTAATCTGATATTTTTTTCCAATTTCTTCTAATGTCAAAGGATGAGAATTAAAAACACCATAACGCGAAAAAATTATTTCCTGCGCTCTTTGTGAAAAATCTTTCACAATAAATTTGAGTGCTTCAGAAAAAAGCAATGACTTTATTTCCGCTTGTTTTTCAATTCGAGTAGTAAGAATGTCCATATGATTTGAGGCTAAATTGAATAAAATTAAGTTTCAAATTATATTAACACATATTAAATTTTTGTCAAGTCCTTCCTGTTCACAAAAAAACAGGGGCAAAAAATGCTCCCTGTTTTAACACAAATTGTCCCTCTTAGGATTATTGACGAATTTTTATTCCAAGTTTACTTTCAAGTTGTTTTGTGATCAAATTCATTGCATCGTCAATCTCTTTTCCGGTCAATGTACGCTCAGAAGAACCCAAGATTATATGAAAAGCAAAACTTGAAGTATCATCAGCAAAATCAATTGCATCAAAAAGATCAACATCCAAAACCAAGTCCCCTCCAGCCAATTGAATTGTTTGCAAAATTTCATCAACACGCACATCTTTCCGTGCAAGCAAAGAAATGTCTCTCGTGACAACTGGGTGTTTTCGAATTGGCGCATATTCCCTTTCCTCTTCAGAAATATCAGAAAGTTTTTCCATATCGAATTCAAACATTACCACTCTGGTATTAATATCAAAACTTTCCAAGACAAAAGGACTTATTTCGCCGACATATCCAAAAGATTTCTCACTACCGTGAATTTTTATTTCACCAGAGCGACCTTGATGCCACAAAGCAAGAGGCATTTCAATTGGAACCCCATTAAATGTGTCATAGTAGTGATCAATAATTCCAAGTTGCGCCAAAACATGATCAACTGCAGCCTTGGCTTCAAAAAATCCTGATTCATGTCGCTTATCCATTTTTTCCTCCTTGGCACTTTTTTTCTTCAGCACCATCACACCCACCAAGATGCTTTTTTCTTCGGGCAAAACTTCTTTATTTGCCTGCCTCGACTCGTGGAGATGACCACTCGTCGACACGAGGCGGGACCAATACACTTTTCCAATTTCAAAAATATTAAATTCATTGAAATTCTTTAAATTTTCCTTAACATTTTTAAGCAGATTTGGAATCAAGCTCACGCGCAGCTGCGATTGCTCTGGACTCATTGGCATTTCTAATTCAAGGTGTTTTATCTTGCCAAGTTGAGAAAGCTCTGCATCTTTGGCAGAATAAAAAGAATAGTTATACACTTCAGAAAAACCTTGCCCGATTAAAATATTTTTCAAAGCACGCTCAAAAATTCTGCCTTCATTTTGCTTGGCAGCAGTCACAACAACTGATGGGGCAACATTTTCAACCTTATCATATCCATAAATTCTCCCAATCTCCTCAATCAAATCTTCCTGCCTTTTAAGATCAATTCGAAAAGTTGGAATTTCAGCCAAAAGCGTACCCTTCTTAACTTTTACTTTTATGCCCAAAGATGTCAGGATTTTTTCGCTAATTTTTGAAGGAACAGCCACGCCCAACAATTTATCAACATAGGCAAGATCCAGCTCAACCGTCCACGGTTTTATTTTTTCTTGATATTCATCAACCACGCCTTCAAAAGTTGCGTTGGCAGTGTGCTCCAAAATTTCAATTACACGCACCATGGCTTTTTCAGCCAAATTTGGATCAAGCTCTTTTTCAAAACGTGAAGACGCATCAGTGAAAAGTCCCAGACGTGATCTGGTTTTTCGAATTGAAAGAGGCTTAAAATTTGCAGCTTCAAGAATGATATTTGTCGAATTCTCAGAAATTCCAGAATCTTTTCCGCCCATAATTCCAGCCAAAGCCAAAGCTCCGTTTTTACCAGCAATAACAATGTCATTGTGAGTCAATTTAATTTTGCTATCATCAAGCAATAAAAGTTCTTCATCCTTTTTTCCAGTTCTGACAATAATTTCATTACCAATCACATCTCCGTCAAATGCATGCAGCGGTTGCCCCAATTCAAGCATGACATAATTGGTGGCATCAACCACATTATTAATTGCATTTAAACCGCAAGCTTCCAAGCGCGCTTTCATCCAGTCTGGAGAAGATTTTACTTGCACGCCGCTGAGAACTGCACCAATATATCTTTTGCAAAGTTCCTTATTTTCAATTTTAACTTTTAGATTCTTGACTTTTTTGTTTCCCAAAACCAATCCCTCATAGTCATAATCCATTTTTCCTCCTTCAAGTGCAACAATTTCTCGAGCCATCGCCACATGAGAGACCGCATCATGAGCCCTGTCCGGCAAAACTTTAATATCCAAAACTTCATCACTGTTATTAACAACGCTTGCGAATGTTGCTCCAATTTTCGTTTTTTTGTCCAACTGCATGATTCCACTGTGATCAGTTCCCAATCCTAATTCATCGAAAGCACAAAGCATTCCAAAAGATTTTTCCCCTCTTATTTCAGCTTCCTTTATTTCAAAACCAACAGGCATTTTTGTGCCAACAGTTGCCACGGGAACATGATCGCCCACACTAATGTTTGTTGCGCCACAAACAATACCCAAAACTTTACCATCACCTACATCAACTTTTGTCAATTGAAGCTTGTCGGCATTGGGGTGCTTGGAGATTTCTAAAATTTCTCCAACTACCACACCCTCAAAATCAGAGCCTACTTTTTCCACAGATTCAACCTCAAAAGAATGCATGGTTATTAGCTGTGCAATTTCAGCGGCAGTTTTTTTTGTGTCTGAAAGCTCCTTGAGCCAATTGTAAGAATATTTCATTATAGTTAATTGGTTAATTAATTTCCTAGTTAATTAGTTAAATACCTATTTAACTAATTACCTAATCGACTAATTAACTGAATCAGAATTGTTTAATAAATCTTAAATCCCCAGAATGGAAAAGCCTGACGTCATCAATCTTGTATTTCATCATTGCCAATCTTTCCAACCCGAATCCCCAGGCAAATCCTTGATACTTATTTCTTGGATATCCAACAGCTTCAAAAACATTCTGATTTACAATCCCGGCACCACCAAGCTCAAGCCAACCAGCCCATTTGCATGAAGAACATCCTTTCCCACCGCAGACCAAACAATTAATATCAAATTCAAAGCTTGGTTCAGTGAATGGGAAATAACTTGGACGAAGTCTGATTTCAACTTCTTTTTTGAAAAAACGAGAAAAAAATTGCTGAGCAACAAATTTAAGATTTCCCACAGTAATATCATCTCCCACCATCAAAGCTTCGAATTGATGAAAAGTATGATCATGTGTTGTGTCAGTTGATTCGCGACGAAAAACCCTTCCAGGCGCAATAATGCGAAATGGCGGTGTGTGCTTTTCCATAAAGCGAATCTGCACATCAGAAGTCTGCGTACGCATCACAATTTTTTCTTGTTGTTTATTGTTAGTTGTCAGTTGTTCGTTATTTTTCAGCCAGAAAGTATCTTGCATGTCGCGAGCTGGATGATCCTTTGGAATATTCAATGCATCAAAATTATAGAATTCTGTTTCTACCTCTGGACCATCAGCAATTTCAAATCCCATTGAAGTAAAAATATCCTCAATTTCATATTGAATTCTACTTAATGGATGAAGATGACCCCGCTGCAGCTTCTTGGCTGGCATTGTCACATCAATTTTTTCCGCTGCAAAATCAAAACTTTTTTCTTTAAGTTCTTTTTCCTTTGCAGCAAAAGCAGTTTCAATTTCAATCTTAATCAAATTAGCCAATTGTCCGATTGTTTTTCTTTCGTCCTCAGACATATCCTTAAGACTTTTAAGAATACCCGTAAATTCACTTTTGCGTCCAAGATATTTGATGCGAAGATTGTTAGCTGCATCCAAGGTCTGCACTGAAGAGATTTCAACAAGCGCATCTTTCTTGATTTGAGCTATTTTTTGTTCAAGCATATTATTTAGGAAAAATTATTTTTACAAAACCCAGCTTGCCTATTTTAAAAACCTTTCCGTTAAATTCCTTATCAATTATTTTCTGGGCATCGGTTATTTTTTCATCATCAACTGACACTCCACCTTGTTCAATTTTTCTGCGAGCATCGCCCATACTGGATGCGTTGCTTGATTTTACCAGCAATTCTGCCAATTTCATTTCGCCCTCAATCACAAATTCTGCAATGTCGGTTGGGATTTCTTTTTTTGAAAAAGTGTTAATAAAATATTCTCGAGCGCTGCGTGCCAAATCTTCGCTGTGATAAATTTTTACAATTTCTCCAGCCAAGCGAAGCTTTGCATCGCGAGGGTTCAGTGTTTCGTCTTTCATTTCTTTTTCAATTTGAGCAATCTCTTCCATTGGCACACGTGTACAATGCACAAAATATTTTCCAATCAATTCATCTCCCATACTCATAACCTTGCCAAACATGGAGTTGGCATCGTCGGTCAGATTGATAGTGTTGCCCCAAGAGGAACTCATTTTTCTTCCATCAGTACCTTCAATCAAATCGGTCATCATAACATCTTGAGGTTTTTGCTTATATTTTTTTTGCATTTCGCGTCCAGCCAAAAGATTGAAACGTTGATCAGTTCCCCCAAGTTCTAAATCAGCTTTCAGCACCACACTATCGTAACCTTGCATCAATGGATACAAAAGTTCGCGGAGCGATATACGTGTTCCTTTTTCCAATCTTTTTTTAATATTATCGCGCGCGATAAATTCAGCCAAGGAAAAAATATCAGCCTGCTCAGAAATTTCATTGTATGTTAGTTTTCCGAGCCAATCAGAATTTTTAACAACTTCAACCTTACTCATATCCAAAATTTTTCCAGCTTGCTCAAAATATGTTTCCATATTTTTTTCCACCACAGCTCGCTCAAGCATCGGACGTTCACTTTCTTTATCAGAAGTATCTCCAATCACACCAGTAAAGTCCCCAATCAAAAAAACAATCTGATGTCCCAATTCTTGCAAATCTCGCAATTTTAAAAGTGACACAGCTCTACCCAGATGAATATTTGGACTAGTCGGATCAGTACCAAATTTGATTCGAAGCTTTTCGCCACCAAGAAGCCTCTTTTTAAGATTTTCACAATCAATAACCTCATTGACTCCGCGAGTCAAAATTTCTTCAATTACTTTTTCTTGTTGTTTTTCCATAAAATTTTTATTGCTAAATATAGATTTATAATACCAATTTACACAACTTTTTGCAACACCCAGCTTTGGCTTTACAAAAGGTCAAATCGACAAGGGGTTGACTTAATATCCAAAAAGATGTATAATTGTATATTGTGGGAAAATTGTTTCCTGCAGCAGTACTGAGTCAGATCTTTCACAATTTCACATACAAAAGGAGATTGCTATGATAAAACCCTTAATTCGAAGAATTAACAGCTGGTGGCTAAAAAAAACATCTTTATCGAAGTGCATAATAGCGATTATTTGTGCAGTTTCGCTCTCAAAAATATTTGAGGAAACACACCAAATGGTACAAATGAAATTATCAGAAACAATCGCTGAATGGATTATGCTTACTATTGGTATTACAGTATTACTTTTGGTGTCATATTTTCTTACTGTTGCACTGCAAAGTAAAGAGAGACTACGCAACATAAGTAACTACGACACCTTAACAGAACTCCACAGCAGGCATTATCTAGAAGAAAATACACCGCGCATTATAGCTGAAGCACGTCGCCACGAGTGGTATGTCTGGGCTATCATGCTAGACCTTAATAAATTCAAGCCTATCAACGACAGGTTTGGACATCATGAAGGTGATCGATTACTCCAATATTTTGCAAGACAGTTATTGGATGCCATACGAGACACTGATCTTTGCGTGCGACTAGGTGGAGATGAGGTTGTTATAATAGGCAGCGACCCTAATTATGATGCAGTCTCATCCTTGGTTGAGAGAATCTTAAAAGATATGGGAGCATGGTCAATGGAAATTGGAGGGGTAACAATCAAAATGACAGCCGCCATTGGATTTTCAACCAAAAAACTTACCAAAGGAAGTAACATAAGCCTTGAAGAAATAATTAGAGAGGCCGATAACGAAATGTATAAAAACAAAAAAATCAGCCAACAAACAACAGCATAAATTAAACCGGTGAAGTGTATACGCACTTTACCGGTTTTTAATTTTTCTATAGAAGTCCTAGCCTTTTCTTGGCTTCGAAGATTTGGTGGTCATTCATTTGACCGGACTTTTTCATAGCCTCAAGAGTTTTTAGAATGTCAGCTTTGTTTTTTTGGATATTGTCTGGAGTCATTACCTTTTTCATCAACTTTTCTCTTTCATCAGGACTCATTTTTTCCAATTTTTTCATCGCCATTCGCTGCATAAATCCCATGTTTTGAGGATCAAGAGGATTTGAATTTTTGTCATCTTTTTTCTTTTTGAAAGCATCTAAAATACCCATACTAATTTAAAATTAATTTTGAATTTCCAATTTTGAATTTTGAATGAATTACCATTTTTAATGTTTGAAACATTATGTCATTCAGACTTGATTCGAAATTCGAAATTCAGAATTCGAAATTATTTTTTATAATTGCTAGTGAATCAGCAAATGAAAGAGCACTTTCATTTGGGACGAACAACGCAATTTCAAGCGCCTTAGCGCTTATATCTAATTGTCAATTCGTGACTAGTAACCAAAAGTGCCGAAGCAATGAAAATTGACGAATATGTTCCAAACGCTATACCAACCAAAAGCGCCAAAGCAAAATATTTAATAGCCACTCCACCAAAAAAATAAATGGCCAGCAATGTGATGATAACCGTCATTGAAGTGTTTATGGATCGAACCAATGTTTCGTTCAAACTTTTGTTCACAACATCAGCAAAATCTTCTTTATTTGAGCCTCTAAGCAAGTTTTCACGAGTTCTGTCATACACAACAATTGTGTCATGCACTGAAAATCCCAAAATGGTCAGGAGGGCCGCAATAAAAGGAATGCCGACTTCAATTCCATAAAAATGTCCCAGAATAGAAAAAACTCCGGTTGTGATCAAAATATCATGAGCCAAGGCAATTGCCGCTCCTGCACCATATTTCCAAGATTCAACAGGACGAGAAACTTTTCGAAAAGCCCAGGCAATATATGCCATAATCACAGCAATGGCCAACACAATTGCGCTCAAAGATTTTGATTTCAGTTCGCCTGAAACAGTTGAATTGATGAAATCTACACTTGATTGAGTTGCTTGACCATATTTTCCAACAATTGCTTTCCAAACTTCATCATTAACATTGTCATCCTCAGATGCATAACGAATAACAATAGTGTTGTTTTCTGAATTTTGCAAAGTTAAACTGTTAAGATTCAATGATTCCAAAGTTGCAGCAACTTCATTTTTTGCAGGAATTTCATCAGCAAATTTAACTGCCATGCGAGTTCCGCCAGTAAAATCAATATCGTATTTCAAACCCCAAACAGCCAAACTCAAAATACTAAGCACCGACAATGCTATGGAAAATATATACGCGTATTTTGTTTTGCTGATAATATTTAACATGTGATAAATTTTTTTAATTTAATATGTTAGATTTTTTAACTCCAACCATCCAGGTTCTTCCATGAATCCAGTCGCTAATAATAAATCTTAGCATCGTACGAGTTATCACTACAGCTGTAAACATTGAAACGGCAACTCCAATACCAAGAGAAGCAGCAAAACCCTTCACAAAACCAGTTCCCATGAAATACAAAATACCAGCAGTCAGCAATGATGACATGTTTCCATCAAAAATAGAAGTCCAAGCACGCTTAAAACCTTCATCCAAAGAATTTTTTATGGAACGACCATGACGAATTTCTTCCTTGGTTCTTTCAAAAATCAAGATGTTTGCATCCACTGCCATACCAATTGAGAGCACGAAACCAGCAATGCCAGAAAGAGTCAATGTAATTCCTGTAGATTTGAAAATAACAATCATCAAGCCAGTATAGATCAATAGGGCCAAGGATGCCACAAGACCAAGGAAGCGATAAAAGATAAGCATGAAAATAACAACGGCAGCCAACCCAATTCCACCAGCAATCAAAATACTTCGAAGTGAATCTGATCCAAGTGTTGCCTCAACTTGTTGTTGTCCAACGAGTTTCAACGGGACAGGCAAAGCACCTTGATTAAGACGATCAGCAATGTCTTTGGCTTCCTTGAAAGTATAGTTCCCTGTAATCACAGCTTGACCATTTGTAATTTCAACTTGCACAGTTGGAGCTATTTGCAATTGGCCATCCAAAAAAATTGCAATTTGCTTGCCAAGGTTTTTTTTGGTAAGCTCGGCAAAAAGTTTTGTTCCCTCCTCATCAAACTGAAGTGCGACTTCTGGTTCACCAACACCTTGTCCATTTGAATATTGAGCGGTTGCCATTTTCAAATTTTTACCCGTAAGTCCCGTTGTTTGATATTTGAATTGTTCATATTGAGAAGGATCTTTCTTTGCAAAAAGAATATGTGCACTGTGCACCTCCTTATTCTCCCCTTCTCCACGAGATTCTATAAATTTTATTATGTGCCAACCAAACTGAGACTCAACCAATTGCGAATACACCTCTCCTGGTTTTAAATTTGCTTCAAAAAGAACTTTATCAAATTCAGGAACAAAAGCACCCTTTTTTACAAAATCAAGATCTCCACCCTTATCCTTTGAGCCGGGGTCTTCGCTATTGTCCTTGGCTAATTGTGAAAAATCACCACCCTTTTTTATTTCTTCAAGAATTTTCTGAGCTTTTTCTTTTGTTTGCTGATTTGATTGTTCGAACATTTGAGCAATTTGAGGATCAACAGGACCTTCTTCTTTAAATTCAAGCGAAGGTGCATCTTTTATTTTTTGTTTTGCTTCTTCAATATTCTTAATTCCTGGGAGTTCAACAATCACGCGATACGGAGCTTTTTTTGTGGTTTGCACAGATGGTTCGCCCACACCAAAAGCATTAATTCTTCGCTCAATAACATTTTGAGCTCCCTGCAAAGCCTCTCCAATCTTTGCAGAATCAATATTTGTCACATCCGCTTCATATTCCAAATGAATTCCTCCCTGCAAATCCAGCCCCAAATTTATCTTGGGTTTACTCAAAACATTATAGATGCTCGGAATTTTTGATACAGCCTGTGGATATGAAACCAGACCGACAAAAACAGCCAACAAAATAATGGCTCCAAATTTTAATTGTAATTTTCTTTGCATATTCATAGGTTTAATTTTATAACATATCTTTCAAATAGGCAATATTTATAAAAAAACAGGGCTCACTGTGTGAACCCCTTAATATTCATTACTTCTCTTCTTTAGGCACATAAGAAAATGCCTTGATTGGTATGCCTAAGATATAATATCCTGTTTTTTCGAGCTGAGCACAGAGCTTGCCCATACCACTATCGGCCCACAGCTTTCCGCTGCTATCGCCTTCGACTCTGATAATAGTCACAAAACCACCATCAATAACACGCTTATTGCTTTTGGTAACATTCCAAACTATTACGAGCCCTGGGTATTTAAAACCCTTTAAACATTCTGTCATTTTTTCTTCACATTCTTTTACGCAAGCATATGTTTCCACTGAAACCACTATTAAACGTACATCTTTCTTCCCATTTTTTGACATACTTACCTCCTCTCTCATATTTTATTGTTTTAGGAACTACTTTAGTGTTAAAATAAAACACAATTTAATGCTAACCGAATTAGCAAATTATCGCAAGCATAAAAAAACACAAAGGAAATTATCAATAGGAACAAGGGTTATCTTAAGCATTCAGCAAGTGCTTTTCAATCTCAGGCCAACGGAGCTCCAAGTCATGCTTAAATTGCTCAAGATCCTCTTCATCAACCAGAAAACCATAACTCTTTTTTTCTTCAATAATATTGTCCACCAGATCAATATATTCTTCATAGTTGGAAACATTCTCACTCCTGGCTTGTTTTTCAAGTTGTCTAAAAAGATCTTCCAACGAATATTCCCCTCCTGTATATGTCATATGTTTATGTATTATGTTCCCTCAAGAAATAATACATTTTCTCATTCCACATTCTTTCTTGAGTCTAGCTCGGCAAAAACTTCTTTTATTATCCTTATTGAACCATCATTTTTCAATCGATCAAGAACTTCCCCATATGTGAGCCAGGCAAAGTTTTTATTTTCAAAATCTATTTTTACATCTTTATTAAAAGTTTGAGCTGCAAAAAAAACTGCTCTTTTAAAAATATAAATTCCCCTACCTTCTTTTTGACGCTCTTTTTTTTCATTTCCCTTGGCCACATAAAAATAATTTGATTGGGTCCGAAATCCTTGAAGAATAGACAAGTCAACGATTCCAGTTTCTTCCCTGATTTCTCTTGCCATGGTTTGTTCTTCGCTTTCCCCTTTTTCCATGTGCCCTTTCGGAAAATCCCATTGCCAAGAACGATATTGCACCAAGAGAAACAAGATCTTTTCTTTTTCCATTCTATACACAACACAACCAACGGATTTTTCAAATGCCAAATATTTATCAAACATATACTATCTTTTATTAATAACAAACGATTTGTTTTTTCTGAAAATATCCTCTACAACATTGTTTCAATTCTATTTTAACACAAATCAAAGCTCCCGTGCAGGGAGCCTTTAATTTTTCGCAGATCAACCGAGTTTGGTCTCTGCCTGAAACACAGCACCATGAATTACTTTCAAAACTCATATTTTAGTTGAAGCTTTTTCGGAATCGGAGAAATTACTATAAACATTATCTCCTCTTTCTTTGATTTTTGCCATAAATTTATATTTCGTACCAGGAGTTAAATCTTTTATAGTAACCTGTTTTCTTCCGTGTTCATTCAACCTAACCTTGAAAATACGATCAAATTTTTCGCCAGTTGCAATTTTCTCAACGCGCATCTTGATTGTTACCAAATCTTTTTCAAAATCATCCTGCTTAACCTTCAAAACCATCGAGTTTGAATTTCTATCCACAATTGCAATCTTTGGTTTTTCGGCTTTTGCTTGTGCTCCAACAGGAGCAGCAAACAGTGATGCCAAAGAAAAAATTGAAAGTAATCCTATGATTGCTGATTTCCCAAGAAATCTTTTCATAAAATTATTCTAAAAAATACTTAAGAACTTTTCTTATCCAGGTAACCGGCCTTTAAAAATTGCAAAAGGATGATACCTGAAATTCCTTTGCTCAAATAATACAAATTTGAAACGATAATATTTCTCAAAAAAACAAAGAACCGCCACTCATTCAAAAGAAGTTAAAAAATATTTTAAAAATTGCATTTTCATACTAAGATAGACAAATCTGGGACAGCATCAATTATTTACATTAAGAGGAAATAATCTAACGGTATCATAAGTATGTTTTCATCCATTCTGTCTAAACTCAATCTTTCTTGAGAAATAACGATGCCATAATCACATTTTGTGCTTTTCATGGTTTTAGCTACTTGTTTGGCATTTTTCTTTCCGATACCTATCTCAGCAGCTATTTGAATTTTATTAGCAATGCGAAATATAAAATCAGCGCCATTTTCCCTACTGTCATAGCTCAGACTCCCTACACCTTTAGACAAAAATTCTCTGTGATAATGAGCAGCCACAATATCTTCCAAGAGTCTGCCTTGCCTACTTAAAAAAGTACTTTCCAGTCCTGCAATACTGAAAAATGCCATTCTAATAGCTGGGCTCATGAATAGATATTTGGCAGGTTTTTTAACGACAGCCACATTTGCTCCATGAGCCGGAACCTTAATGAGCAACTCGGCTTTTTCCAAAACATCAAGAATTTCAGCTATTGTCAGTCTGTTTATATACAAAAGCTGTTCCAATTTATTCAGACTAACAACTTCACTTTCAGCAAGTATTAGAAGCAGTCTCTTTATTGTAGAAAGGGTTTTTGTGTCAAATCTTTCAAGTGCACCTATGTCTTTACTCACAACCTTGTCGACAAGAAGTGATATTGAGCTGAAAACCTGTGCTAATTCTTTTTTAGTAAGGGCAAATGGCAAGGTCCCAATTATCAAATATTCCCTAATTTCCATTCTGTCCACTTTTGACCAATAATTATTAACTTGTCCCTCCAGCTTTTTCATTTTTTCAAAAGCTTCTTTTGCGCAGCTAGAAAAATATATAGCTTGCTTTATTTTTTCACCCAATTCCTCATTTGATAATATCGAATTTTTTATTCGCTGATATTCCGTAAAGCTCATAGGGTACAATTTTTCAACAATTGCGCGCCTTGCAGAGTCGGCGCTCATTTGAAGTCCTATTGCGGAAGATCCGCTACAAACAATAAAAACATTTTTAGTCTTCTCGTATATCATAGCTTTAATAACTCCAGCCCAATCCGAATCTGTTTGAACTTCATCAAAAAATATAAACACTGGCTTTTTCAGTTTTTCATAGCTTTTGCCTAAAATCTGTTCGTATGCATTCAAGACATCTTTCAATCCAACATTAAACAGCTCCTTCACCTCATCCATTGAGACAAAAAGTAGATCAATATCCTTGTTATCATTTTTTATATCCATCATAGTCTGAGCAAGCACAGTTGTTTTTCCCACACCTCTAAGACCCGGAACAATTATCCATCTATTTTCCGAATTATTATGGATAAAATCTTTTGCATATTCTTGCAATTTGGCAAACAAATATCGCCGGGGGTATATTTTACCACCTCTATCATGCGTCAAAGTTGTCAACTTATCGTTTGTGACAGCTACTTGTTTTTGCACATACTGCAATAATTCCTGATTCATATATATTCTATTATACTAGTAAGTTATACTACTAGTATATTCTATTATACTAGTAGAGTCAAGTGCCTATTTTTTGGCTCATTTTAGCCTAATTATTCTACTTTTTCTTGTTGAGAGATGGTCTAAATATTAGACCTGTTGCTTAATTACAACTTAAATTAGTTAGAATCTCCCTGGAGATTCTGGAATTAACACTTTACTGATAAATGGTAATTCCAGAGTCCA
>LBRX01000018.1:0-23030 GCA_000991645.1 Candidatus Moranbacteria bacterium GW2011_GWE2_36_40
AAAAAAGGTCAGTTCTTTTCCTTTTGGCATATTCATAATGGGTTAATTTGGTTAACTCCATATGATAGCAGAAAAAGGGCTTCGGGGTTTGAATTCGGGTTTATGACAAAATGCTTGACAATAAGCCATTTTGGGTGTATAATTACCCATTACGGTTGAAGTTCTTTAAGTTAAAAAAGGCACAAAAAATACACACTTCCAGGCGCACGGGCGTCAAAAGGAGAAAATCATGAAAAAAATATTTATCTTTTTAACAATCGTCGTTTTGTTTGCCTGTTCTGGTTGTGCAACAGGATCTGGGCGATCAGCTGGCGGCGGAGTTGTTGGGCTTGCTGGCGGAATTGTTGGAGGAACATTTGGGGTTGTAAATACGATCTTATTTGGAACTCCAAACCCACCGATAACAACAACCACAAGCACTGTTGTGTTTGTGGAACAACCAAGTGTAATAACCTGCCCTGGTTGTTACACACCACCCATAAATTATCGCCAACCTCATGGAGTCTGGTACCCTTGGGGAAATATGGGAAACGATGGCAGACACAAACGCCATCGGAGATAACATTTTTAAAAGGGCAGCTCGACATCCGTCGGCTGCCCATTCTTTTTGCCTTTTTTTGTTTAATGCTGTATGTTTTATGTTATATTAAGTATTTCGTGCTCCATGTTCTATGTTCCATGATCTATGACTAATGAATTTATCACACAATCTTCACTTCAAACCAAAAAACTCGGCATACTGCTTGCCGAGGAATTTCGTGGTGGCGAGATAATTTGCCTATCAGGCGACCTAGGCGCAGGCAAAACAACTTTTACACAAGGATTATTAAAAGGTTTAAAAATAAAAGGGCCATATACGAGTCCCACCTTTTCTATAATTAAAGAATACAAACTAATAACTAACAACAAACAACAAACAACAAAAATGCGCTCGCAAACCAAGTCGTCCGTTGTCAGTTGTCGGTTGTCAGTTGTTCGTCATATCGATGCATACCGAATTACTTCCAAGGACTTGCTTGAACTTGGCTTTGAGGATTTTGCTGGCAAAGAAAATTCAATCACCATTATTGAATGGCCAGAAAAAGTAAGAAAACTAATCCCCACCAACGCACTATGGATTAATTTCCAATGGCTTAGTGAGAAAGAAAGAAAAATTACATTGTCAATAAAATAAATTCCATACTTCTACCTCTCCTTAGATAAGGAGAGAACAATATTGAAAAAACTTTAGTTGACTTCAATATCAATATAACCAACATGGGGAATTTCATCTTTTATTTTCTTCTCTACTTCATCAATTCTTGTTCCAATCATGCGAGGCACGCGATCAGCATAGTTCACACAAAATTTCAAAAAGTCATTGTATTCATTTTTTATTTCTTCAAATTCTTTTTTGAGAGCTTTTTCGCGATACATTTTTCGCATCAGAGCGCTACCGTTAAATTCAACTTCACATTTCACATGATAGATACCAACATCCATCACAACAGATTTAAAATCCAGAACTTTTTCAATAGCAGGGTCGCTTAGTAATATTTCAATTACTCTTTCCTCAATTTCTTCCGGGATTGATTTACGCATCAAAAATCCCCTATTAATCGCAATCAAAACAACAGCCATTCCACCCAAGAGCAAGCCTATTATTATTGAGCCAATTGAATCCCAATAAGCATTTCCTGTTAACTTTGACAAAAAAATACTCACGAAGGCCACTGAAACACCCAAAACAGCAACAGCATCTTCCAAGAGGACGGCAATTGTTGTTGGATCGCCATATGCAAAAATTTCTTTCCATTTTCTTTTTTTGTTTTTTGATCGAAGCTCTCTTAGGGCAATCGAAAATGTTCCTGCCTCAATCACAAAAGAAATAGCCAGTATTACAAAAGCAACTGAACTTATTTGAATTTTTTCTTCATGCAAAAATCCCATCAAACCATGATACAAAGTAATACCAGCTCCCAAAAAGAAAATACTACAAGCACTTATCAGTGCCCAAAAAAATCTTTCATTACCATACCCATAATGAAAGTCTTCGTCAGATGGTCGTTGAGATTTTTTAATCCCAACCATCAATAAAATCTGATTAACCACATCGGCAATGCTATGAATTGCTTCAGAAAAAAGCGCACTAGAGCCTGTCATGAAAAAACCGATCCACTTTAAGATCATAATAAAAACATTCCCCGTCAACGCTGCAAACACCGGCAAAAATCCATGTGAGTTTTTTGTATTCATAAATAAGATTATAGCATACTTTAAAAATGAAAAAGGACTCATGTTACATGGTCCTTTTTTCGAGGTCATATTAACCTCCTTTTATTATTTCATGGCGCATCATTGATGCGGCAAGTCTGATTTTTATTTTTCGTCGTAAAATCAGAAGACGTTTGGGTTTTTATTTCCCAGCTTTAGCATTTTGTGCTTCTGCTTTGGAAAAATAAATAACGCCATCGACGATGTAGTATTGTTTTGCCATTTTGCATCACCTCCTTTCCTGAACATATCAGAAAGGATGACTGTGACATCGAGGCAACTACAACAAGCAAAACCCTACATAACACAATTATGTACTAACATTGTTTTTTGTCAAGAAAAAAGAGCTGGTCAGGCTCTTTGGGTTTTGCTTGAAGACCTATTTATTTGCTAGAGATCTAGCGCGATACAAACTAGCGGTATTAATCCAATAGAATCACCAGGACAATGATCTATGAGCACCAGTTTAACATTATGCCATTCAAATATTTCCTTGATGGAGCGACTATCTTTATTAATTTTTTCTAGAGCATTCAAAAATCTTTCATCATTAAACCACTCCTCAGGAACTATTCCAGCAACCCATCCCTCTCTTATTGCATCGTTTACATTTTGCATATAACCAAGTTCAACATATGGGATATCGAATTCTTCACATATTTTATTAGCCCTGTTTTTATAACTTCCGTCTTTATTGAGCTCCTCTAATTTTTCAGAAATCATTGAGAATGGAACTGGTCCGCATATTAACACGCCAGAAAAAAAATTTGGGAAAGCTTCTACAATTTTATTTGCCAACTTTCTTTTTTCATTTCTTTTCATAGATTTCTCGTATTCATCCTGGCCTCTCCACTCTGTAATACTGGAGGGCTCTTTCTCTATTGCTGAAAGATCCAGCGAGACAAGAAGTAACATAAACAATCTATCTACATGTCCAATCTTGCAAATCTCCGGCCAATTTTTAAATAACTTTTTCATTTTTTCTCTCCTTTTCTGTGGTTGTGAAATAACTTTTCTCCTATGAATCAGCCGCTGAGACTGACTCAATGAGAGAGACAAGGAAAACAAATTCATTTTCCTTGCCAGAATAATTTCATGCTTTATAGTCATGCAATTTGCAGACATTGACTTCATTCATAACCCACAAAAGTTTACCGCTTTCATCAATGGCTGTGTACGGATTAAGTCTTCCACCATCGCATACCAAGTTCAGCAAAGCATTCAGCTCATTCTTTTTAGAAGCTGCTTTCCGCATTTGAGATAAAGACTCTTGGCAAATTACCGGTTTTTCTAGTTTTGTGTAAAAAAAGATTCCATAATCATCATCTCCAGTTTCAATTGAATAATCGACATTAAAAAAGAACCTGTCTCCTGGCTTCAAATCTTTAAATCTCATGACTTTTCCCCTTTTCTGAATATTTGTTAAATAACTTCTTTGTTAACTCATGTTAACGGTCTATATTAGCACCTTTTTCATACTTTGTCAATATTTTCCCGACACTATATTTTTAAGTTTTGTTCGACACTTTTCTTTATTATAAAGACTATTTACATATGTTATTTAGTGTACTATACTTAATTTATAAAAAGTGTCGAAAATATTATACAAATTATGAGTAACCAGTTAAACCAACTGCAAAAACTTGGACTGAGTCAAAAAGAGGCTCGGCTGTATTTGGTTTCCTTGGAAACCGGTCCAGCCACAGTAGCCAAATTGGCTCAAAAATCAGGCCTCAAAAGAGGCACAATTTATGAATTTTTGGGCGAAATGCTTGAACAAGGCCTTTTGGAAATGACAATTTCAGGCAAAAGAAAGTTTTATGTTGGAGTAGAGCCAAAAAAACTCAATAAAATCATTGATAGGCAAAAAGAAATTCTGGAAAATCTGCTTCCCGATCTGTCACTTCTCACAATTGGGAGCTCAGCAAAGCCAAAAATAAGGTTTTATGAAGGCAGAGAAGGGATGCTTTCGGTATTTTATGATGTTTTGGACCTGCCAGAAAACAGTGAGGTTTTGGGTTTTGCCACCTATGAAGGAATTCATAAATTATTTTCAAAAAAAGAAATTGATGTCTATATTCAAAAGCGCGCCGAAAAGAAAATACATCAGAAGCTGATTGTGCCAACTGATGAATATATTGAACAACGCGTTAGTGACAATAAAAAAGAACTTCGTGAAATCATCATGATTCCGCGAAAAAGTTTTCAAATTAAAAGCGATATCAGCATTTATCAGAATAAGGTTGCCATTGTTTCACTTGCTGATGAACAAGTTGGCGTTATCATTGAATCCAGTCAGGTTGCTGACACCCAAAGGGCGATATTTAATCTGCTTTGGAGCAGCTTAAAAAAAAGTGGTAAGTAAGTTGCTGAAGAATAAATTTTTTAAAAATATTTTTTGATTGAGTAAGCCTTTATTTTTTCTAAAATTTTCCTATGATTGTTTTGATTGAGGGAAAATTTTAGGTAAAAAATAAAGAGCGTCGAGGATATTTTTAAAAAAATTTAATTCTTCAGTTACTCTAATAAGAACTACGAATTAGTTGTATTATTTATTTAAAGTTATATACTAAAATACTATGAAAAATACTAATCCAACCCCAGTGAAATCGTCCTCCTCTGTCGGAATTTCACGTGGCAAGAAACTTATCTTAATCGACGGTAATGCCATTATTCATAGGGCGTATCATGCGCTCCCACCGTTTACAACTAAGAAGGGAGAGTTGGTTAATGCGGTGTATGGTTTTGCCTCGACCCTACTCAGTGTGATTGCTGAGTTTAAGCCGGACTATGTCGTGGCGTCTTTCGATTTGGCAGGAAAGACTTTTAGACATGAAAAGTTTGAGGAATACAAGGCGACTCGAGTTAAAGGCGACGATGAATTATACGCTCAGATTCCACGGGTAAAAGAAGTTGTGAAAGCTTTTAATATCCCAATATACGAAGTAGCAGGGTTTGAAGCTGACGATATGATTGGCACAATCGCAACTCAAATATCCGCCATGGGCGGATCCGCCTCTGGCGGAAAAAATTCAGAGGATATTGAAACGATCATTGTTACTGGCGATATGGATACCTTGCAACTAGTTAATGACACCACCAGTGTGTACACAATGAGGCGAGGACTTTCTGATTCGCTGATGTATGACAGTGAAAAAGTTTTTGCACGCTATGGTCTTAACCCTGATCAAATTATTGATTACAAGGCGCTGCGCGGCGATCCATCTGACAACATTCCTGGAGTTAAGGGTATTGGCGAAAAAACTGCGGTTACTTTGTTACAAAAATATATTACTCTCGATGGTGTATATGAAAATATCGAGTATCTTAGCAAAGAACTTGCGACAATTGCACTCAACGTCCCCATTGCACTTGAATTGGAAAAATCAGTACTCAAAGATTTTGATCGCGAAACAATTGTGAAACTTTTTTCTGAATTAAATTTTTATAGCCTAATCAAAAGGCTACCATCAACCGATACGAATCTACGAACGAATGACGAATCTACGAACAAAAATGCTGGAGTGAAAGATTTTAGATATACAATCGCAGATGAAAAAAATGCTGATGAATTGATTGCTGAATTTTCGCAGATGCCAGAGCTTTCCATTGCAACAGAAACAAGCGAAGATAAATTGGTCGGCATTGCAATTTCTTGGAAAACAGGACGCGCCACTTTTTTTCCAAAGTCTAGTGATTCATTTTCCAAGTTAAAAATTCTTTTAGAAAATCCGGAAATAAAAAAAGTTGGCTATGACTTGAAAGCTATTTACAAGCAGCTTTTTACTGAGGAAATTGTAATGGCGGGAATTTCATTTGATGCCATGCTAGCTGCCTATGTTTTAAATCCGGGAGAAAAACTTGATTTTGAAAAAATGATTTTTTCAGAACTTGGAGAAGAAATTGTTTTTGAAAAAAAGAAACAAGGACAGCTTTCCTTGGTAGCAAATCCTGAAGATGAACAACTTGCCATGAATATTGTTTGTCAAAAAGCTGATTATTCTTTGAAATTAAAAATTGCTTTGGAAAAAAGAATTTCAGAAATCTCTGCGGAGCAGAAAGAAGCTGCCAAAACTGATGGAACACTGCAAACAATTTTTTCCCAAATGGAAATGCCACTAATAAAAATTCTAGCTCAAATGGAATTAACAGGCATTGAACTTAATACTGTTATTTTCAAAGGTATTTCAGAAAAAATTACTGGGACATTAAAAAATTTGGAAAAGGCAATTTACGATTTTGCTGGCAAAGAATTTAACATCAATTCCCCATCGCAACTTTCTGAAATTCTTTTTGGGACTTTGAATCTTCCAATGGCTGATATTAAAAAAACCAAAAAGGGACTTTCCACGGGAGCAGCGGAGCTTGAAAAACTTAGGGGTTCTCATAAGATAATTTCCAAAATCGAAGAATACCGTGAACTTTTCAAATTAAAGACAACTTATCTAGATGCCATTCCAAAGCTTGTCGACAAAAATTCTCGCATTCACACAACATACAACCAAGCAGTGGCAGCAACGGGGCGACTTTCTTCAACCGATCCGAATTTGCAAAATATTCCAATTAAAACAGAACTTGGACAACTCCTTCGCACAGCTTTTGTTGCCAAAGAAGGATACAAATTGATAAGCGCTGACTATTCTCAGATTGATTTGCGCTGCGTGGCTCACGTTTCCAATGATAAAAAACTTATTGAAGCGTTTCATAGGGGCGATGATATTCATAGACTTACCGCCGCTGAGATAAACAAGGTTTCACATTCTCAAGTCACTGAAAAAATGCGTTCCAGCGCCAAAGCTCTAAATTTCGGCATTATTTACGGCATGAGCTCTTTTGGCTTTTCTCAGTCCGCTGGAATCTCTCGTAAAGATGCGCAGAAATTCATTAACGCCTACATGGAAAACTTTTCGAGTGTGGCTTCCTACATGAAAGAAACGCGCGAATTTGCGCGCACCAATGGATATGTGGAAACACTGCTTGGCAGAAGGCGAAATTTGCACGAAATAAATTCGCCCAATTTTCAAGTTGCTGCTGGAGCAGAAAGAATGGCCATCAACATGCCTATTCAAGGCCTTGCAGCTGACATTGTAAAATTGGCTATGATCAAAACTGCTCAAGCTTTTTCAGGTGACAATAATATTCAAATGATTCTACAAGTGCACGATGAAATTATTCTTGAAGTTAAAGCAGATGATGCCGAAATTGTAGCCAAAAAACTTAAAGAAATCATGGAAAATGTTCATCCCCTACGTGTCCCACTGATTGTTAATGTTAATATCGGAGACAATTGGGGAGAAATTTAAAATAACTTACAACCAACAACATACAACAAACAACCGTTATTACCCTTTTGTTGTCAGTTGTTAGTAGTACGTTGTCAGTTAATTTTATGCCTGAACTCCCAGAAGTACAAACTATTGTGAATGATTTGCAAATATTGACCGGTGATACAATTATCGGTTTTTGGACTGATTTTAAAAAAGCCATCAAGTCAAAAAGTTTTGAAAAAGAAGTGATTGGAAAAAAAATCAAAAACATTAGAAGATTAAGTAAAAATGTTGTCATTGAATTAACCAGCAAACATGCCATTATTATTCACTTAAAAATGACGGGAAAACTCCTGATTAACAAACAACTTACAACCTGCCTACCGAACAGGCAGGCAAACAACTTACAACAAAAGCATTTGCATCACATTTTTTATTTAAAGAAAAATGGTAACTTGAATTTTTCTGACATACGAAAATTTGCAACTCTTGAATTAATAAGCCTAGAAGAACTTTCTCAAATCGAAAAAACCAAGGGGGTTGATCCTTTTTCAAAAAACTTTACTCTACAAACTTTTTCAAAAATTATTAACGACCATGCAAATAAAACCCGTCACTCACGAGTGACAGGTAAAAACATCAAAAGCATTTTAATGAATCAATCTGCTATTGCTGGAATTGGAAATATCTACGCTTCGGAAATTCCATATGACGCCAAGTTAAACCCCCTGCGAAAACTTTCCAGCCTCAGAGACAAAGAGGTTACACTTCTTTACCATTCTATTTTAAAAATATTAACAAAAGCCATTAAGATGAGAGGGACTTCTATTAGCGATTATAGAGATGCAAAGGGAGAAAAAGGTGGCTTTCAAAATGAATTAAAAGTATATGGAAAAGCTGGTAAAAATTGCCACAAATGTGATACAATAATTGCAAAGGAAATGGTTGAACAGCGAAGCACTTTTTACTGTCCAACTTGCCAAAAATAATAAACTAAAACAAAACCTTACTGTCACAAATACGTGACATCTATCCTTTTCAAGGAGAGAATTACGAGGAAGAAAACTCTTTATGAACAGAAAACAAATTGGCATCATTGTCGCAGTGGCAGTGATAATCGTGGGAGCAATATTTTATTTTACCAAAGGAAAAAAGACCACTACAGTAAAACAAATTCAAATAAATGGAATTCAAGAAAGTACTACTCCAGCCAACCCTGAAAATGTTAGCCCGATTTCAGGTTTAGCTTGTCAAAATTGGAATAAAAGATCTTTTGCTGTTATGCAACCAGCTGATGTTTCTGCTAGACCGCTAGCTGGACTCTCCCAAGCTGATATGGTAATAGAAATGTCAGCAGTATATGGAAGCATTACTCGCCTTATGGGCGTCTATGGATGCAATAACCCAGAAGAAGTTGGGTCTCTGCGAAGCGCACGTCACGACTTTGTCCATCTTGCAAAAAGTTTTGATTCTATTTATGTGCACTGGGGTAGAGCAGACATTGAACAATTCAAAGAAGTTCTCAATAGCGGAGTTGTGGATGACATGAATTGCAACAATGACGCTGGAAAATCCGCTGGGCAATATTGCTTCCGACACGAAGCTGAGGACAACATGCGAGGAGTTGACACTGGTTATGCAAAATTTGCCAGTTTATTAGAAGGTGCAAAAAACTTTGGCTATCGAATGGAAAACAAATTTGTTGGATATCAACATCAGGCAGAAGCTTCCATAGAACAACGTCCAAATGGTGGCAATTTACGAGTAGCTTACGCCAAGCCATTTGATGTTGAATATGATTATGATAAAACAAGCAACTCATATTTCAGAACATGGGGAAACATGAGCGATACAGACAGAAACACCAAAGAACGAGTTGCCCCAAAAAATGTGGTTGTTCTTATTGCTGATGCTGCACCAATAAAAGTAGGGGAACAATATGTCAATGTCCAAATTGGAGATCCTTGGTTTGATGAAGCTGATTCTGGAAGTGCTTTCTTTTACATGAATGGTCAGCAATACAAAGGTTCTTGGAAAAAAGATAAACGATCCATTGAAAGCAAGCTCATGTTTCTTGATGAACAAGGACAAGAAATTAAGTTTGTTCCTGGACAAATTTGGGTTGACATCATAGACCCAGGACAAGCGCACAAATGGACACCAGCAAGCTAAGCTTGCAAATCCTAAATATCAAGATACAAACACCAAACAAATCGCAAAAAACAAAAATTAAAAGGTTTTGAATTTGAAAATTGGTTATTTAATTTTATTTGTTTTTTGTAATTTGTATCTTGGTTATTGAAAAAAATTATGTTAATTTTTCTGTACGGTGCTGACAGTTTCCGATCCTTGGAAAAACTCAATGACCTTAAAAATAAATATCTTGAAAAGAATGGCTCAGGCACAGACCTGAGCGTTCTTGATTATGGCGAAGGTGCTTCATTTGAGGATCTTTCCACGGCACTTTCAGCACAGGGGCTTTTCTCTACCAAGCGATTAGTTATCTTAAAAAATAGCATGCTAAAGGGTTCCACAGAAACGCAAAAAGGAATCCTGACTATTATAAAGGCTAACACTGCTCTAGAAAAAGATGCGGACACCATTGTTACTTTTTATGAAAATGGAAACCCCAAAAAAAATGGAGCTTTATATAAGTTCATTTTTAAAGCTGCCAAAAGACAGGAATTTGCTCCGCTAGAAGGAATTGCGCTTACCAACTGGGCGCTTGATTATGCAAAGATATTATCAACTGAAATATCTTTTTCAAGAAATGCCTTAAACATGCTCTTGGCCGCAACTGGCAGTGATTTAAATATCCTTAGCAACGAAATAATCAAACTTATTAATTACAAAAATTTCGGTGAAATTAACGATTCAGATGTTGTCTTGCTCGTAAAATCAAAAGTCGATTCCACGATGTTTGAAACAATTGAAGCTCTTGCTAGTGGCAACAAAACACGAGCTTTGAGCCTTTTCCACGAGCAACTCACCAAGGGTGAAGATGTTTTTTATGTTCTTTCAATGTATACTTATCAAATTCGTACTTTATTAAAAATTGGAGACTTCTATTGGCAAGGAATGACAAGCGCGCCACAAATCGCACAAGCTTCTGGAGTTCATCCCTACGTCGTACAAAAATCTCTTTCTCAAATCCGCAATTTGTCCGAACAAAAAACCAAGCAAATGCTACGCGACCTTGCTGAAATCGATTTCTCTGCCAAAACCGGCAAGGTCGACCCAGTCCTTGCCCTCGACACTTTTATTGTTTCATTATAAAAAATTGTTTTCAAAAAAATGCAATAAAAAAAATCCCGCATAAGCGGGATTTTTAAATATTCGAATTGTCTACTTCTTAAGTGCAAGTTTTTTTACAGCAGCGTTCAATCTTGATTTCTTTCGAGCAGCAGTATTTTTTTTGATAACCTTCTTTTGTGCAGCTTTATCAAGAGCTTTAATAGCACGTTTTAGCAACTCTTGAGCCTCCTTAACTTTTCCAGCAGCAACATTTTCCTTTGTTTCCTTAATAGCATTACGGAAAGTTCCCTTTACAACCTTATTGCGTAAAGTCTTACGATCAGTCACTCGCATGTATTTTTTGGCAGATTTTTTGATTGGCATATCCTAATTTGATACGAATTATATCCGAATTACATCCGAATCTCGTAAATTTAAATAATTGTTACTTAAGTATTTTTAGCATACAACTTTACTTTTGGCAAGGGTCTGCAACTTACATTATGAACTTTATAACTTTATGAACATTATAACTTATGCTGTCATCACTATATCTACTATCTCCTCACCACCAATCTCCCTGTTTATCCTGGCTACAAGTTGCTTTTTTCTAAGTAATATTTCACTCCCCCACATAGAATTAACAGTTTTAACAAATATTATCCTATCCCTAAAGGATACTGGCACAATATTTTCTATTCCTTGTCTTCCATATTCATCCTTAATGACAAGTTGAAAAACGTAAAAAACACTTTGTTGATCAATTACAACATCCTTGCTTAGTGTTTTTTTATTTATAAAAGATCCTAACGTTTTCATTCTATTTATTCTAATTCTTTATCGGCATTATAATATAGGTATAATTAAGCATTTCTTCTTTCTTTTCGCCTTGTACCATACGAAGAACTGCAGGTGATGATCCACTATTCATCAAAAGAACCAGGTACGGGGTCGAAATGGCCTGTAAACCATCTGCCATATAACGAGGATTGAATAGGGCCTCTTGCGAAGGACCAATTATTTCAGCATTTAAGCTTGTTTTATTTTCTCCAACCTCTTCTGCTTTTGACTGAACAAGAACTTCTTTTGTTTCTTCATTAACTGTAAATTTTACTTCACCCGATTTACTGTGAGTAAATATTCCCGCTATTTTTACAGCTCGAAGAACATCCTCTTTGGAAAGGAAAACTCTGGTAGTAAAGGATTCTGGAATGATCTGTTGATAAGGAGGGTATTTACCATTAATAAGCCTTGAAACTATCCTAACATTATCTATTTGAAAAAATATTTGACTTTCTTCGATAGCAATTTTTATTTCCTGAGTTTCAGGATTTATAACTCTCAAAACTTCCAAAATTGTACTTAGAGGGACAATAACTGATGTTGTTTTTTCCAGAAACAAATCGTATGCTTGTGGATTATCCTTAATTAAAGTTACAACGGCTTCAGCCAGACGAAAACTATCCGTTGCAGCAAGGCGCACCTCAAGCTTGTCCAAAACAACATTGAGCCCTGTAAGCTCTGGACGAGTACTGTCAAGTGAAACACACACAGATAGTCTAGGTATAGCCTCTTTCATCTCTTGCGCTGGTAGAGAAAAAAGAAAATCACCCTCCATTTCTGGAATTATTGGAAAATCCTGAGCCTGTAAGCCCTTTATCTGTGCTTTTGATGAACCACTTTCTATATGGAGTGTTTGGTCTACAACACTCAATGAAACAGTACTCACGGATGGGAGATTATTAACAAAATTGCTAAGAAGACGTGCTGGCACAGTTATTTTTCCCTCTTCCTCTATTTTTGCCCCGATTTTTAAAAAAACACCTATCTCCAAGTTGGTTGCTGAAATTTTAAGCATGCCACCCTCTGTTTCCAGGAGAATGTTTTCCAAAATAGGCAAGGTTATTTGTTTTCCAACAACCCTTTCAGTGCTATAAATAGCTTTTTTAAAATTTTCCTGCGTACAAGTAAGTTTCATATATATTCAATGTTTTTAATTCTAAATTAAAATCTTCTCAGTATTTACATTATTGCCTGCATATTTACAACTAAACAGCGTAGATACGTTCTCTTAAAATTGAAACGTCCTCCCTAACTTTCTCATCTGTTTCAACTTCTTTATTTATTTTTTCATAAGCATGAAGAGCTGTTGTGTGATCACGACCACCAAATTGCGCTCCAATGCTTGGATAGGAAATGCCCAATTCTCCTCGCATTAAATACATTGCAACATGCCTAGCATAAGCAATCTCTTTTTTTCTTCCCTTTTCAATCAATTCCTTCGTTGAAATATTGAAATATTGTGAAATAGCTTCAATCACATGTTGTGGTTGAACGCCTTTCTTTTTACCACTAGAAATTATTTCTGAAAGTGCTTGCTCAACAAATTTAAGCGTTGGAAGTTTATTATTAAATTCACAAGCAGCAATGATCCTGTTTAAAGCTCCTTCTAGTTCTCGAATATTGCTTTTCACATTTTCTGCAATGAAAATTATTGCCTCTTCATCGAGATAGAAATTCTTTTCGGCCGCTTTTGTTTTCAAAATAGCTGTGCGTGTTTCCAAATCAGGCTTACCTATATCAGCTATCATTCCACCCTCAAATCTCGAACGAAGACGGTCTTCTAGCGTGGCAATAGCTTTTGGAGGACGATCAGAGCTAATTACTATTTGCTTATTAAGTTGATACAGGGCATTAAAAATGTGAAAAAATTCTATCTGTGTTTTTTCCTTACCAGCCAAAAATTGCACATCATCTATAATCAAGAGATCTATTGCCTGATAAGCTGCCTTAAAATCATTTACGGTTTGATTGCGAATAGAATCTATCAATTCATTGGCAAAACGCTCTGATGTTATGTATTTGATTCGCCTAGAGGGATCATGCAACAAAACTTCATTACCAATAGACTGCAACAAATGCGTTTTTCCCAATCCAACTCCCCCATAAATAAAAAGTGGATTATATACTTTCCCTAAATTTTGAGAAACTGCGTAGCAAGCTGCGCGTGCAAGTTCGTTATTCTCACCTATTATAAAATTTTCAAAAGTATATCTAGAATTAATATTGTTTTCCTGGACAGTTGCCGATTGCCGTTGCTCACTTGAGATTTGCTGACCAGTAAACACTTCCTTATCTGAGATTTCCCGCACAATCTGTTTTTCAGAAACAGAAATGGCAGAGTCCATCTTTTTAACCTCATTAGCAACTTGCGCTTGATCATTACTATAAATAACGCAACCTATTTCCTTAATATCATTTTGAAAATTTCTAAGTGCTCTAAATATATAAGTATTGTACTTGTTTTCTAGCCATTCTTTTGCAAATCCATTTGGCACACCTATAACAACCTTTCCATTCTCATTGGAAATAATGGCGGTATTTTTAAACCAAGTACTAAAGTTAGCCTTAGAAATAGAAAGCTCTATTTCTCCCAATGCGGCCTGCCAAAGCTCTATATTATTCATACTCGGTAATAGAATTTTATTTGAACTTAACTCAAATAAGATTCTTTTTAACCCCTTTTAAGATTAGATTAAACCCCGAATTATTAAACTCTTTCTTCTAACTCAAAAAGCTGCCTGCTTCTCTCATTAAGAATACAATTTAATCCTTTTACTATCGTACAAAAAATTATATCACGCCAATCTGCAAGCTGCTAGCAATTAAACATCTTAATTGTGCACAAACTGTGGATAAGTGGACAAGTCTTTTTTTCCTTTTAATAAGCTGCAATATTGACATAGTAAAAACAATTTTATCCACAAACACACTCTATGTGTTCAGAATATCCCCTATTCTTCCATCTTGTCAACAGTTTTTTATGTTTTTTGCGTAAATATCCTTTCTTTGATCAAAATTAAACCTTTGTTGCGCCTTTTTTTTACTATAATTGGGTTGACTTTTTTGCTCGTACTGGTACACTTGTTTATAGTATTCCAAGTTTGCACTGCCGATTAATTATTTTTATCCTATGAGCAAAAGAATACTAAAACTTTCATATTAATAATTAACCAAAAATATATTATGAAACGAACCTACCAACCCAAAAAAGGACGCAGAAAAAGTCGCCATGGCTTTCTTGAACGCATGAGCACCAAAAATGGAGCTGCTGTAGTAAAAAGACGAAGACAATCTGGACGCAAAAAGCTTTCTGTTTAATTAGGACAGGAAGCTCCCTTATGAATTAAAAGTATATGCTCCCAATCAAGAATAGACTAAAAAAACGCGAAGATTTCGCCAAAGTTTTCTCCAAGGGAGCATATGTTGGAAATAATGATCTTTCTGTTAAATACGCCAATAATTCACTCTCGGAAACAAGATTTGGCTTTCCAGTTGGAAAGAATTATTCAAAAAAAGCTGTTGTCAGGAATCGGGCCAGAAGAATATTGAGATTAGCTATTGCTTATCATCTTTCAAAAATAAAACCTGGCTTTGACATAATCATTCTTATCAAACCAACTTATCAAAAAACTGAGTTACCAATTGTTATCAATGAGTTTAAGAAAATTTTTTCTAAAGCTAATTTACTTATATAACTATCTTCCATTTTAGGAAAATAGAACAAACAAAAAAATGTTATCCTTTTTTCACACAACAGTATACCAGCCACTTTATAATATTCTTATTTTCTTTTATAATATCGTTCCAGGAGGAGATTTTGGTGTTTCCATCATTCTTATCACAATATTACTCAGAACAATTCTTATACCACTCTATAAGAAACAAATAGAATCCCAAAAGAAGCTGCAAGAATTACAACCGAAAATCAAGGAGCTGCAGGAAAAAACAAAGAACAACAAAGAACAACAAACCAAGCAATTAATGGAGCTCTACAAAGAACACAAAACCAATCCTTTTTCTGGTTGTCTACCGCTTATTGTCCAACTTATTTTTTTAATAGCAATTTATCAAGTTTTGATAACCATTTCCAATAATGGTCTTGTTGCTGATCCATCTCAGCTCTATTCATTTGTCTCTGATCCTGGAAAAATAAATCAGTTTTTCATTTTTTTGGTTGATCTTACTAAACCTAGTATTATTATTGCAGCACTAGCAGCAATAGCTCAGTATTTTCAAACAAAGATGTTGATGGATAAATCTAGTACCGCAATAGACTCCAGTGGTCATGTCTTAAATAAACTGCATGATGAAAAAAATCCCGATTTTGCAAATATAATGACGAAACAGATGTTATATCTTGGACCAATTATGACATTATTTATAGGTATAAAATTCCCAGCAGGACTTTCCCTATATTGGCTAGCAGGAACACTTTTTATGCTTATTCAACAGATATTAATGGAAAAAAAATCAAAAAACTAATTTTTCATTTTACATAATATTATGTCCGGTAGTGAATATTCGAAAAAAATATTAACAACTTCTAGATATAACAATAATCAAAATATATAATCAATTTTAATATTTAGAAATCTATTGGGCAAGGCCCATTCGAATTTCTACTACCGGATATGGATGAAAAAACAACAATTATACAACAAACAATCGAGGAATTGATTCAAAAAATGGGATTTACTGGCAGTGTCACTATTTCCAAGGATGAGAATGACGATAGCATCACTTGTGATATTGTTACTGATTCAGATTCAAATTTCCTAATAGGACAACATGGAATAAACCTTCAAGCTCTTCAACATCTTGCAAGACTTATTGTAAGAAAACATATTCCAGAAAAAATACGTTTTACTCTTGATATTAACAATTATCGCAAACAAAAAAACCAATCAATTATCCAACAAGCTCTTCAATTTGCTGAAGAAGCTTTGAGTCAGGGACGTGGCGTAATAATGCCTCCGATGTCAACATATGAACGTCGACTAGTGCATATGGAGCTCTCAAAAAATTCAGCCATAAAAACGGAAAGTATTGGTGAGGGTGAATCAAGAAAAATTGTTGTCAAGCCAGCAAACATGATAGATTAGTTTTTTATCTTTTTTGATTAAAACATGGCAATAGCACGAAAAATTGCTTACAATGTGATTTTTAATGCAATCACAAAAATATTGTCTACCATCCTTGCATTGGTAGGTATTGGTTTTATTACCCGCTATTTAGGAAAAGAAGGCTTTGGCGATTATTCTACCGTCTTGGCTTTTTTTGCTTTTTTTGGCAGTATCGCTGATCTTGGATTATATTCAATCACAGCTAGAGAAATTTCAAGAGCTGGTGCTGACGAAAAAAAGATTCTTGGCAATGCTTTTGCACTGCGATTAACATCTTCTATTTTTGTTTTTTTAATAGTGCCTATTTTGGTTTTTTTCCTACCTTATTCCCATGATGTAAAAGTAGGAATTCTTATTGCAGCTGCTTCTTTCGTTTTTTCTTCCACCTATATGGTTCTTAATGGTGTTTTTCAGAAAAATCTTGCCATGGACAAGGTTGCCACTGCTGAAGTTCTTGGAAAAATAATTCAAATTGGAATAATTATTTTTGCAGTACGGTACAACCTTGGATTTACCACTATCATTTTATCCATCCTTGTTGCAATGATTTTTAATTTTACCGTTGTCCTACTATTAGTGCAAAAATATATACCACTAAAATTACAATTTGATTTTGTTTATTGGAAAAAATTTTTAAAAGAATCTGCGCCACTGGGTCTTTCAGCTATTGTAATTTTTGTTTATTTCAAAATAGACACAATCCTGCTTTCAATATTAAAAACAAACACCGAAGTTGGTATTTATAACGCTGCCTATAAGGTTATTGAGAATGTTTCTTTTTTTCCAGCCATGATAACAGGCTTAATGTTTCCAATGTTTTCACGCCATATTTTTTCAGACAAAAAACAATTTACACACCTCGCCAATGAAACAATAAAGGTTTTTATCATAATTATTGTGCCTATTATCATTGGTACACTTTTTCTTTCTGAAGGCATAATTAACCTTATTGGAGGATCAGCCTTTTCTGAGGCTGCCAATACGCTAAGGATTCTTATTTTTGCACTTGCCTTCATCTTTTTTGGCGGATTATTTAACAACATATTAATTGCAAGTAATAATCAGAAAAAAATGCTTTGGATGCTGGTTGGTTGTGCTATTTTTAATGTATCAGCTAATCTCCTTTTTATTCCAACCTACTCTTACACCGCATCAGCCATAATCTCCACTTTAACAGAATTTTTAGTTGCTTTTATAGGACTTATTCTTACTATTAAATATACTGGCTACAAGCCTTCATCTCAAAATTTCTTACGCATCCTTTTTTCAGGATTAATAATGGCATTATTCCTTTTCACTTTCAAACCACATAGTTTTCCAGTTCTTGCCCTTGAAAGCTCACTCGTTTATATTTTATTGCTTTGGATTACCAAAACTCTTACCATAAAAGAATTGCGGAGCATTGTGAGTAATCAGTAGGTGCTGCACTGTTTTTATAAATAACAAGACTATCTTTTTAAGAGTATCCTTTTTATGATGAATTCAAATTTTCCCAAAATTTTTGTTGTAATTTTAAATTTTAATGGCAAATCAACCCTACTAAATTGTCTTACTTCTGTCTTTCAATCTGATTATCCTAATTTCGAAATTGTGGTTGTTGATAATAATTCAGATGATGGATCATTTGAACAAGCCAAGCTTAATTTTTCGCGTTCACATTTTATTAAAAATTCGGAAAACATTGGTTTTTCGAAAGGTAACAATATTGGTATTCGCTTCGCATTGGAAAAATTTGCAGATTACGTTTTTGTTTTAAATAATGATACTCTATTAGAAAAAACAACACTATCCTCCCTAATAAAAACTGCTGAAAAAAATACATCCGCCGGCATCATAAGCCCACTTATTTTAACCAGCGACAACAATAGTATTTGGTTTGCTGGAGGAAAAATAGTATGGGAAAAAATGCGAGCAATACATTTGACCACAAAATATTCCTCTATTCCATACTTTTCAGAATATCTTAGTGGTTGCGCAATGCTTATTAAAAAAGAAGTTTTTAAAAAAATTGGCCTTTTTGATGAACGCTTCTTTCTTTATTATGAAGATGCTGATTTTTCTCTGCGCACAAGAAAGGCCGGTTTTGGTCTACTCGTTGATCCCTCTGCACATATTCAACATTTAGAACAAAGCAACAGCAATGGCTCAAAAAATTATTGGCTTGTTTTGTCTGGTCTTCTCTTTTTTCAAACACATAGTTCTCTTCTTTGGAAATTATGGCTTTCACCATATCTTATTTTAAGAAAAATGAAAAATCTTTTTAACATATATATCAAAAAGGATGTCTCTGCCACCAATGTGCTTCAGGCATACAAAGATTTTAAGAAATTATCTAAATAAGAATCCGTGAAGGCATATGGAAATTTCTATTATAATTCTCAATTACAAAAGCGAGCAATATCTTTCTCGCTGTATTGAGTCGTTGCAAAAAAGCTTAACTACTGTCTCATATGAAATACTTATTATCAATAATGATTCTTCTTTAATAACAAGTATTTTTCCGACTGAAAATGTGCGCATCATTGAAAATAGAATTAATGAGGGTTTTGCTAAAGCTTGTAATCAAGCTGCCTCAACTGCAAAGGGAAACTTTCTTTTCTTTTTAAATCCAGATACCGAAATCATTACTGGAAACATTATGGATTTGATAGTAGCAATGAGTGATCCATTCGTTGGCATTACCGCACCTCATCTCATAACTTCTTCTGGAAAAATACAGCCGTGGAGCACGGGCTACGATATAACATTATGGGATATTGTGAAAAATAATTTTGGCATTATCAAGAGCAAGCGGTTATGGGGGCAAGATTCCCCTGTTGAAGTAAGTTGGGCAAGTGGCGCTGCGTTTATTATAAAAAAATCACTTTTCAATGAGCTTTTAGGTTTTGATGAAAAATTTTTTATGTATTTTGAAGACGTTGATCTCTGCAAAAGAGTTTTGGAGAAAAAATTAAAAATTATTTCCTTACCATCTGTCCAAGTTTTACACATAGGAGGACAAAGCTCCTCAAACTCAAATCAACAAAAAAAGTACTATTATCAATCGCAAGATTATTATTTTAAAAAACATTTCGGGACTTTCTCTTTATTTTTTTTAAAATTACTACGAATGCCAACTTTATGGTTTAACAAAAATTAACACTCGTTTAAATACCTATGCGATCATTGTTGATTCCAAAATTATTAAAACAACTAAGATTACTACTAGATGGAAATAATATTTTTTATTATACATTGCTAGTCTTTTGTGCATTTCTACCTTTTCAATTTGCACTTAATCCGTACAGCGGTATTGATTTAGCTGTTATTAGAATATTAATTCCAATAATGTTTTTGATTTGGCTATTCATTACACCAAAAAATAAGCTTCTTTTGTTTAAACTAAATTGGATAACTTATCTGTTGGGAATATTTCTAATTCTTGCAAGTATTTCCCTTTTCTTTTCTCCAAACCTTTCTTGGTCAATGAGAAAATTATTTTTTCCACTTTCTATAGCACCTCTTTACTTTTTGGCTGCGACTATTTTAAATAATATTCATAAACAAAAAAAAGCTTTTTTCTTTCTTGTTAGTGGCGCTACCATCCTAGCTTTGGTTGGAATAATACAATTTATTTCTCAGTTCATTTTTGGAGTTGATAGGGTCTCACTTTTTCTATCTACCCACATTGCTCCTTTTTTTCTAGGGAAAACATTTGCCACTGCAGTATTTACATATCCTAGTTGGTTAATAAATAGTGATGGCACAACATACATGAGAGCAGTTGCAATTTTTCCTGATCCACATATGTTGTCATACTATTTAGGAATGCTTATTCCTTTTTCCATAGCACTTTGGGCGACAGCCAATTCCCATAAAAAATGGCTTCTTTTTTCAATAATTTCCTTAATTATTGCCGACATATTAACTTTTACACGAGGAGGATATTTAGCACTAATAGCTGGAGGATTAATTATTCTTCCGCTGGTTTCAATAAAAACTGCAAAAAAAATATTGGCAGGTGCGGTAATTTTTGTTTGTTTATTTATAATTGCTCCACATAATCCCGTGACCAGCAGACTTTCCTCATCTTTTGATGTACAAGAAGGATCAAACCAGGCACGTCTTTCCAATTGGCAACAAGCCATTGCGCTCATAAAAAAACACCCTTTTGGCGTTGGAATAGGAGGATATTCATTAGCAATAAAACCACAGGCGACTTATCGCGAACCAATATACGCTCACAATGCATATCTTGATATTGCAGCTGAACTTGGTCTTATTGCTGCCGCTGTTTTTATCGGAATATTGTTATTTGCATTTAAGAATTTTTGGAATCTATCAAAAAATGAGCAATTTTTTATTGCGGGTGTTGCAAGCATAACCATTTTTGCAACTCATTCATTAGTTGAGAATCCCCTATATTCTTTACATGTCCTGCCCTTATTCTTAATAATATTAGCATTATCAACCTTAAAACATACTCATGAAGAAACTACTAACCCTAAATAATTTTTTCTTATTGGTAATTTTTTGCATGCCTCTTTATCTAATCAAGATAAATGTTTTTAACATACCAACCAATATTCTTGAATTGCTTGCACTGTCTTCAATCATCCTTGTTGTCGTTAATGATAAAAAGTTGTTTTTAAAAAAAATTTTAGAGCTTCCAATGATATTTATTTTTAGTTGTTTTCTTATTGTTTTTGGATTATTACTTTCAATATTTTTTAATAATAATCACCTTGTCGGGCTTGGAATTTTAAAAGGATGGTTTATTCTTCCTATACTTTTTTCTTTCATGCTTTATTTAAAATTAGATCTCACATTGAATATAGAAAAAATATACAAAAGTATTTTTTATTCAACTACTGCAGTTAGTATTATTGCTATTTTTTATAAACTTTTTGAAATCACCACTTACGACAGTCGTCTAAGTGCTTTTTATTTGTCACCTAATCATTTAGCAATGTATATTACGCCAGGTGTTTTTTTTGGATTATATTTTATGCTAATATCTATTTTACAAAAACATTCTTTCAAAAAAATATTTTTACACGCTATGCTCTTAATAATACTTCTTATTTCGCTTTACTATACTTATTCATATGCTGCCTGGCTCGCACTACTTGGCTCATTAATAATTGTGAGCCTCACAGTAAAACCATTTAAAAAAATAATTCTTGCAATTATTTTATTTATCTTTATTTGTGGTCTTTTGCTTTTTGTTTCTCAAAAAAACTCACCAAAAATGATTTCTTTGCTGGATTTGTCTTCTCGTTCTTCTCTTACTTCACGTGAAACAATATGGAAAGTTTCCATTCAACTAATTAAAAATAACCCCTTTATTGGAATTGGTCCTGGAAATTTTCAATCTTCTTATTTAGCGATGCAAAAATACTATCCTCCATATTTAGAATGGGCAATTCCACAGCCTCACAATGTTTTTTTGGCTTTTTGGCTACAAGCAGGATTACTTGGTCTGATTGGTTTTCTCTTGTTGCTATATTTTATTTTTACCACACTCTGGCAACTATTAAGAAACAAAAAAAGTGCAGCTCTCGCCGCACCACTATTTGGTTTTTTTCTTTACACAATTCTACACGGATTGATCGACACTCCTTTTTGGAAAAATGATTTAGCTTTTTTGTTTTGGATTTGTATTTTTTTAACAACTTATCTTAACAAACAACATTATAAAGCTTAGCCACTGAATGAAAAATGAAAGTGGGGTACGGATGAAGGATCCTGACATGTTTTTTCATACGAGTGATTATATGAAATGCTGCTTAAATTGTTTTGTGAAACAGTACAAACTTGCCCAATTGCGTAATTTGCATATTGCTTTTTCGCTTTAACATCCTTCAGAAAGCTAGTAACTACAGCGTCTTCTCTGATATCAATCATTGGATTTCCAGAGCCATGTGATTTGTGTCCAGCCTCTGTCCCGCCAGTAACAACAAATGAACAACTTGCATTAAATTGTTTGCAAGCATTTTTAAGTGCAATCAAATTGCTTATTGTAATAGCTGGAATTCCTTCCAGACTTGTACAGTTCGTGGCTTGCGGGCTTGAACAATTTGCCTTATTTACACTTATGCCTGCTGCAGAAAGATTTTGCCGGGCCACCACATCAGTGAGTCTTCCCTCGGCCAAGATTGAGCCTCCGGCCGGTACTGATTCCACCTCTTCCACATCCACCTTTGTAAAACTAATATTCAATTTTGTTAAGTCAGGATTAATAACATAGAGAATCAGGTATGCTCCTAAAGCTGCCACAATGCCCAATAAGGCATCCCATATTATTCCTCGGGCATTACTTGCTGTGGAG
>LBRX01000018.1:23045-25401 GCA_000991645.1 Candidatus Moranbacteria bacterium GW2011_GWE2_36_40
CTTATAGATTGCAAGAATCATTGTTGGAAGATCTGTCAATTCTGATTTTGCTTGAAAAAAGCCAGGGAATGATTCTAGGAGAGTATATTTGAATTGTTTGGGGGAGGCTTGAACTTGATCTGAGGCAACAGGAAGATCTTTCCACTTATTATCATACTGATATATTTTTGAACTAAAGCTTCTGCATTGAGAAATACAGCTACTTTCATTGTTTACTGCAAACGTCCCAGTGATGGCATTGCTATATATTCCTTCATTGGTACAAACACATGTATGTACAGTGTTTACCACTGTTCCACTTGTTTTTGTAACAGGCTTATATTCTCCACCACCTATACCAAGTGCATACACTGCATTTTTTCCATAATTAGTTGAACAATATTGATCACAATCGGCTTCAGAGGCAAAATATTTCGTTCCGCTGTTTTGCATGGAATCTAGCGATGTTTTACATAAACAAGGTACGGCTGGGACATTAACAGCACGTACATTTTCACTAAAAGCAATAGCAAAAAAGCTGGCGCTGAACACCGCAATCGATAATAGCATCAATTTTGTTTTTTTGTTTTTTATTTTCATCTTAAATAATCAGTGATACCTTCAAAGAGAAATGCGATATAACTTATGATCTCTTTTATTTATAAAATAAAGTGCATCCTCTGTGGCAGACAAAAACAATGAGGAAGAATCATACTTTTCCTTAATATCAACAGCTTCAATAATTCTTTCTTTTTCTCCAGTAGCTATGTCCATTTTCCAGAACGTGTCACTCGTATTAAATTTATTATTTTGATAATCATCCGGCATCACAGCGTCAAATGGCATTTCACCAGGAAGCGCATAATATAGCGTCTTGTTATCTTCAGCCCAAACACATTTCGAAACGAATGTTGGAATATTAAGGTCCTGATATTTTCCATCAATACTCACAATTCCAAGCATAACACTTTTAGAATCCTTGTTTTGCAAGGAGCTCACTAAAGCCTTGTCTCCTTTTGGAGACCACAAATAATCAGCACCGTATTTATCGCTTAAAATTGTTTTTATTTCTCCACCCGTAACCCCAACTATTCTCAATTTTGTTTCTTCTTTTGCATTCGGAAAATTCCAAAAAGAAACAGTTGAGGTCAAAGGAACAGCGGATATTGAAAGATTTCTATCTGCCACGTCAGCAATTTTTTGCCAATCACTACCATCAGGATTTGAAACATTTAATGTTTTTTCCTTGGTGTCAGCATTAAAATATTTATAAAAAATCTTAGTTCCAATATTATCCCAAACAACGTTATCCAATCCATCCTTCAAGAGTGTGCTTTTTTTAGAAACATGATCATACAAATAAAAAAAAGTTTTCTCCTCTTTTTCAGCCATTGTTAAAACCATGTTTCTATCTGGAGACCAAGAAACATTTTTTAGTCCAGCGACCTTTGTGCTTGTTACTTGTTGTTTTTCTTTTCCATCAGAAGAAGATTCCCAAACAAAACCTGTCGCTAATTCATAATATCTAATTTTTTCAGTTTTTTTATTAACAACAGCTCCCAAAACAGCACCGTCACTAATCGGTGTTATTTTTTCCTTATTTTCAGAAAGAATAACTTTTGAAACTTCTGAAGCAATAGGATTGGCTGATTTTAACTCGACGCCACTATTTTGCTTGAATGCAAAATTATATACACCCAAGAAAATAAGCACAACCAACAACAAAGTTGCTGATATTATAAATAATTTTTTCATTTTTATTTTTAAAAAATACGTTTAACGAAAATTACAATTTGATTTCTTGTTTGCACCCCACGGTCTCCAGCTATTTTTCGCACTGCTAAAAACACTTTTGGCTGCTGCAATATTATGGGAGGCACTTTTGGCTGCTGTAACACAATTTTGATAAAGAGCTTGTGAAGCTGGATCAGTTTTAACTCTACAGTTATGATTTTTACTTGTATAAGTTCCACCAGAAAAAGCACTTGGGCAATCAAATCCTCCAACTGGATGCGCCGTTATATTTATCTGAAAAAGACCCCATGATGCAGGATTTCGATCCGCACATATATCCACACCACTAGGAATTGCCTTTCCTTCACTTTCTCCATTACAAATACTTGAAGCTTCATTTGCCTTTGCACCAAATGTTGAGGACAGATTGGCAACACTACAATCCCCTGTTGCAACTGGTTTACATATGCCAGCTTGTCCCATTGGGGTTCCTTCTGTTTCTGTCACATCCACAGTGGTAAAACTAATATTCAATTTTGTTAAATCAGGATTAATAACATAGAGAATCAGGTATGCTCCTAAAGCTGCCACAATGCCCAATAAGGCATCCCATATTATTCCTCGGGCATTACTTGCTGTGGAG
>LBRX01000018.1:25426-37053 GCA_000991645.1 Candidatus Moranbacteria bacterium GW2011_GWE2_36_40
CTTATAGATTGCAAGAATCATTGTTGGAAGATCTGTCAATTCTGATTTTGCTTGAAAAAAGCCAGGGAATGATTCTAGGAGAGTATATTTGAATTGTTTTGTTTGGGGCTGGGTACTTTGCGATGTTCTTCCAAACAATGTTTGTCCTTGAGCCGCTGTTCCTGCTGTTTGATCATATTCATTAACACCAACCGAAATAGCATTTTCCTGTGCAAGCGATGCAATACCACAATATCCATCAGCAAGCCTAGTTTTTCCATTGGCTACATCACAAACACAGTTTCCAGCAGCATCCTTTATTTCATCTGAACGACAATCAGCAGCAAAGGAATTATTTGCAACCAATATAAAAAATAAACTTAAAAAAAAGATGCCGATAACTTTTTTATTTTTGTTTATTTTCATTTTTATTTTCATTTTACAAAAAAACGCTTCCTATTCTTTTTCTATTATTTTTGTCTGAGACATTATAGCAAAAAGTACTCCAGTTGTTAACAATAACAAAATTGATGTTAAAGAAATTTTAAACAAAAATAGCATTTGTTCAGGAAGGTGTGTTATTAAACTAGCACTAGCACTGCCTTTATTACCATCAGCAACTGTGGATGGCGCACCATCAACAACATTTAATTGAATATTAGCACTATCATTTTGCTCAATCACATCTTCAGGAGATATTCCCCAATTTTTCAAGAGAGCTTTACGTATATTATTTACTTGGTCAGTACTTCCAGGTGAATATAAGGCCACTAATCCTATGTTATAACTTTCTCCGGAAAGTTTATCTACGGGAATTTGTATTTGAGATTGATTGTGATATTCTCCCATTATTTGACCGTCAATTGCCCAATCAAAACCAGCTTGTCCAGCTTTAGATGATGGATAAAAAATGGCTCCAAGTGTTGCTGTAACTCCAGAATTTGTTTCTAAAACCTGCGTACTATAGTCAGGATATCTGTTGCCATCAAGATCTTTGTAATATCCCAATAGTTTTGGCCATGTTGTGCTAGCATCCATAGCCATTATTTGTATTTGTGGCGATATTATAACAAAGTGTCTACTAACTTCCACTGATTCATTATCCTTGTTAATGCTCTTAGCTACAACATCCACAGCCTCACCAACATTTCCCAATATTGGAAAAAATAAAACATTTCCATTTGCGCATTGGGCAGAGACTGTTGAGCTACATGTGATTGGATTTCCATTTATGGTCCAAGAAAAAGGCACTGTGCCACTTTTGGAATTTTTTGGAATAGCAACTCCAATAATTTCATTTTTTGTTACATAACATACTGTTTTTCCTGTCGCATCATCACACAGTGTTGTTCCGCTGGCGCTATCATCAAACGCAAGCATTCCAGCATTATTAGCTGTAACTGGATATGCCTTTATTTCATCTTGCTGCTGATTTATTCTTACAACAACCGACCCTTCAGCATTTTGACTTCCATCAGCTGCTGTTCCCGATATTTTAACTTTTATTCTAAGATAAAATACTCCACCTGCATACGAGCTAACCATTCCATTTTCAATAAGATCATTTTGTAAATTTAAATTTATAGCCAAATCTTTTTTTCCAAGACCCAAAAGATCTGCTGCCAAAAATGATCCGCCATTCTCCATGCCTGTTGTTATATCTTGCCAACTAGTTGTGTCGATTGGAGCGTTCGATCCATCTCTACTTTTTTGCACTGACCACTTATACAACAATCCTGCTGGATTTTGAGTGTTTGTGGCCCCTGCAGCAACATTAAGCACATCACCCCTTCCATTTGGATCATTAATTGGATTTGCTGGAGAAGTGTTTAGTTGCACTGTTAGCTTTGCAGCACCATCGGTCTCTGGGTCAAGCAAATTTTCTTCAAGACAATCATCGAGATCAACTTCAGCTGTCAAAAATCCGGTGGTAAGTGTGCCATCACCTTCAACATAAAAGCCACGAGTATTTTTATCTGGATCATCTTTATCAATACTAGAACCTTTTTCCATATCATCCAGTTCACTACAAACACCCTTGGAAAATGCCCACATTCTTTTATAGGAAGGATCGGCATGTTCTGTGGGCATTGCACTGTCTCCTTCAACCACAACGCCTATTTGATCGCCAGTAGAAAAAAGCCATGAAAATTTATCAACTCCCAGTCCCACCACATTTTCTTCATCAACTCCTTTTCCATTTGTTGATGGCTTTGTTGGATCAGCACCCCAAAATTGTTTTTCTGCTAAGGTAAATTTTCCGTCTCCTGTTACAGCTCCAGGTATTTCTGCAAAAAGATGCTTACACAAATTTGCATCTTTCTTAAAAGCACAAACTGGATCTAATGTGCTATCTCCCTCGATGGTGTCATTACCATTAATAATCTCATCCTTAACCACACTACATTTTTCGTTTGCTGAAGAAATAGCTGGCTGAGTATTATCTAGAAAATTTGGTGGTGCATCAAGCGGCGAAGTGTTTTCGTTTGGCTTTGCAATAGAACTACAAATAGTTTCTTTTTCTGCAGCTTCTCCAATAATATTTTTTCCAAAAATAATTCCAAGCAATGGATTTGTTCCATCCATAGGATCAGTGGCATCAAATGGAAAAGTTGTATACCCACCATCTTTTACACACATGGGGACATCTCCATCACTACAACTAACAGTTGCTCTGAAATTTTTAAGATCTGAATCATTTTCAACACTGCATGTTGGGTCATTAGATGAAACAGCACATGCTCCAAAATCATTTGCTATAGTTTTTGATATCTGAGATGGAACAACGTGCAAATCTCCAGGATTTGCAAGATTCCATGCAATAGCCGCATCAATTTCATTTTGTCTAGCACTAATATTTGCAGGAGTATATTCAGGATTAAGCACATCACAACTTGCTAATTGATCCGAAACACAAGACTTTGCATATCCATCAGGACATGATTGATGATCATCATCATCAAAAATTGCATCTGTTTTTCTTAATTCATAAATAAGTCCAGATTTTGATGCCTGAACATAACAATTTGAAGCATCTTTATCATTGTCACTTGCTCCAGAATTTATTTCCCATTCGTTCAGTGGAGATGGCTTTGCTTTATATCCAGAACTATTTTCATCAAATCCTGTATTGCTAGCAGCATCATATTTTGCTTCAACAGGATCAAAAGATCCTTTTATAATAATTTTTGCGGCTGATATTTTCCAATCATTTTCTGTTATTTTTCCATTTCCGTCCAAATCACAATTTCTATTTCCATCATCGAGAGAAGATGCCAAATCACAATTTGAATGTTTTAAATACCAAGTAAAATAAAGTTTTTGAGGATCAGATGCATCATTAAAAAATCCAGGCGTTGCAGTGGCTGTTATCATTGAGCCAGCCTGCATAGCTCCACTTGAGCTAAACACAACATCAACAGTTGGAGCTTGTTGCTTATTTGAAAGTCCCATGGTTTGATTATCCCCACTATTGACAGGAGATTCAGTAATATCTGAGGTACTAGTAGTATTATTTAATAATTCCAATAATGACTCCGTAGTAAGTTCTGCAGCATTAACAGTTAAAGGAAAACTATTCACAAAAACCAATCCGAATATACCAAGGATTGCAAAAATTTTTCTTATTCTTTTAATCATATTTTTAATTAAGCTTTACTTAACCAGTTTAATAATTGTCAAATTTAAAACAAATAAAACAATAAATTGAACCAGTCCTGAATACAAAATTGATCTACTTTTATATGCGACAAACCCTGCAAATGGAGCGCAAACGATATATGGAACAAAAGCATAAATTGTTCCCCCACCGATACTTAAAACTAATACAAAAAAAACAAATGCTTGCAATATTATGGCTAAATAACCAATCTTTTGTTCAAAAACAAATTGTAAAAAACCCCTAAAATAGAACTCGTACAAAACAACAAAAAAAACAGTAACAACAAATTCATAGAAAAGAAAATTAACAAAACTCTTTGTAATAAAAACAGGAATGGTATATTTTTGTAAAAATCCAAAATATTCAGAAAAAACAAAAAATATTAAACAAATTATTAACAAAGAAATTGCCCCCCAAATAATACCTTGCTTCCAATTTCCTTTATCAATACCAAAAAATATCAATTTTCTCTTTAAAAATATTTTATTAAACAGCAATGGCAATATAACAAAAAAAATAGTCATGCCAAAAATTTGCTGAAAATAACCATTTACCGGAAAAAAAGCATATACAAAAAGACTAACCAAAACAAAAAATGATGTTAAAATAATTTCTTTTGTATTCATAAAAAATCCTTTTCTTTATCCACATAATACCACAATTATTAACTCGTCACAAATATAAAACTTTTAATAAACTTAACAACTTGTTAATAAAAAAGGTTACCATTAAAATCCGAACTAATAAGATTGTTTAATAATTTATAACTATTTTAAATATATTTATTTTTTAGATATATAACTCAGCTATCTAAAAAATAAATTATTTCTTTAACCTTATTTTCTGTGATATTTTTAGATGTCAGTATTAATATATTAATTGTATTTTAATATATATTTAATATTTATTATTATTAGAGAATCACTAATTTGTGGACAAATAAGAATGAGGGCTCTGTTGAGAGAAAAAAAGTATATTTTTTAGTGTACAAGTCTTGTTAAATAAATGAAAAAGGATGTTGATAAGTTTGCATAATTTTTTCAAAAAAAAATTTATTTAGTTATCAACTTCCTTATTCTAAGGTTACACACAGAAAGTAAGATATTTATAAAGACTTATTAAGTGTTTATACACAGTTATTGTTGTTTTTATTAAGAAGAGAAAGAATAATAAGAGTGCTTCCGGTAGAAATAGCTATATCCGCGATATTAAATATTGGAAAAACTCCTGAAAAGATATATATGTAATCCAAAATACAATTAAAAAGGAATTTATCAGATGCATTAGAAATTGCGCCAGCGAAAATTAATATTAATCCAATAACAAAAAATGTTTTAAATAAGGCATTTTTTTTAAAAATCAAATATAGACTTAATAGAAAAAAGAAAGCAAAAAATATCCAATAGAAATAAGAGCTAATAGTTATGCCAAAAGAAATACCTTGATTACAAACATAAACTCCGCCACTTGAGCGGAGTCTATGTTTAATAAGTTGATCAAGGGTTATAACAAAAAAGAATAAAAAATAGTAAAAAATACCTTTAAACAGTTCTTTTTTGTGCATGTAAGCAATATTTAGCAATTTGTACATGTTTTAGCTGCTGGATAAGCAAGCAATCTTTCTACTGGAATATCTATTCCGCAAACATCACATTTTCCATATGTTCCAGTATTAATTTTTTCTAGTGCCTCTAAAATTTCTTTTAATTGTTTTTCTAAATTAGTCTCAATGGCGAGATTGTCGGTATATTCTTCAACTTCGGAGGCATTTTCATCTTCATCCTTGCCAATTTCGTTAAAATTTGTGCTATAATCACCTGCTTGAGTGGTTGGCTTTCCAATTCGTTCAAGTTCTGACTGAATACGAACTTTTTCTTCTAATAATTTTTCCTTTAGTTGAGCCAAAATTTCAGGAGTAATTGTCATATGTTTTTTTATTATATTATTAATTTTAAAAATCCATCTATTAACTATTTTAACAAAATATTGAACAAAAGTCTATATAAAAATATTTTTTATATGTCTCAAGGTTGCAGAATTTTCCTTTAGGTCAGCTATTAATGTTACTGCATCGAAACGATATGTTGCATCAAGTAATTGTTTTTTTGAGAGGTAAAAAACGGCAGCCTTATTCAATTTATACAACTTGGATCTGTTTATATTTTCTTCTGGTAAAAATGACCCACCTGAAGATATTGTTCTAGTTTTTACCTCAATAAAGACGATTTCTTCTCCTTCTTTAGCTACAATATCTATTTCTCCTAGTCGTCGACCAGTTTTATTGCAAAAATTAGTTTCTAATATGGTGTAGTTAAGTTTTTTAAGATAAGTAACCGCAGCTTTTTCACCGCGCGCACCAATAGATAAGTTTATTTTGTTGGTGTTTAATTTAAACATAATGCCAGTATAACATAAAAATCCCTACAAAGAGGGATCGCAAATGTTCAAAAGAAATGTGAGTGTAAAATCGGATTTCACAATTACATTTTTCTTGAAGAAAAAAGGTATGGAAACCCGGCGCTGTTAGACACCGAATATAATATAAATGGCGTACAGCGCCGAGTGTTAGTCGTATGTATCAACATGTGAACTTGAAACTTATAGCCCGGGTGAAGGCATTTCGAGTTTACCTGTCGCATGTATTTTGTATACATACAGTCTTTCATATTCGTTCTAAGCTTTTATTCGAATACTACTATGTGAAGTACCTATCCTCTGGCATAAAGCCTTTGATGGGTTTAAAGAACTGTACTTTTTATTTTTTATTTTTATTTTAAAAAGTGTTTTTGTTTTTGTTTTGTTTCCCTTCTTAGAATAAGGGTGACTTCGATTACAATGAATCTAAGTACTTTGGACAGTACTCACGTTCCAAACACAAATAGGGGGAAATTGTGTTTGGAACGTGAGTACCGAGTTATTGAAGTTTTTAATGTTCTTGATGAATAGAAAGGAAATATGAATTTTGTAGGTCTTCCTAACTCCTTTATGTTTCAATTATAGCAGAAAATATGCACCTGGTCAATGCTGTGTCATAATAAATGGCTTGTTAAAAGCTCCAAATGCTTTATTTGCAATAATTAATAACCAATTATTTTGTAAGATATGAATAATATAAATTTAAAAAGTAAATTATATTATTTTTTATCCGTAATTGAACGTACTTATTAACAAGTTATCCACAAATTGGTACTAATTTGTAATTTCCAGGGGGAGAATTTTTCCTGAATCCGTATTCTCTTGCGCTGTGTCATTAGTGGAAATTATTTTTTTGTCGATAACAGCTCTTAATGTTTCTTTGCTTGTTGCAAAAATAAAAAACGTGTTTTCTGAAAGATAGTCGATAGAAATATTTTTTTCTTGATTGAGGTTTGTATATTTTGTTTTGTGACCAGCATATTCTCCGTCACTAAAAGGTATATTCTTATTTTCAATTTTTTCTCCCAAAAATAATGGAGTTATGTTTTTGGAAAAGGTTTTTTCTTGTGCAACTATTTCTTTATTGAATAGATCCTTGTTTGATATGGTTGTTGAAATAGCTGTGCGCATTTTTCCATTGTCATTATATATAAACAGTGAAAATTCTGGTGCAAGGCTGTTTAAGATGCTTTGCGAAAAAGTTAATTCTGCAGCAGTAGCAAAAATTTGAAAAGCAATTGGGTTATTATTTGCATCTACAGCAATAAATTCATAAAGATTTTTTTGTTGATTTTCTTCTGTAAGTGTTGCAATCTCTTCCGAAAGACTCTTAATTGTTTGAGAAATACCTTTTGCATCTATGGTTATTAAATCAAAAACAATAAAATTGGATTTATCTTTTGAAAATTTTTCTGGTTGAGCTATAGGTTCCTCTGTTGCTACTGGCTCTGGTGTTGACGTTGCTGGAATTTCTTCAACAGGTAGCTCGATGGGTTGTGGTGTTTCTGTGATTTGTTGTGATGATTTTGTTGACCAAAAATAATAGCCTCCAACTCCAATAGCGCTGACAGTTAAAATGAATATAATAGAAAGAATAATCTTAAAAATAAGAGGTTTTTTTTCTTCAGACAACATTTCTGTGGCCGGTTCTTCAATGTTTTCTACAGCAGATTCTTGTCTAATAATATTTTCCTCTTTCGTTTCGAAAGGACTTGAGGAATCATTTGTTGAAAATTCAGCTGCTGGCTGAGGAGCTAAGCTCCCAATATTGTTTTGTGTAATGGGCAATTTTTCTTCCAATGAAGATGTTTTTGGTGCAGAGTTGGTTTGTTTTTGTAGCAAATCATCTTGCATTGTGCGAATAGAAAAATTTGCTGGATCAAGTTGTGTGGCCATGTTTTTATTTTTAGAAATGATATTTTTATTTTTGAATAACAAAAAAATAGAAGCACTTTAACGTGCTTCTATTTTACATCAGATTGAATAAATTGCCAAGAAAATTTATGCTTGGGCGCTTACATTTTTAGCAGTAAGATTTATTCTGCCTTGATCGTCAATAAGCTTTACCTTGACTGGAATAATGTCGCCCACTTTTACAACATCTTCAATATGATCAATGCGTTTGTCTGAAAATTCAGAAATATGAATCAAACCTTCTTGTCCTGGAAGTATTTCAGCAAAAGCACCAAAGGTCATAAGTCGTGTAATTTTAGCGTTGAAAGCTTCCCCTGGTTTTACTTCATGAGTAAGGTTATCAATCCATTGTTGTGCTTTTTTGGCTGAAGCTTCATCAACTGAGGTGATAAAGATTGAACCATCATCTTCAATGTCAATTTGTACGCCAGTTTCATCAATAATTTCGTTGATGATTTTTCCACCAGTACCGATAACATTCCTAATCTTAGAAGGATTAATATGCATGGTGATTATTCTTGGTGCATATTGTGACATATTTTCGCGATGAGTTGGCAAAGTTTCGAGCATAATAGCCAGAATTTCTGCTCGGTTTATTTTTGATTGTGTCAGCACTGCGCTAAGCATCTCAACTGTGATTCCATCAACTTTAACATCCATTTGCAGAGCTGTAATTCCGTTTACTGTTCCAGCAGCTTTGAAATCCATGTCTCCGTAATGATCTTCCAATCCTTGAATGTCAGTTAAAACTTTAAACTTGTCATCTTTACCAACAATAATTCCCATTGCAATTCCACTTACTGGACGAATGATTGGTACACCAGCATCCATAAGAGACAATGTTGAGCCACAAGTCGAAGCCATTGAAGAAGAACCATTTGATTCTAAAATTTCAGAAACCAATAAAATTGTGTATGGAAAATTTTCTTTAGCGGGAATAACTGGCACAAGCGCTCGTTCAGCAAGTGCTCCATGTCCAATTTCTCTTCTTCCTGGTCCACGCATTGGACGAACTTCTCCCACTGAAAATGGAGGAAAATTGTAATGATGGATGTATCTTTTTTTAATGTCAACTTCCATTGTGTCGATAAATTGTTCATCCCCAGGAGAGCCAAGAGTTGTTACTGTTAAGGCTTGTGTTTCGCCTCGAGTGAAAACTGCAGAGCCATGTGTTCGTGGAAGAAGACTGGTAATACAAGAAATGCTTCTAACTTCATTTAATTTGCGACCATCTGGACGTTGCTCATTTTCTAAAATATTTTGATGCACAATTTCATCAGATGTTTCTTCAAAAACCTGCTCAGCAATTTCCTTTAGCTTGTCAGCTTCTTCGGGATATTTTTCCTTAAGAATCGTGTTAATTTTTTCTTTGATAACTTTCATTTTCTCTTCAATCACAAATTTTTCTTTGTGATAAAGAATTTCTGAAAGATTTTCTGCAAGATAAAGTTCTTTTATTTCTTTTTCAATTTCAGGATCTGCTGCCAAAAGAGCTGGTGCAGATTTTTCGAGGCCAACCTCAGTTACAACCTCATCAATAAGCGCAGTAATTTTTTTGATAGCTTCATGCCCAAAAGCAAAGGCAGCTACAACATCTTCTTCTGGAACTTCTTTCATTCCAGCTTCAATCATATTAATTTTGTCCTTTGTTCCAGCGATAATAAGATCAATGTCGCCTTCAGCTACTTCTCCATTAACCGGATTTAGAATAAATTCACCATTAAGACGTCCAACACGAACTGCACCAATAGGACCATTCCAAGGAATGTTTGAGATTGAAAGTGCTGTTGAAGCAGCAATCATTGAAACTATTGCTGGATCATTTTCTCCATCAATAGAAAGCACTGTGACCACAACTTGCACATCATTTCGCATGCGAGGATTGAAAAGCGGTCTGATTGTGCGGTCAACAACTCTTCCGGTCAAAACTGCTTCATCAGAAGGTCGTCCTTCACGTTTAATAAAACGAGAACCTTTAATTTTACCAGCTGCGTAATAACGCTCTTCGTAATCAACCATAAGTGGAAAATATCCACCAATTCGTGATGCTCCTTTGCTCATAACCGCAGTTGCCAAGACAACAGTGTCACCATAACGCACTGTTACTGCTCCATTTGCTTGCTTAGCAAGAAGACCAGTCTCAATAACGAGCTCTCTTCCACCAATTTGCAGAGACCATTTTTTTTGTGCCATAAAACACATTAACCACGATCAGCAACGTTAATAAGGCAAAAGACCGCAAGAAGCGGAAAAACAACAACTGAAGACTCAATAGAATTAAGTTCTCGACTGTGGTTTGTCTGCTTGGCGAAAAATTGTCAAACTAAGGCACTAATAAAGGTTTTTTAAAATAATTTATTAAACCTACTAACACTCAAAACAATAGCTTATTTAAGGCATTTTGTCAAACAAAATAACCGATACGAAACTACAAATGAAAAACGAATCTACGAAAGCACTTTCTGTGCATGACACAATAGCGCTTTTTGTTTGTAGATTCGTATATGTTTCGTAGTTTCGTATCGGTTTGCAGCGTTGTTTTATTTTTTATTCCCAGTATAGATCAAAAATTTCTTTTTGTTCTCAGATAAGTCTGTAAAACCGTCCAATGCTTCCCCCAGCTTTGCGCTGGTGCTTTCACCAAAAGCCATGCCTTCCACTCGGCATCCCGTTGTGCTTTGGATGTATTCAACTAATGGAATATAGTCACCGTCGCCAGAAACCAAGACGATCACATCTAAACTTTTGGAGAGCTTAATAGCATCAACTGCAATTCCCACATCCCAATCACCTTTCTTGGCTCCACCTGGGAAAATTTGCAAGTCTTTGGTTTTTACTTCAAATCCTTGTTTTTCCAATGCTTCAAAAAATTTTTCTTCTTGGCCTTCCAAGGTCTTGATTCCGTAGGCAATGGCGCGAATGAAAATTCTTTCTCCAACAGCCTCTTCAAGAACTTTTTGAAAGTTCACCTTCTTGCCGTATAAAGCCTTGGCGCTGTAATAGAGGTTTTGAATGTCGACCAGCACACCGACACGTTGTTCTTTTGATCGTAGCATAAAAATATAAATTAAAGTGAATTACAATTGTGTCATATGAAAATGGGAATCCAGGTTCGATACAAAGCATTACTACTTTATCAAATAAAAAATTTATCGAGACTAGTAAGGGATGGATTCTGGGTTAAGCCCAGAATGACAATAAATAAAAACAAAAGACAGGGAAACCTGTCTTTTGAAAGTAGTTCTTAACCTTTAAGGCCAAGTTCCTTGATAATTTTTTTGTAAGATTTCTCGTTTGTCTTTTCAAGATATGCAAGCAACTTTCGTCTTTTTGCAACCATTTTGATGAGAAGTTAATTTCTTAATTCTCTCTGTGAACATTGCAACTTGATATTCTGGAGAACCAGTATCTTTGTCGTGACGTTTCACGTCTTTTGTTACTTTTTCCTTTTGCTTGTGCGTTAAAGCCATAGCATTTTGTGTGGCAACATACTCGTCTTGGTTACCTTGAAGCTCTTGCTTCAATGAAAGGCCGAAGACCAATAAGTGCTCAAATATTAATTTAAGTGGTCTTAAGTTAACCACGGATTAGTGTTAAAATATAGTCATAGGTCGTACAAACTTTTGACATAACATTTTAACACTCATCTATGAAACCT
>LBRX01000019.1 GCA_000991645.1 Candidatus Moranbacteria bacterium GW2011_GWE2_36_40
ATCAAAGGGACAAATCAATTTACGCTTTCTATAATCCCGTCATGAAAAACATTCCTGGTCTCGATCATCTTCGGAAAAAAAGAGGCATGAAATGGGAGAAACAAGAAGTACTGAAACTCCGCTTTTTGGTGGAGAACTATGCAACTGAAGTTTCCCCCTCAAATTAACAGTCACTAGGAGCAGACTTCGCAAGAAGCCTGCTCCACAACCATCTTTGAAGCGGAGGATATCATGAAAAACCTTTTCTCAATAGCTGTTGTATTTTTTCTGCTTGTTCCCATGGCTCATGCATATGATGTCGTGGCACAACAGCAGGCACCAGCACACGTAGTTGAAAAATCTGAACAGTCTGCACTCACGGCCAGTGGCGTAACAGCCGCTGTTGAAAAAGCTGTAAGAATTGGCATGACTGGAGTTTCTGCCAAGATTGAAAATATCTTTAAGAAAAAAGATAGTGAAACCAGCAAGTCAATTAATGCCTTTGGGCTGAAAAATGACTCCAAGTTTAGCAATCTTTCCAGTGCGGTTCAGAAAGTTGGCGCAGACGTAAAAAATCTCGACAACAAACTAACCGGCAAAGGTGGTGAGTTTGAAAAAAACACTGCCAATGTCAATGAGGTCAAAGCCGCTGTTAAGGCCGTTGATTCCTCAATCCTGTGGATGACGATTGCAATTGTTGTTGTGATAGTTGTGATGGGTCTAGGAATAGTTTTACTCCTTAAAAAAGGCCTTAATCGGGTCGAAGGCAAAGTGGACAATATTGATGTGAAAATCGACGACATCCCAGCTGACACCGCAGAAAGAGTGCTTGCGTTCGATCGCAGTTCTTTGAATGTTGTTGTGGGTGGACACGATGTTGTTTTCCTCCAGGATGACGATACGCTGAACAAAAGAGTGTATCAGATTCTCCTGGTTGATGAAAATGATATTACCCCAGCGACAACACCTGTGACCTATGAATTGCAGGTTATGGCTCGTCGTGACAAAGCTGAGGATTCACTTCGGCGCACGATGCGGGAATACCTGAACGGCAAGTTGGCGGCCAAGACTGACGCAGCATCACTGCTGACCATCAAACTTATCGCCCACTATGAGAGCATAGGTAAACTCTCGATAATGCCAACGTCGTAACAAATCGGGGTCTGGATAGATATTAATCCAGACCCCACCCAGTTTTAATATTATGACGCGATATGCGCATAATAACCAAAGTGCTTCGATAGATCACTTTGAGTGTTGGACTTTGTGATATGCAAATTAAAAAACAAACCTTAACTCTGATGGCAGAGAAAAGGTGAAGAAATAAAGCAATGTCGGCCACTATTCCAATCTTGGAGTATGTGGTCTTTTTGTTTGTCAAAATTTTCGTGTCATCCTGAACTTGTTTCAGGATCTCACTGGGCTTAGAGGCTTTTCTAGATTCTGAAATATTAGTATATTTTCTGCACTCGCTCGGAAATAAAAATTCATTTTTATTTCGCTCGCTCCGTTTGAAAATAAATTCAGAATGACACAATGTGGTTTATTGGTGCAGTTTTTAATGAATTTCATATCTTGACAAAATATGCGATGTTTGCTAAATTAACAAGTCCTCTAAATTGAAAGATAAAGCTTCTATGAAGGAAAAATCCACAAAATCTAAACGCAACATTTCTGAGCTGGGATTGCGCAGCAAGAGGTATGTTTTGTTTGTTGGAAGTCTGACAAAACAAGAAGGTGTGCACTATTTGATTGAAGCCTTCAAGCAATTGGAAGACACAGCCAAAACTCCAAACAATTTCAAATTGGCAATTGTTGCAAACGGAAAAGACAAGGACGATAAAGATTATGTGAAATATTTGTGCACCATAAGCGAGAAGAGGGATAATATAATTTTTTTCTGCGTACGAAAAAAGAGCACCATCAAGCAGTTGTTTTCATCAGCGTATTTGTATGTTCAACCATCAGAATCGGATCTTGGTTCCAGCGCTTTGACTGAAGCCATGTTGCATGGTATTGCGCCGCTGGTCAGTGAAACAAAAGGAAATTTGAAAATTGTCGGTAAAGACGGATTCACTTTTTTGCCAAAGTCTGTTTTGAGTCTTCGTGACCGTTTGGCATATTTGCTTAGCAGAAATGAGGAAGTGAAATTGATGGGGCAGCGAGCAGAAAAACTTGCAGCAAAGCGTTCCAGCAAAGAACTGACAACAAGCAAGCAGAAAAAAGATAATAAGAAAATAACTTCAGAAAAAAATATATGGAATTGGAAAAATTTGCTCAAAAAATCTTTATAAATAAAATTCGATTTTCAAGAGAATTTCTTGTCGTGGGGTTGATTTTTTCAATCATATTCTTCTGGTTTTTTGTTGATTCTTTCAAAACTTATCAAAGCGAAATAATGATTATGGTTAATGCCAAATCAGAGATTGCAAGTAAAAATGAAAGACAAATTGTTTCAAATATTTTGGAATTTCCAAAAACACTCTTTTTTTATGACAGATTATTGAAGCTAAATCCTGATGTTCGCGATGTTGCTGTGGGACTTTCTAGCAAGCAGAGAAAGGAGAAGTGGAATGAGATGATTTCCGTCAGTTTGGCAAATCCAAATTCTTCTGTGATCAAAATTTCAATTTCAACATCTCGACAATCAGACGCCGAGCAGTTGGCAAAAAAAACTGTGCGCACCCTTTTTGACACCTCAGCCTTGTATTATGACATAAGAAATGATGTTGATTTTCGTATTGTGGATGGCTCAATTTCAGAGAAAAAATCCGTGAATTTTGCGTGGCTTTTTGTTTGTAGCATTGTTTTTGGATTTGGAATTTCAAGACTGCTTCAATTTTTGATTTTTGACAACAAGAATTTTTCCTTCAAGAAGCCCGACTTGTTTGTTAGCAATTCCTTTTTTGACCCCAAAAAGATTTCAGGAATGTTTGTCAAAAAAGAACTGAAATCCCTTGATGATTTGTATGAGAATGAACAAGCTGACGAATCATTTCATTTTCAGCAAAAAACAAAAGAAGATCAAGATGCTGAGAAATTTCAAGAAATGAAAAAATTGACCAAGCAAATGGAGCCTGAAAAATATCCAAACTTTCCTGAAATGCCAGTGCGAACTGAAAAGAAATTCAGTGTTCCAGAAAATCTTCCAATCGCAGATGAAACTTTTTTTTCTGACAACATAACACAAGAGATAATTGTTGAAGAAGAAAATATTTTGCTTGAAAATGAAGAGCGAGCAGAGCCAACGCCAGAAGAGTTGAAAAAGCGATTGAATGAACTGCTGAAAGGAAAGATATAAAAACATACAACACGCAGCATACAACATGGAACATAAAAAGGATGCGTTTTGCTCCATGCTCCATGATTTATGCTCTATGACATGAAAAAACATTCCCTAAAATTTTGGATTTTCTTTTGGTTTGCATCAGTTGTTTTTCTGACTGGATGGTATTTGTTCTGGAACACTCGTTCGCAAGGTGTGTCTTCAACTGTCAAAGAAGTTGTTGATTTTTTGCCGATTGCTAAAGAACAAAAAAGAGAATACCAAGCCCTTGGAGCAGTGGGGGATTTTTTGTTTAAAAGTGATGATAAAGAAAAAGTTTTTTTGGTGTTGTTTCAAAACAACATGGAAATTAGACCAGGTGGAGGCTTTCTTGGATCTTTTGGGATCATAAAAATAAAAAATGGAGAAATATTATCAATGGAAACGCATGACCTCTCAAACTTTGATGTTCGCGTCCCAAACACACTTATTTCTCCATATCCAATTCATGAAATCTTGAAGACCAGATTTTGGAAAATGAGAGACAGCAATTTTTCTCCTGATTTTTCAATAAACGCAAAAAAGGCTGAGGAATTTTATCACTTAGGAAAAGGGCAAGAGCAATTTGATGGAGTTATTGGCATCACTGCAAATGTTTTAACATCGATTCTGAAAATATCTGGCCCAATTTCTATTGAAGGATATCCTGGGGTTTACGACAGTGAAAATGCTATTTTGTCTTTGGAATATCAAGTGGAACAAGCTTTTGAGGATCAGGGGATTGAACGAGGAGAAAGAAAAAATGTAATGAGTGAACTGGCCAAAGAAATTGAAAAAAGAATATTGGATTTTTCTGTTTCGCAAAAAGTTGAACTTGTGAAAATATTGCTTTTGGATCTTGATAAAAAAGATATTCAATTTTATTTTAAGGATGAAGAATTGCAAAAGATCGCCAAGCAGGCAAATTGGACGGGAATCGTTGATCATTCTTGGAACAAAGATTATTTGATGACCTCCGATGCCAATTTGGGGTCATTTAAAAGCGACTATTATGTGAAGCGCTGGATTGAGTATACTGTTGATCTTTCAAGAGAAATTCCTCAGGCATATCTGAAAATAACTTATCAGCATACTGCCAAGCAAAAAGATTGGATGACGCGCGACTATACTGATTATTTGAGAGTGTATGTCCCAGAAAATTCTTGGCTGACTGACCAGAAAAATTTTGATAATACAAAATTTGGAAATGAGTCCGGTAAAAAATACTTTGGAGCAATCGTGCGAGTGCCAATTGGAACTTCAAAAACTGTAGAAATAAATTACACATTGCCAACTGAGCTAAAGAAAGATTATAATTTAAAAATTCAAAAACAAGCAGGATTGAATGATATTCCGGTTGTTTTTCATCTCATAAAGGAGGATGGAACATTGGATGGATTTTCCAAGACAATGAATGCCGACATAGTTCTTAGCGACTTAAAATAGTCGCAAACAATCAAACAGGAAAAGGAGAGGTGGAAAATGAGAATAATAATTGGTGGTATGTCTCACTTTACAACAGTTGGTGATCCTGAATTGGCAACATCAATTCCAGTGGTTGCTCATTATCATGGCGAGCCACAAAAAAAGATTGAGGAGGTATGGAAAATTCTTGAAGAAATTGGAGTAAAAGAACTTTCAGAAGTAGGCTTTGAGTCAACTATTAATGTTGACGCCGCTAACAATACTGCGCCTTATGCGTTAATTATGCCTGACATGACACGCGGAATGGAAACTAGTTCGAAAATGACAATTGTCATGGTTAAACTCAAAGAAATTGGACTAAATGTAAGGTTGATAGAAAATTTCCTTACAAAAAAATGATTTAATTTTACACAAAAGGGGTTGCCGAATGGCCGCCTCTTTTTATTTTGTTTAAAATATATTATGATTAAGAGGTTAGAGATACCCCAGTTAAATGGAAGATTTGAATATTCGATATAATTAATTGGGCAAAAAATAATACTTAATTCAAAAATAAGGTTTATTAATCTATTTTAGATTTCAAATCTTATTTAACAGGGTTCACCCTGTTAAATAACCTTTTAAAAAATAGTAATTTTTTAAAAGGTTAAGATTTGAACCAATGTGTCTATTGATATTTACAAGATAACAATTAATTTAGTAATGATTTTTGTACTTAATTTGAAAAGTTCAAATCTTATTTAACGGGGTAAATGCAAATTGAAAAAACAAAATTTGAAGGGGCATATTTGATCAAGCCAGAAGTTTTTGATGATGAAAGAGGGTTTTTTATGGAATCTTATTCAAAAAAGAGATTGAAGGAGCTTGGTATTGAAGCTGATTTTGTGTTGGATTGTCATTCTAAATCAGTTACCAAAGGTGTTTTGCGCGGTCTTCATTTTCAACTCCCACCTTACACTCAGGCTAAATTGGTGCGTGTAACCAAGGGCGCTGTTTATGATGTAATCGTGGATTTGCGTAAAGACTCAAAAACTTTTGGAAAATGGGAAGGTTTTGAGTTAACTGACAACAATCATCGCATGCTTTTTGTGCCACGTGGATTCGCGCACGGTTTTTGCACGCTGGAAGATTATACTGAATTTCAATACAAATGTGATAATTTTTATGCTCCAGAAAGTGAGGGCGCAATTATTTGGGATGATTCAGATTTGAAAATTTATTGGCCAATAAAAAACCCGATTTTATCAGACAAAGATGCGAAAGCACAAAAGTTTTCAGAATTTAATTCACCATTCTAAAGCTAAAAAATTTTGAATTTCCAATTTTGAATTTCGAATGAATTTCTAATGTTTTAATTTTTTAAACATTAAGTCATTCAAATTTGGTTCAAAATTCGAAATTCGAAATTCGAAATTATATATGCGATTACTTATCACTGGTGGTGCCGGTTTTATAGGTTCTAATTTTGTTCATTACATTCTCAAAAAATATCCTGATTATGAAGTCATAAATTTGGATGCATTGACCTATGCAGGAAATCTGGAAAATTTGAAGAATTTGGAAAATAACCCTCGACATCGCTTTATAAAGGGGGATATTTGTGATGCTGATTTGGTGGACAAATTGGCTAAAGAGGTTGATATCATCGTGCATTTTGCCGCAGAATCGCACGTAGACCGCTCTATTTTGGACTCAGCGGCGTTTGTACGCACAAATGTGATAGGAACGCATACCTTGCTCGAAGCGGCCAAGAAGGCAGGTAATTTGCGCTTCCACCACGTGTCTACAGATGAGGTTTTTGGGTCTTTAGGGTCTCAAGACGCACCTTTCTCAGAGGTAACGCCTTATGATCCCAGATCGCCATATAGCGCCTCCAAGGCTGGCTCAGATCACTTAGTGAGAGCATATTTTCACACTCATAACCTACCTGTGACCATTTCAAATTGCAGCAATAATTATGGCCCGTATCATTTTCCAGAAAAATTAATTCCCTTGGTAATAACAAATTTAATGGAGGGCAAAAAAATTCCAATTTATGGCGATGGTTTGCAAGTTCGCGATTGGCTTCATGTTGAAGATCATTGTCGCGCAATTGATGCAATCATTCACAAAGGAAAAATTGGAGAAACTTATTGCGTTGGTGGAAATAGCGAAAAAACCAACATGGACATTGTTAAAACAATCCTTGAAATTCTATGTCGTGATGAAAGTTGGATTGAACATGTTGAAGATAGAAAAGGTCATGATAAGCGTTATGCAATAAACTTTGATAAAATAAAAAACGAACTTGGTTGGCAGTCACAAGTTGCTTTTGAAGATGGGATCAAAAAAACAGTTCAGTGGTTTATTGAAAATGAGTCTTGGTGGAAAAATATCAAAAGCGGAGAATATGAAAAATATTATCAAGAACAATACAAAAAATAAAAAATAGCAAACACTATCACACTATCGAGCATGATAGTGCTTGCCAAGTTAAAGATTAATAATATAAAAATATGTCCAAAAAAATTGTTTTAGCAGTTTTTGTTTTGACACTTTTTTTATTTCCAAAAATTTCTCTGGCTCGAGAAAATGTGACGGATTGGTATATTAAAGATTTTGACTCGCAGATAGTTGTCAATAAAGATTCCTCTTTAGACATTACAGAAAAAATAACGGCGGATTGTGGTTTTTTACCTGGCAAACATGGAATTTTTCGTATTTTGCCAACGCGTTTGGATATTGCAGGAAAAAAAGTTTCCACACCAGTTGAATTGCTCAGCATAAGCAATGAAAAAGGACAGCCATACAAATATAAAACAAGTAAAAATGCAGGAGATGGTACAGTGACTTGGCAAATAGGCGATGCAGCTTTGACGGTGCAGGGTGTAAATGTGTATGTTATTCATTATAAAGTGCAAAATGCAATTCGTTTTGACAATCAAAAATTCGATGAATTTTATTGGAATTTGAATGGTAATTTCTGGGATTTACAAGCTGATAAATTTCACGCAACCATTAAGTTTCCTCAGGAGATTAATGCTCAAAATTCTGCGATAGATTATTATACTGGTTCAATAGGTTCAAAAAGCAAGGATTTGGCAACATATCGCTGGAGTGCATCAAATGTTTTGGAATTTGATTCCACTAAGACAATTCTGGAAAGACAGGGAGTAACAGCTTCGGTTACTTTTCCAAAAAATATTTTTGTGCCTTATAGTCCAAATTTTCGCGAATTATATTTTGAATTATTATATTTTTTGATACCATTAGGTGTGTTGTTTCTTTGCTATTTGCTATGGCGAAAGTATGGCGATGATCCAAATTTTGATAAGACTGTTATTGCAGAATATGATGTTCCAGGAAATCTGACTCCAATTGAAGCTGGGATGTTGATGAAAAGTGGGGGGTTTGAAAATGAGTTTATTACGTCCGAGATAATTTGGTTTGCAACAAAGGGTTTGATTACAATCAAGGAAAACGAAAAAAAGATATTATTTTTTTCCAACAAGGATTACGAGTTGACTCAAAAACATGATCCAGCAGTGGAAGGGGCATTAAATGCTGCTCAGCAAAAGATTTTGTTAGCCATTTTTCAAAGCAGTGCCACGGTTGCTCTAAGTTCACTCAAAAATAAATTCTATACAAACCTGCCTGAAATTAAAAAAGCATGTAAAACAAGTTTGAAAAATAAGGGCTTGATTCAAACAACGGGTCTCAGTATTAGTACTATCATGAAAGGTCTAACACCGTTTCTCTTGTGGGGCGCTTTTGTAATGGCGGGTAGCACCTCAATATTTCTTGGAATAAGCATTGCGCTTTCAGCAGCAAGCATTTTTGCCTTTAGTTTTATTATGCCTAAAAGAACATTGGCTGGTGCCGAACTTAATTGGAAAATCAAGGGCTTTAAATTATTTATGGAAACCGTGGATAAAGATCGAGCGGCTTTTTATGAAAAAGAGAATATTTTTGAAAAATGTTTGCCTTATGCAATTTTATTTGGAATGACAAAGCTGTGGATTCAAAAAATGCAAGAGATTTATGGTGCAGATTATTATGCGACGCACGCTCCAATATGGTATGCGGGAAGTTTATCCTCATTTGACACTGATAGTTTTGCAAGTGCTATGAATAATTTATCTTCCGACATTGCATCCAACACCTCTGCTCCATCAGGAGCTGGTGGCGCTGGAGGTTCTGGTGGTGGAGGTGGCGGTGGAGGTGGAGGAGGTTGGTAATACAATATTTGCCAAGTTAAAAATTTAAATCCGTTACAATATTTCAGTATATTGTAATATGCTTATTATAATAAAATCGCATAATGGAAAATAAACACGAAATATTATTGGGACTCACGACTACACCAAGTTCTGATTGGCGTGGGAAGGTTGAGGAAATGAAAAAATTTGGAATCAAAAAGATTGCACTTTTTCCGACGTTTTTAAAAATAGAAGAGCGCAAAGAACTGTACAAACTATTGGAAGATATTGAAGATTTGGAAATTCCACACGTGCATCTTAGAAATGACATGGACTCAAATGAAATAGAATATTTTAAAAATAGATTTAAATCACAAGTATTTAATATTCATCCTGCAAATAATAAGTATTCATTTTCTGATGATTTTCTGAAATATTCTTCACAAACATATGTTGAAAATTTAATTATGATTCCAACTGATGAAGAATTAAGAAAATATGCAGGACTTTGTATCGATTTTTCGCATTGGGAAAATAACGTGCGACTTAATAATAATGACTGGAACAATTCGTCGGCGAAATATAATGATGTAATGATAGATAGATTGAAAGGGTATCTAGTTGGGTGTTGCCATGTTTCTGCCGTGTTGAACGAAGTGCGTACAGGCACGGATTTTCCAGAAGGACGGCAATATGACAGTCACACATTCAACGAGCTTGATGAACTTGATTACATTGGACAATATCGTCAATATTTGCCATACTATATCAGCTTGGAATTAGAAAATTCTTTCGAAGAGCAATTAAAAGCCAAGCAATATTTGGAAGGAATAATCAATAATTAATGATGTCATGCTGAATTTATTTCAGCATCCCGCAGTTCTAGATCCTGAAACAAGTTCAGGATGACACTAATAAATATATGAAAAAGGTTTTAATAATAGGTGCCAAGGGAATGTTAGGACAAGAGCTTGTAAATATTTTCAAAAGTGACACAGATTATAAGGTTACTGCATGGGATTTTGCCCAAATTGACATCACTGATGAAAATCAAGTAAAAGAAAAAATTTCCAAACTCTCGCCAAATATAATTTTAAACGCTGCAGCATACAATGCGGTGGATGCTTGTGAAAAAGACAAGGCTGAATTTGCGAAGGCAAAAATGCTGAATGGGAAAGCTCCTGGGTATCTTGCAAAAGTTGCCAAAAAATTGGATGCAACATTTGTTCAATATTCCACGGACTATGTTTTTTCAGGAATGCCTGATATTCCAGAGCCAACTGGCTGCAGTGGTTCATGTGGTTCATGCTCACTTCATGAAAATTTTTCCCCACAAATTGGTTTTGATGAAAACGCAATTCCTGATCCAATTCAAAATTATGGAAAATCAAAGTTGATGGGCGAGGATGCTGTTCAAAAAAATGGCGAGAAATATTATATTATTCGTCTTTCAAAACTTTTTGGAAAACCTGCCAAATCAAATCCGCCAGCTGGCGGAGCCAAAAAAAGTTTTTTTGATGTGATGTTAGAAGTTGGTAAAAAAGCTGAAAGGATGTCAACCCCAGTTAAATCCGCCAAAGGCGGTGTGGAACAATTTAACGGGGTAAAAGTTGTGAATGAGGAAACAAGTCTTTTTACATACGCACCAGACTTGGCGAAAAAAACCAAGGAGATTATTGAAGCTGAAAAACCTTTTGGAATTTATCACGTTGCCAATAGTGAAGCTTGCACTTGGTACGAAGCGGTTGTAGAATTGTATAAGATGGCTAAGATTAAAACTAAGGTTGTTCCTGTGAGCGCAGATGAATTTCCCAGACCTGCTGCTCGTCCATATGTTTCAACTTTGATAAACACAAAATTGAATCCACTACGAAGTTACAAATTAGCACTGCGAGAATACCTGAAGAAATAAATAGTTGTGATTTAATCCCTAATCCTTTTTGTCATTCCCGTGAAAACGGGAATCCAGGTTACGTGTGTATTTACTAAACCGCTGATATTGAGTGGGGCTGGATCCCCAGCCCGCCTCGCGTCGACGAGCAATCGTCTTTGCGAGTCGAGGCGGGTCAAGCTGAGGATGACAAGGAATGAATATCCTTTTGATTTATTTAAAACAATTTTTATATGGAAATGGATAATCTAAAAAAACAAGACAAGCAAATTTTTGATGCAATTACTGGCGAGATGAAACGTCAGCAGGAGGGAATGGAACTGATTGCATCTGAAAATTATGTTTCCAAGGCGGTGCTTGAAGCGCTGGGCTCTGTTTTTACAAACAAATATTCAGAGGGTTATCCCGGCAAGCGATATTATGGTGGTCAACAATATACAGATGTTGTTGAATCCTTGGCAATTGAGCGTGCAAAAAAACTTTTTGGTGCTGAACATGTCAATGTGCAACCGCATTCAGGAGCTCCTGCCAACATGATTGCATATAACGCAATTCTAAAGCCTGGAGACACCGTGCTCGGAATGGATCTTTCTCATGGAGGACATTTAACACATGGACATCCTCTAACATTGTCTGCGCAGATATATAATTTTGTTGGATATAAAACAGGAAAAGACGGACTAATTGATTACAAAGAGTTGGAAAAGATGGCTATTAAACACAAACCAAAATTAATTTTGGCTGGTTTTTCAGCATATACACGAAAGATTGATTACAAAAAATTTGCTGCGATTGCAAAAAAGGTGGGTGCAATTTCGATGTTTGATATTGCACACATTGCTGGGCTTGTTGCGGGAAAAGCAATTGAAAATCCTGTACCATATTTTGATATTGTAACAACGACAACACACAAAACTTTGCGTGGACCACGTGGAGGAATGATTATGTGCAAAGAGCAATTTGCCAAAGCAATTGATAAGTCCGCATTTCCAGGATTTCAGGGTGGACCACACATGAACAACATCGCAGCCAAGGCCGTGGCTTTTGGAGAAGCTCTTAAGCCAGGATTTAAGACCTATACGAAGCAAATAATTAAAAATGCCAAAGTTTTAGAAAAAGAATTGACAAAACGCGGATACAAAATTATGTTTGGCGGTACAGATTATCACATGGTGCTTATTGATGTGATGACAAGTAAAGAAGTGACCGGCAAAGAAGCGGAACACGCACTTGATGAAGCCGGAATTACAGTCAACAAAAATATGATTCCAGATGATCCGAGAAGCCCGATGGATCCAAGTGGAATTCGAGTTGGCGTGCAAGCAGTCACTTCTCGTGGAATGAAAGAAAAAGAAATTAAAATAATTGTGCAGTGGATTGATGCGATTATTACTGCACATTCTGACAAAAAAACTTTGTCAGAAATTAAAAAAGATGTAACAAAATTCTGCAAACGTTATCCTATTTATCCTAATGTGTAAACAACTATCAACTACCAACACCTCTTGAATATTTGTTGAAAGTTGTTGGTTGTAAGTTACGAGTTAATTTTATGGGGGAAATTACAAAACCAAAAAAACGCAAAATGAAAGGTATCGTGTTGGCCGGTGGAACTGCCACCAGGCTTTTTCCAATGACCGCAACAACAAGCAAGCAACTTTTACCAGTCTATGACAGGCAAATGATTTTTTATCCATTAAACACTCTCATAAAAGCAGGCATAAAAAATATTTTGATTATTGTTGCACCTGAACATTCCGGACAATTTCTGAATTTACTTGGATCATTACTAAAAAAGCATGATGTGCACATCACATTTGAAGTCCAATCTTCGCCACGAGGACTTGCTGAAGCTCTGACTCTTGGAGAAAACCATATTGGAGATGATAATGTGGCTCTCATTTTGGGAGACAATATTTTCGAAGATGATTTTGCAAAACAAATAAAAGAGTTTCGTGGTGGTGGTCATATTTTTGCCACCAAAGTTCCGGATCCTGAAAGATTTGGTGTTGTGAAATTTAACAAAAACAATAAAGCAGTTGAAATAGTTGAAAAACCAAAGGAATGGATAAGTGACTGGGCTGTTACAGGCTTGTATTTGTATGACAATAGATGTGTGGAAATTGCAAAAAAAATGAAACCTTCTGATCGTGGAGAAATTGAGATTACTGATGTAAACAGAGAATATCTCAAGAAAAAGGAACTGGAGGTAACATTGTTTGGTGGGGAATGGCTGGACGCTGGAACTCCTGATTCTCTTTTGGAGGCAAGTATTATTGTTAAAGAAAAAGGAATAAGCAGAAATTTTCATCCAATTTTGGATCAAGCAATCAATGAGCTCAATGAAGAGTTGAGAATAAGAAGTAAAAAAAGATTACAATAATTAATTTATCACACTAAACCATGAAAATTAGAAAAGCAATATTACCAGTAGCTGGATTTGGAACTAGATTTTTACCTGCAACCAAGGCACAACCAAAAGAAATGCTGCCGATTGTAGACAAACCTGTTATCCAATATCTTGTTGAAGAAGCAGTTGCTTCCGGGATTGAGGAAATTATTTTTGTAACCGGCCGTGGTAAAAGAGCAATTGAAGATCATTTTGATGTTTCATATGAGCTTGAAGATACATTAGTTGAAAAAAATAAGCATGATTTGCTTGAAACTGTTCAGAAAATTTCAGGACTAGCAAAATTTTCATATGTACGTCAACCAAAACCACTTGGAGATGGCCATGCACTTTTGCAAGCAGCACATCTTTTAAATGGAGAACCGGCATTGGTAATCTTCGGAGATTGTCTTTATGATAGTGAGGTCCCAGCATCCAAACAGCTCATGGAAACATTTGAAAAATATGGTGATCCAATTATTGGGCTTAGCGAAGTTCCGCAAGATCAAGTTTCATTATTTGGTGTTATTGATGGTGTAAAAATTGACGAAAAAACATATCAAGTAAATGGATTGATCGAAAAGCCAAAAAAAGAAGATGCGCCTTCAAATCTTGTTGCTGTTGGAAAATACATTGTAACGCCAGAGGTTTTTGAAATTTTGGCCACAATGGATCATAGGAAATCAGGAGAAATAAGATTAATTGATGCTTTTGAAAAAATGCTAGAAAAAAATAGGGCTATCTATGGCAGGATTCTGGAAGGAGAATGGCTGGACACTGGAGATAAATTTAATTTCATGAAAGCGTCAATTCATATGGGCCTCAAACATCCAGAAATTGGAGATAAACTGCGCGAATATTTAAAAGGTTGCAAAAATGTCTAAAATTATCCCCGCTCTTTGGAGCGGGGTTTTTGTTAAAAAAGAAAATTGACATATATTCGAGAGCATGACACAATAATTAACCAGTATTTAAAGGAAAAAACAGCAATGTATTGGATATATTTGACCATATTCACATTAATAGTTTTTGTCCCAACTTTTGTTAGAGATGGAATTTTTATCTTTGACATGACTCAAACTCAAGAATTTGTAATTCTTCTGCTTGGCTCAATTGCTATTTCCATCTTTTTGTTTGTTGAAAAAAAGATGAAAAAAAGTCAAACAGAAAAATATGTTTTTCAAGGTCAGGCCAGCAGGATGGCGAAAGATTTGCAGCATTCGTATTCGTATATTGGAGAAATAAATCGAAAATTAGATATCTTGGAAAACATCGCCTTGGGATATCCTGAAAGTTCAAGATTGTCAGAAAGAAATGAGGGTGAGCTTTATGCTTCAATCATGAGTGCTGTAGCCTTATTTGGAAAATCAGATGAATATTCGCTGCGGTTCATAGCTCTGCCTGAGTTTACATTAATCAGGGAAATAAAAAGTAATCCAGAAAATTGTTTGGAATTTTCTTTAAAGGATAGAAAGATTGAGGTGAGCTATTTTGAGTCAAATGAATTCATTGTTGTAACTTCTCCAAAATCAATTGACAACATTTTTTCGTATATTGTTATTAAGAAAAAAAATCCAAGTCAAAAACTTGAAGATATTGAAATTATGAAAACTCTTGCCGCACAAGCCCTCTTCATTTTCATGTTCATGCGTCACAAGAAACAAATAAAATGCGTTATTTAAAGGGGTTGATTCTTCTTTGAATAATTGTTACAATAAATTTCGTAGATTCGTATGTAATTCGTAGTTTCGTATCGGTTAAATATATGCAAGTAATTTTTCTACAAGATGTTAAAAATGTTGGAAAAAAGGGACAAATTAAAAATGTTCCGGATGGTTATGCGCGAAATTTTCTCTTGGCTCGCAAATTAGCAACCGTGGCAAATGCTGCAAGTTTGGCTAATGTTAAACAAGAAGAAGACAAGAAAAAACTTCAAACGGCCTTAGGAAAACAAACTGTTCAAAAATTAGCTACAGCTATTGAAGGCAAGAAGTTTGTCATTAAAGCACGAGCTAAGGACGGAAAACTTTTCGGCTCTATTACTGCTAAGGATATAAACAAGGAAATTAAAAAGGCCGGATTTGATATTTCAGAAAAGGCTATTCAAATTGATCACATTAAAGATTTGGGTGAAAAAAAGGTAATAATTAGCTTTGATTTTGGGATAAGCACAACCATAATTTTAGTGGTTGAACAGGCATAGAAAATAGTATATACTGAGAAATAAGTAAGAGGTTACTTTTATCATAAAAAACAGGCCCGCCCGCAACGCTTCGCGTAGCGATGCAGGCGGGGGTCGCATTTAAGCGACTTTTTGCATATAAAAAAACCGATTCGAAACAACGAAAAACATTTGAATCTACGAACAAATACAGAAAATATTTTCGTAGATTCGTTCTAGTTTCGTAGTTTCGTATCGGTATAAACAAAATGGAAAATCGAAAATACATCTTTGTGATGGGAGGAGTGATGAGTGGTGTGGGAAAGGGGATTTCTGCTGCATCAATCGGTGCAATCTTAAAAGCTCGTGGTTATGCTGTGACTGCAATTAAAATTGATCCGTATGTAAATGTTGATGCGGGAACAATGAATCCAACTGAACACGGAGAAGTTTTTGTGTTGGATGATGGCGATGAAACCGATCAGGATATGGGAAATTATGAGCGCTTTATGGACATCACACTTTCTCGTGATAATTATATGACCACTGGTCGTGTATATGAATCAGTGATTCATCGTGAGCGCAATTTGGAATATGGCGGAAAATGTGTGCAAGTCGTGCCTCATATTCCCTTGGAAGTTATTGATCGCATTGTACACGCATCAAACAAAGCTAAGTCTGAAATTACTCTGATTGAAATCGGAGGTACTGTTGGAGAATATGAAAATATTCTTTTCTTGGAGGCTATCAGACTTTTGAAATTAAAAAATCCAGACAATGTTTTAACTGTTATGGTTAGTTATCTTCCAGTGCCGCAAGCTGCTGGAGAAATGAAAACGAAGCCTACTCAACATGCTGTGCGTACAGTCAATGGTGCTGGAATTCAACCAGATATAATAATTGCTCGAAGTGAATTGGGCATGGATCAGAAAAGGAAAGAAAAAATTTCCATGTTCTGCAGTGTGCCAGAAGAATGCGTAATCAATGCGCCTGATGCCAAGAGCGTATATGAAGTCATCACAAATTTTGAACGCGACAATTTAAGCAAAATTATTCTCAAGAAGCTTCGACTTAAGCCCAAAAAATCTGATCTGAAACAATGGGATGATTTAATTGCGCAAATAAAAAACCTTAAGGGTAAGGTTAAGATTGGAATTGTTGGCAAATATTTTGGCACGGGAGATTTTGTTTTGTCTGATGCGTACATCAGTGTAATTGAAGCAATCAAACATGCTGGATATAAAAATGATGTAAAAACTGAAATAGATTGGATAAACTCCGAAGTTTTCGAGAAAGATCCAGAAAAAATAGAAGATCTTTCTGAGTATGATGGGATTTTGGTTCCAGGCGGATTTGGCGGTCGCGGAATTGAAGGAAAAATAAAAGCTATCAAATATTGTCGAGAAAATTTAATTCCATATTTTGGAATTTGTTATGGTATGCAACTTCAAGTTATTGAATTTGCCAGAAATGTTCTCGGTATGAATGATGCGCACACTACTGAAGTTAATCGCGATACGAAAAATCCTGTTATTGATATTATGCCTGAGCAGAAAAAGAATTTGGAAGATGGAAATTATGGAGCCACAATGCGTCTTGGCGCATATGATGCAGTGCTGGAAAAGGGCACACTTGCATATGATGGATACAAAAAAACAAAAATTTCTGAACGTCACAGGCATCGTTGGGAAGTTGAAAATCTCCAAATGGAAAATTGATGGAAATCGCAGAACTTCCAAAATCAGATCATCCATTTTTCCTTGGAGCCCAATTTCATCCGGAATTCAAATCTTCACCACTCAAATCACATCCACTATTTTTTGAATTCGTAAAAGCCGCAAAAGTGAGAAGCAGCAAGAAATAGCTTTTCAGGCATTAGCTTCTCAGCTTATTAGTAAAATATAAAAACCCCTTGTCATTCCCGTGAAAACGGGAATCCAGGTTTTGAGTCTTTCAATATGTCCGAAGAATATCTTGACATTGTTGATGAAAATGGCAATCTGACAGGAGAAAAAGAACTTCGCAGTGTTTGTCATGAAAAAGGTTTGTGGCACAATGTTGCTGTGGCATATTTTTATCGATTTGAAAATAACAAGCTGGAATTGCTTGTGCATCTAAGATCAAAATTTAAAGAACAGAATCCAAGTAAATGGGCAATGCGTTTTGGTGGTCATGTGGAAGCGGGCTCAACCAAAGAAGAGACTGTTGTTAAGGAAATTCGGGAAGAAACTGGTATAAAAATAACACTTGAAGAATTGATACCTGGTATGAAAGTTTCTTACAATGGAGAAGACAACAAGGAAATTGGCAACAGCTATTATTATAATTTCAAAGGTGATTTAAAAGATTTGACCTTTAATGATGGAGAAGTGCAAGAAGTGAAGTGGATGAATATTGATGCTATAGAAAAATCCATGAGAAATGATTCAAGTATATGGGACTCCCAAAGTATTAATAGATTCCTTATTAGAAAAAATGATATACTTTCTAAAATAAAATAACGATAAAGCAAAAGAAACCTCTCTCGAGGTTTCTTTTGCTATGTTCGTAGATTCGTTTTACTTTTGTAGTTTCGAATCGGCTACTTGTTCTTTTTGGCGATTCTTGCAACCAAATGCTTTCTAACAGTCTTTCGCATGTTTGGTTTTCTTGCAACCTTCCAAGCTCCTTTTTTCTTGCCAGCTTCGTTGGTCTTAAGATTAACGCGAAGTTTTGCTCCAGCTTTCTTGGCACCAGTTTTCTTGGATTTGATTTCAATCGGTGTGTCAGATTTTTCAACTGCAACGTAACGACGAGTTACCAATACTCCAGTAAAGTTACGAACTTTTTTTGAAGTGAATTTCACAATTCCATCAACCAAAGACATCAAGGTGTCATCGTTGCAACGCATCACGTTCTTTCCTGCGTGATATTTTGTTCCACGTTGTCGGATGATGATGTTTCCAGTTTTTACTTTTTGATTTCCAAAGATCTTAACACCAAGTCTTTTCGAGATCGAATCTCGTCCGAGTTGGGTAGACCCACCGGCCTTAAAAAAGAATAGGCTAGTGACCATTGGGTATAATGTTAATTTTAAAAAATATCCGCAGGCAGATTTTCTCATTATACAATATCCATAAATATTGTATAATAATAAAAGCAGGTGCGGGGTTCGTTGTGGTGATCGGATTCAAATTGATTTCACTTGGCAATGAAATGCGCCCAGCGCGGGAGCCCAAAAAGAATCTAATGCCACTCAGTGTTACAAGGGATATTCTAACAGAATTAGATAATATGTCAATGCCTTGTCATTCCCGCGTAGGCCTGTCTCGACGCCAAGGCGGACGGGAATCCAGGTTCGACACTAAATATTACTATATTACTTAAAATAGAAAATTATCGAGATTAAGCTGGGCTGGATTCCGGGTCTGCTGCCCGGAATGACAAAAAATATAAAGTTTTAACATTATCAAAAATGCCAGGAATACTTCCAAAAATAAAAGACTTTTTCCTAAAAAATGAGACTAAAATTGTGCTTTTCATCGGTTTTTGCCTTATATCAGCCATTTCCTTTGAATTTGGCGTCCTGCAAGGTCAAAAATGGCAGCAAAAGCCTCTTATAATTGAGAAGCCTTCTGACACACGAGAAGGGCAGGAAACAGTAAATCAGGGCAATTTAGAGGCCTCTGACGCGACTAAAACCACCACAACACCTCAAATAACCGTCAAAGTTGCCGCAACCGCAAATACTGCAAACTGTGCCTATGTCGGCAGCAAAAATTCCGACAAATTTTATCTCCCAACCTGTTCCTACGCCAAGCGCGTCAAACCAGAAAACCTCGTCTGCTTCAAAACTGCAGATGAAGCACTTGGACAAGGCCGAACCGAAAGCAAATGCAAATGAGTTTATTAAGTTGAAAGTTTATAAGTTTATAAGGTTATAAAGCTCAAGCTCTTATTGTCATTCCCGTGAAAACGGGAATCCAGGTTACGTTGTTAATTTCCACAAAATATGTCTCAGGAAAAACTTTACCATGTATACATTTTAGCAAGTCATCAAAATGGAACACTCTATATTGGAGTAACTAGTAATCTAATAAAAAGAATTTGGGAACATAAGAATGAAGTAGTTAAAGGATTTACAAAAGAGTATGGTGTTGATAAACTTGTTTATTGTGAAACTACCAATGATATAAATTCGGCGTTACTGCGAGAAAAACAACTAAAGAAATGGAACAGAAAATGGAAATTAGAATTGATTGAAAAAGAAAATCCTGACTGGATAGATTTAGCAAAAGAGTATTATAATAAAGAAAGTGAAACAAATTAGGGCTGGATTCCCGTTTTCACGGGAATGACACAG
>LBRX01000020.1 GCA_000991645.1 Candidatus Moranbacteria bacterium GW2011_GWE2_36_40
TACAATGCACTTTTCTAGGATTTCATTATCTGGCATTTTCTATGATTAACTTTCGGTCAATATTCGGGAAAAATCTATGATTACTTTAGACCAGTTCTTACCTTATTTAAGTATATCATATTATTCGAAAAACACTATACTCTTGCAAAACAAAAAAGACCTACCTCCTACGACTCATGACTTGAAATTTTTGACCTATTGTCAATCCAACTTTGCAGAATTATTCTAGCAGCCTCACTGTCATCATGTTCTGCAATATTTTTTCCACCTCGCAATTTTATGTTTTGATGCGCCATCTTGGTTGTAAACATCTCATCTTGAAACATTACTGCTATTTTTAATTCTTTTTCAATTTTTTTTCCAAAAGCCATTTTTCTGTCAAAACTCTCCTCATCCTTTTCATGCCAAGCCAGACCCATGACAATTGTTTTTACATTCTTTCTTTCCAAAATTTCCGCCAAATTTCTCATGAAATTGCTATCGTTTTTAAGTGTGTCAAAAGCAAAAGCCATTTGAGTTTCTTCATCTGCAATTGCCAAGCCAATCTTGGCCACACCAAAATCCAACCCCAAATAATGGCTCACATTAGCTGAATCTTGACTATCTATTGACTTTATCATCATATTGTGCTATTATTAATCATCGGTATACACAGTATACCATATCCCAAAATTTAGTTCTCACAAAAAAGGAGACGTACAATGGAAAACAGTTTTCTATACATGGCAATGTTTGCAGTATTCTTTTGTTTTTTTGTCTGTGGGAAATCGATTTTCAATTTCGATCTCCTGCCTTCGAAAAAAGATTTTCGTCCATTTTTGGCTCAAAGCAAAACCTGGCTGAAGAATGTTCTTAAGAGGCATTCTTCTCGCAGAAAGAGAGAGAGAACAAAGATTATACCGATTGGGAGAACATCCGTCTCCCTAACGTATTACAAATGAACTTCTCAGGACCCCACCTCCAGTATCATCGGAGGCCAGGGGTTCTTTTTTATCTTCGTATTTTTCTAAAAAGCTAATAAGCTAAAGCCTAAAAAGCTGTTAAAACTTCAACTCCGTTTTTCGTGATTAAAATAGTGTTTTCGTAGTGGGCGGAAAGTTTTCGGTCAGCTGTAAGGTATGCCCAACCGTCAGGACTCATGACCGTAAGGTGTGTTCCAATGTTAACCATTGGCTCTAACGCTAAAGTCATTCCTTCTTCTAAAACCAAATCTCTGAAACCTTTTTCAAAATAATTCGGAACTTGAGGATCTTCGTGAAGATTCTTTCCTATGCCATGTCCAACCAAATTTTTAACTACTGAAAAACCAGCGTCTTCCGCAACCTTTTGCGCATTTTTGCAATATTGGCTAAGCGTTGAACCAGCTTTTAGATTTTTTATGCCTTTCCAAAAACATTTTTCAGTAACTTCGATTAATTTCTGAGCTTCATCACTAATTTCTCCAACAGCAAAAGTGCGTGCCATATCAGAATAAAATCCTTCGATTTCAATGCCAATATCAATCTTGAAAATATCTCCGTTTTTCAAAATTTTATCCTCACTTGGAATACCATGCACGATTTCATCATTAATTGAAGCGCAGATTGTTGCCGGAAAAGGATTTTTGCCACCACCATAACCCTTAAATGCAGGATTTCCTCCAGCCTTCAAAACAAGCTCTTCGGCGAGCTTGTCAATTTCTATTGTGCTCACGCCAGGTCTAACTTGCCCACCAATTTCTCGCATAATTTCAGCAAGTACCTTGCCAGCCCGACGCATAATATTTAATTCAATTTCATTTTTTATATGAATAGACATAAATATCAGAACCACTGATTATCACTGATCTTTCTGATCACACATGAAAAAAAATCAGCGAAATCATGTATAATCATGTGTTAATCTGTGGTTCAGATTTGCTTAATAATATCTTCAAACACTTTTTCAACACTTTGGTTTCCATCCACCTCAATGAGCATTCCATTTTCTCTGTATTGTTCGATAACGGGCACAGTAACTTCATAAAAAGTTTTGAGTCTTTTGGCCACGCCGTCTGGAGTGTCATCATTTCTTTGCATCACAGGTCCTCCACAAGTCGGACAAGGATCTTCATTATTGGCAATGTGTTTGCCCAAGACAAAGTGCCTGTAACAAACGGTGCAAGCATAACGCTTTGTGATGCGTGAAACTGATTCATCGTATGGAAGAGTAATATAGATAGCCCTGTCTATTGGCCTGCCAAGTTCTTTTAGCATTTTTTCAACAGGATCAATCTGACCCAATGTTCGCGGCGCACTATCCAATATGATTCCTTTTGAAGTAACAACTTTTTCCAAACTGTTTTTAATGATATCCACAGTAATTTCGTCAGGGATCATTTCTTTTGAGTCATTCAGTTGTTTTATTTTTCTTCCCAACTCTGAATTTTCTCTGCCAATTTCACGAAAAATCTGACCGGTTTCAATATGTGCAAGACTATATTTTTCAGCCAAAAGATCTGCCTGTGTCCCTTTCCCACTTCCCTGAGGACCAAAGATAATTAGATTCATTACAAAATTTCGAATTTTGAATTTTGAATTTCGAATCAAATTCGAATGATTTAATGTTTAAATAATTCAAAACATTAAAAATTTATTCAAAATTAAAAATTTTAAATTAAAAATTCGAGCGTAGCGAGGCATTTAGAATCCTTCGTAATCTCTCATGACAAGTTGTCCCTCAATTTGCTTTATTGTTTCAATAACAACTGAAACAACAATAAGAATGCTTGTTCCGCCAATCTGCACAGCCTGAACGCTTGTCAGACCCTGAACGATAAATGGCAACACAGCAATAGTTCCCAAGAAAACCGATCCAGTAAGAGTGATACGATTCATGATCTTGTAGAGAAAATCGGCAGTTGTTTTTCCTGGTCTTATACCAGGAATATAACCACCTTGTTTTTGAAGATTTTCAGAAATTTTGACTGGATCAAAAACAACTGCAGTATAAAAATAAGTAAACATCACAATAAGCACAAAGTACATACTACTATAGAAAACTTGATTTTGGAAAAGAGTATTCACAAATTTTGCAGCCTCAGCAATTGAAGGATTGGATGCTTTCATCAAAAAGGTTGCGATCATTCCTGGAAAAAGCATAATTGACATTGCAAAAATTATTGGGATCACACCAGCTTGATTAACTCTGAGTGGCAAATGAGAAGTTGAACCACCATAAGTCTTATCTCCTCTAACCCTCTTGGCATAAGAAACTGGAATATTACGCTGTCCCTCTGTAACCATAACAACCCCAGCAATTGTGATTAATGTTACCAACAAAAGCCCGAGGTAAGTAAAAATTTGAGTTGAATCCAGGGTTAAAAATAATTTTGAAATTCCACTTGGAAGACCACTAACAATTCCAGCAAAGATTATCAAGGACACGCCATTTCCAATACCTTTTTCCGTGATAAGCTCTCCAAGCCACATCAAGAAAACTGTTCCAGCAGTTGCGACAATAACAATAACAGCAATATCATAGGTAGAAGATATCGTTAGCACACCCTGAGAACGAAGCAATGTGACCATTGAAAAAGTTTGCAAAACTGCCAAAGGAACAGTTAGCCAACGAGTCCACATGTTAAATTTTTGACGTCCTGCCTCCCCTTCTTCTTTGTATATTTGCTCAACTCTCGGCACAATCATCGTCAAAAGTTGCATAATGATTGAAGCAGTAATATATGGTCCAACTCCCAACATGACAATTGAAATATTTGAAAGACCTCCTCCAGAAAAAACATTAAGCATTCCAAGGAATTGATTACCTTCAAAAAGACGCTTCAATTGTTCAATATTAACTCCCGGCAAAGGAATATTGGCTGCAATACGAAAAACAATAAGAACCCCCAAAATAAAGAGGATCTTATTGCGAAGTTCACGTATTTTGAAGATTTGAGTTATTTTTTCAAACATTGATATTAGTTAAATAGTTACGTAGTTTCTTAGTTAACTAGGTATAAAAACTGCTTCACTAATCAACTATGCACCTAATCAACTATGCACCTAATTCCAGGATTTTTCCACCTGCTTTAATTATAGCATCTTTGGCAGATTGGGAAAGAAGTATTTCTGCTGAAATAGTAAGTTTTTTTGTGATTGTTCCAGTTGTAAGTATTTTTACACCATTTTTCACGTCAGCCTTATCAACAAGCTTAGCTCCAAGCAAAGTTTCCATTGAAACAATATCGCCATCTTTAAAAACTTTTTCCAATGATTCTAATTTCACAACAGCTTTTTTAGCTGCAAGTGATTTGAATCCACGAACTTTTTTCAAGCGTTCAACCAATGAAGATCTTCCACCTTCAAACAAAGGATCTATTGAAGCTCCAGATCTAGCCTTTTGTCCCTTATTTCCACGTCCAGAATAAGTACCTCGCTTTCCACCACGACCAACGGTTTTCTTATCTTTACGTTTTTTTACTGTAAGTTGATGAATTTGCATAACCCTACAAAATTACAAATCTTTTACAAATATACAAATAAACAAATTATATTTTGAATATAGATATATTTTTTCAGAAATGTTAATTCTTTATATTAACAAAAAATTATTTTTTATTTAACTTCTTTAACATTTTCCTTGGCTACTACCTTAACTTCCTGAGCATCCTTAATTTCCTTTATTCTTGGTGCTTTCAAAGCTTTCAACGCTTCAATTGTTACTCTGGCAACATTAAGCTTGTTTGAAGTTCCCAAGGATTTTGAAACAATATCCCTGATACCAGCCAAATCCACCACAGCACGAACAGCTCCTCCAGCAATAACACCTCGTCCCTTTGAAGCAGGCTTCAATAAAACTTTTGCACTTCCCAACTTCATACTAATATCATGAGGGATTGTATTATCAGAAAGTTTAACAGTAATCATTGATTTCTTGGCATCATTATAGGCTTTACCAATCGCATCAGAAACATCCGATCCTTTGGAAACACCAACACCAACACGTCCTTTACGATCACCAATAACCAAAGTGGCACGAAAACGAAATCTTCGACCGCCTTTCACTACACGAGTAACACGAGCCAAATCCAAAAGTTTTTGTTCAAACTCTGGTTTTTCTCTTCGCTGTTGTTTTTTCCCTGGTCTCTTATTCATATTTTTATCCTAGATCTCGTAGCACCTAGCTCGAAACCTTTTTATTATTTCTAATTTTATAAAATTCCAAATACTATTTTATGGGTTATCGGTTTTAAGTTATGGGCTTTAAAATTGTAGTCCACCCTCTCTTGCTCCTTCGGCCAAAGCTTTAACTTTTCCATGATATCTATATCCTGCACGATCATAGGTCACACTTACAATTTTTAATGCAATACATTTTTCAGCAATAAGCTTGCCAACTTGTTTTGCACCATCCACAGTATTGGAAGCTTTTTTCAAATCAGAAAGTTTTGCGCTTGCCAAAGTTTTCCCAATCGTATCATCAATAACCTGAGCATAAATGCTTTTCAGACTTTTGAACACAGCTAATCTGGGCCTTGAAGCTGTTCCGGAAATTTTTGCACGAACTCTACGCTTTCTTTGAATTCGTCCGCTATTGCTACTCAATTTGTTCATATAATATTAACTTTCAACTAACAACACACAACTGACAACTTTTTTGAATGTAACTATTTGTTGTTTGTGGTTAGTTGCTAGTTGTTAGTTATTTGGATGATTTCTTACCTTCCTTTCTTCGAACATGTTCTCCTACATATTTAAATCCCTTTCCTTTATATGGTTCCACTGGCTTAAGCGCTCTTATATTGGCAGCAAATTGCCCAACAGCATGTTTATCAATTCCACTTACTGTCATTGTATTTCCTTCAATAACAACCTCCAAGCCTACAGGAACTTCAACAACAACAGGATGAGAAAATCCGAGTGCAAGAGTGATTGTCTTACCAGCAATAGACATACGGAAACCAACTCCATTAAGTTCAAGTTGTTTCTTAAATCCACCTACCACTCCTTCAATCATATTTTCAATTCTACGAGCAGTTGTACCCCAAATAGCAGGAACATGTTTTCCTTTGCTCTCTTTTTCAACTGTAAATTCATTTTCACCAAATTTAATAGAGACATCATTGTGATGTTCAAATTTCAATTCACCCTTTGGACCTTTGACAATAATCAAATTCTTGTCAGCTGTTACACTAACTCCCTCTGGGATTGCTACTGGTTTTTTTCCAATTCTACTCATAATATATAGTTCATTAGTTGATTAGTTTCTTAGTTGATTAGTTTCGTTTCTTAGAAAATTTTCTTATTCCTATTTAACTATGCAACTAATTAACCACCTAACTATTGTTTACCAAACTTCACAAATTACTTCACCGCCAAGACCAAGTTTTTTTGCTTTGTCTCCAGTCATCATACCCTTCGAGGTTGATACGATTGAAATTCCATAACCATTTTTAACACGCTTGATATCAGTTTTTTTCACATAAATTCTTTGTCCTTGACGACTTACACGTCTAATCTCACGAATTGCTGGATTCTTTTCAGTATTCGAGACAACTTCATACTTTAGGACAATTTTAAGAATCGGGAAAGATTCTCCCATCTCCTTCTTTACTGACTCAATAAAATTTCTTTGCTCTAAAATTTTAGCGATAGACAACTTCAACTTCGAAAAGGGCACTGACACTTCCTTGTGTTTTACCATTTGCGCATTTCGAATTCTTGTAAGCATGTCTGCTATTGGATCTAACATATTCTAATTCTTTATCCTAATTATTATTATCATGAATCATGGAACATGAGGCATGGAGCATTTGAATTTTGCTCTATGTTTTATGTTCTATGTTATGTGATTCTTACCAACTACTTTTTGTTACTCCAGGTATTTCTCCTTTACTTGCTAATTCACGAAAACATATTCTGCAAATATCATAGCTTCGTAAATATCCATGCTTGCGACCGCATCTCCAACATCGTCTCACTATACGAGTTGAAAACTTTGGCTTTTTTTCTGCTCTAGCTTCTGTGGATGTTTTTGCCATATTTATAACTTATAACTGACAACTGACAACTGATAACTTTTTTTCTGTTTTAGCTTAACGCCTCTACAGTTGTTTGTTGTTCGTTGTTAATTGATAATTAATCTCTTATTCGCTTTTTAGCGGAAATCCTAATAATTTAAATAATTCCAATCCTTCTGCTTGAGAGTGTGCATTTGTCGAAACTGTTATTTGCATTCCAAATGTGTGCTTCACTCTTTCAGGAGATATTTCAGGAAAAATCATGTGCTCCTTAATTCCAATATTTAAATTTCCTCCATTATCCACAGCTTTACGATTGATCCCTTGGAAATCTCTCGTTCGAGGAAGGGTTGCTCCAACAACTCTATCAATAAATTGCCACATGCGAGCTCCTCGCAAAGTAACCTTTACACCAATTTCCATTCCTTCGCGAATCTTAAATCCAGAAATAGCTTTTTTAGCTTTGGTTTTAACAGGCTTTTGACCAGTTATTGCAGTCAAGGAATTCACAATCTCTTCTATCTTATCATTTTCCTTAACAATCTTACCAATACCAACATTAACAACCACCTTCTGAATTCGAGGTACCGCCATCACACTCTTATAGCTGAATTTCTTTTTCATTTCAGCTACAGCCAAATTGGTATATTTATCTTTTGCTGGAGTTATATTCATATCTTAATCAATTTCTAATTTCTAATTTCTAATTTCTATTCGCCAGCTGGCGGAGAAAATTGAAAATTGAAAATTGAAAATTTATATCTTACTTTATATCTAAATACTTAATTTATCTTTACAACTCTTTACCACATTTTTTGCATACCCTAACTTTCTTTCCGCCAACAACAGAATATGATGTTCTTGTTGCCTTTCCGCATGCCGGACATATAACCATTGCATTTGAAGCATCGAATGGTGCCGCAATTTCTACTCGCTGTCCACGCTGTCCTTCTCTGCGAGCTTTTTGGTGTTTTGTCACAATATTAATTTTTTCAACCACTATTTTCCCCTCGCTAGGCACTGTTCGGACAACCTTTCCCTGCTTACCCTTGTCTTTGCCAGCAATTTTTTTTACAAGATCTCCTTTTTTAATTCTCATGATAGTTTCTTAGTTGATTAGTTTATTAGTTGATTAGTTTCGTTTCTTAGAAAGTATTTTCCTATTCAACTACTTAACTAATTAACTACTTAACTTGTTTTATAATACTTCTGGTGCCAATGAAACAATTTTGCTAAAACCTTTTTCTCTGAGCTCTCTGGCAATTGGTCCAAAAATACGAGTTCCCTTTGGTTCTTTTTCATTAACAATCACAGCGGCATTTTCATCAAAACGTATGTATGAACCATCTTTTCTGCGAATAGCTTTTTTTGTTCTAACAACCACAGCGCGAATCTTGTCTCCTTTTTTAACCATCCCTCTTGGTTCGGCTGACTTAACAGAGCAAACAATTATATCACCAACAGAAGCATAGCGTCTGCGAGATCCTCCAAGTACCTTAAAGCACTCAATGACTTTTGCGCCTGAATTATCAGCTGCTTTTAACTTTGTTTCTGCTTGAATCATAAAATTGGTTTATTAGTTGATTAGTTACTTAGTTGATTAGTTTAGTTTCGTTTCTTAGAAAATTTTCTTATTCCTATTTAACTATGCAACTAATTAACTATTTAACTGCTACGCTACTGTGTGACTTTTATCTTTACTAATTGGTCGACATTGAGAAAATTCAACTTTATCGCCTTTTTTGAATTTATTATCTTCATCATGAACCTTATATTTCTTGGTTGAACGATATTTCTTCAAATATTTCGGATGTGTTTTTAATGATTCGACAGCAACAACTATTGTCTTGTCCATTTTATCACTAACAACAATACCTTTTTTCTTCGATAATTTTTTTATAACATTTGTCATAATTGGTTTATTAGTTAATTAGTTTATTAGTTAATTAGTTTGCTTAGTATTCATGTTATTCCCAATCAACTAATCAACTATGCAACTATTTGACTATTCTTTCTATTCAGCTTTTTCCTTTAAAATTGTCAGTGCTCTTGCAATATCAGTTTTCAATGTTCGATATTGTCTGTGATTTTTTACCTGTCTTGCAGCAATATCAAATCTGAGCTTTACTGCTTGAGTTTGTTTTTCAGCAATAAGCTTTTTCAATTGATCTATGCCCATATCTCTAATTTCCTGAATTTTCATAATAGTTTCTTAGTTGATTAGTTGATTAGTTGATTAGTTATTCTTCATTCATTTTCTCGTTTTTTCTATTTAACTAGGTAACTAATTAACTACTTAACTGTTTCCTATTTTTCCTTAACTACAAACTTTGTCTTAACATTTAGTTTATGTGATGCCAAGCGCATCGCTTCTTTGGCAACAGATTCAGCAATTCCATCCATCTCAAACAAAACTCTTCCTTGTTTAGTTTTGGCAACAAAATGATCGACACTTCCCTTTCCTTTACCCATAGGGGTTTCATCGCCTTTCTTTGTCATTGGCTTATCAGGAAAAATCCTAATCCAAATCTTACCACCACGTTTAACATATCTAGTCATTGCGCGACGAGCAGCTTCGATTTGACGAGCAGAAATCAATCCGGAAGTCATAGCCTTGAGTCCAAAGCTACCAAAACTTACAGTGTTGCCTGTTTGAGCAACTCCACGAATTTCTCCGCCTCGGTGAATTTTTCTGTGTTTAACTTTTTTCGGCATCAACATATGAGTATCTTTTTAATTCAAAATGTAAATCTAAAATTTTCTTATATCTTATTTATTTCTTTTCAAAAACTTCTCCCTTATAAAGCCAAGTCTTAACTCCGATAGCTCCATAAGTTGTAAACGCGGTTGCTCTAGCAAAATCAATATCAGCACGTAGTGTATGAAGGGGAACAGTTCCTCTGGATAACCATTCTCTACGAGACATCTCAGCTCCACCCAAACGTCCGGAAACTTCAATCTTCACTCCTTTGATATTCTTATTTTTTTCAACCTGATCCAACATTGATTTTAAAATTCTTCTGAAAGGAACTCTTTTCTCTAGTTGTTCAGCAACATTTTGAGCAACCAATGAAGCATTTTCTTCGAATTGTCTAACTTCTTGTGCTTCAACTTTCAAATCTATTTTTTTACCAGCAAAAAATTGTTTTTTTATTGCCGCGATCATATCACCAATTCCTGTTCCACCTCTACCAATCAATACTCCAGGACGAGAAGTTTTAATTATCAATTTCAAGGTGTTCGCGCTTCTTTCAATTTCAACATCAGCAATCGCAGCTGATTTCCATTTTTTCATGACAAACTCACGAACTTGAATATCTTCTTTAAGTTTTTTCGTATAATCTTTTCCTGCGAACCAGCGTGATTTCCAAGTTGTAGTGATTCCTAGACGCAGCCCTGTTGGATTGACTTTATGTCCCATATCTTATATCAATTTCTAATTTCTAATTTCTAATTTCTAAACAATTTCTAATGACTAAATTTCGAAATGTTTGAAAATTGAAAATTGAAAATTGAAAATTTTATGCTTTCTGCTGAATTAAAATTAAATTAAACCCAATACTATTATAACCCACCTATAAACTTTCTAAAATTTTTCTATGCTCCAGATTTTCTTTGAAAAACTTTTTTCAAAAACCCACTATCTTGACCTTTTTTCACAGTTTCTTTTTTTGGAGCAGCTTTCTTTGCTACAGGTTTTTCTTGCGCAAGCTCCTCACTTTTTTCTTCCTTCTCTAATGCATCCAATTCAGCTTTCATCATTTCCTCACGAGCCTTTTCTCTTTCTGCTCTCTCTTTTTCCAGTTCTTTCTTGGATTTCTTATTTTTACCTTCAATTCTTTCTTCTAATTCTAATTTAATGTGTGAAGTGCGTTTCAATATTAATGTTGCTCTTCCCTGAGCTCTTGGAAGCCATCTTTTCAGTTTAGCACCCTCTCCAACCAAAACACTACTAACATACATATTGTCCTTATCTAGGCCAAAATTATTCTCAGCATTTGACAGAGCACTGTTTAATAGTTTTTCGAGTGGTTCACTAGTTTTCTTCACTACATGCTTAAGTTGCACAAGTGCTGCGCTCGCATTCATCCCAACAATACTGTCTGTTACTAAACGGACTTTTCGTGGAGATGTTCTTAAATTGTTGAGTGATGCTATAACTTTCATATATATTTATCGTTAATCGTGGAACGTGTAGCGTGGAAAATTTTTAAATTCCGACGTTATGCGTTTTTTCGTTATGCTTTATGTGTCTTATTTTTTCTTCTTTGCTGGTGTATCATTCTTGGCAGCTTTTGCAGCATCTTGAGCTTTTTGTTTTGCGGCTTGCTCAATTTCTTTTTGCATCTTACCTCCGTGTCTCAAAAACTTACGTGTCGGTGAAAATTCTCCAAGTCTATGTCCAACCATTTCTTCAGTAACATAAACCGCAGTATGCTCTCGTCCATTGTGAACTCCAAATGTAAATCCAATCATTTCAGGTGCAATTGTGCATGCACGAGACCAAGTCTTTATTGTTCCCTCTCCAGGCTTTGCATTGAGCACTTTTTTCATTACGCGCGGATCAACATAAGGACCTTTTTTTAAACTTCTTGACATAATATTGGTTTATTAGTTGATTAGTTATTTAGTTGATTAGTTTTTCAGGCAAGCCCTACTTAACTACTTAACTACTTAACCATTTTAACTAAAATTAACTATTTCTTAATTCTTCGCTTTACAATAAATTTATCACTATATCTATTCTTCTTTCTTGTTTTCTTTCCAAGAGCAGGTTTGCCCCAAGGAGTTTTCGGATATTTCAAACCAATTCCCTGTCTTCCTTCTCCTCCTCCATGTGGATGATCAACAGGATTCATTGCAGATCCACGAACCTCAGGACGTTTACCTTTCCAGCGATTTCTTCCAGCCTTTCCAAGAGTTTCACTACTATGTTCAAAATTACTAACTCTTCCAATAGAAGCATAGCAGTCCTGACTAACCAATCTTATTTCCCCAGATGACATTTTAAGTTGAGCCATCTTACCATCAATAGCCATCAAAATTGCACCACTTCCAGCACTTCGAGTAATTTGTCCACCCTTACCAGTAATCAATTCAATATTAGAAACAACTGTTCCTGATGGAATATTTTTAAGAATAGTACGATTACCCTTTTTAATTGGAGCATCAACCCCAGTCATAATCTCCATTCCAGCCTTCATCCCCTCTGTAGCCAAGATATATTTTTTATCTCCATCAATATATGAAATAAGAGCAATCAAAGCGCTACGATTTGGATCCTTTTCAATCGCAATAATACGACCCAAGACACCAAATTTTTGCTGCTTAAAATCAACCAAGCGATAACGACGCTTGTGTCCTCCTCCTTGATGACGAGTTGATATCTTTCCATGTGATCGTCCAGCTTTTTGTGTCATCGGTGCAAGCAAGGATTTTTCCGGTTTTTTGTCGGTCAAATTATCCGGTTTTACAATCGACATGTTTCGCCTTCCAGCTGTATTTTTCTTGTATACTTTAATTGCCATAATATGTGGTTGATTAGTTTATTAGTTTATTAGTTGATTAGTTTTGTTTCGTTTCTTGGAAAATTTTCTTATTCCTATTTAACTATACAACTAATTAACTACTTAACTATTTTTATACTCCCTGGAATAGTTCAATTTTATCTCCTTTTTTCAATGTCACAGTTGCTTTTTTGAATCCAGCCTTTTTTCCCATATGTCTACCGTAAGCCTTCTTCTTGGATTGAATATTTACCACTGTAATCTTTTCAACTTTTACATTATACATCCCTTCGATTGCCAATTTCACAAGTTTTTTTGTAGCATCAGCTATAACCTTGAAGGTGTATTTATTGTCAGCAATTGCCTTGTGAGTCTTTTCAGTAATCCATGGTTCAATCAAAACCTTGTAAGCAATTCCGGCGTGTGGCGCAGCAACAACATTTTTGTTGTCATCGGATGATTTCTTGACTTTCTTTTTAACCACATCCTTCGAATCAACCACTATTTCCTTTTTTTCTTCAATTAATGCCATAATTTTAGTTTACTAGTTGATTAGTTTACTAGTTAATTAGTTTTTAATTCATCTGCTTTCCCTATTCAACTATTTAACTAATTAACTACTTTACTGTTCCCAAACTTTTCTTCCAAAAATGCAATCGAGGCTTTACTCAAAAGCAAATATTTATTATTCAACAAATCCATAACATTCAAATCCTTGGTTTCAATATTGTTAACATTCTTAAGATTTCTACTGATCATTGATGTCTTTTTCTCTTCTTCAGAAAAAGAAACCAAAACTTTGCCAGTTAACTTAAGATTTTTCAAAACTGCTGCAAATCCTTTTGTTTTTGCACCTTCAACAGTCAATGAATCAATAGCAATAAGAGTTTCACTGCGAAGCTTCTCACTGATAGCAGTAACAACCGCTTTTTGTTTCATCTTTTTATTTAAATCTCTCTTGAAATTTCTTTCATTTGTTGGACCAAAAGCCACACCTCCACCTTTCATTACTGGATTTCTTTTTTGTCCTTGTCTAGCTGAACCTGTTCCTTTCTGTTTGAATGGTTTTTTCCCACTACCAGCTACTTCACTTTTATCTTTAGTATGAGCAATTGGATTTCGTTGATTTCCCGCAATAACCATGAAAACCTGATGCAACAATTCATTGTTTGACTTTGCAGCAAAAACAGCATCAGACACTGTCAAATCTTCTATTTTTTTTCCTTCTTGATTGTGAATAGCAATTGTAGCCATAATATTATAAACCGATACGAAACTACGAATTAAATACGAATCTACGAAATTTCGGATGTGCGCTTTCGTAGTGCGCTTTTCGGATACTTTTATCCTCTTACTTCAACAATTCTTCCTACAACACCAGGTACAGCACCTTGAACTGCAAGAATATTCTTTTCAGCATCAATATATACAATTTTAATATTTTTCACTGTTGATCGCTTACCACCCATACGCCCAGCCATTCTTTTTCCTTTAATAACATGCTGTGGCTGTTGAGCTCCAATAGAACCAGGTGCTCTATGGTCATGCTTATGTCCATGAGTCGCAGGTGAACCTTTGAAACCATGACGTTTTACAACTCCTTGAAAACCTTTTCCTTTTGTAATTCCACTTACTTGAACCTCATCTCCGATTTGAAAACTTTCCACAGAAATCCTATCTCCAATAGCCAAGCTGGATTGTTGCTCCAAACGAAATTCCTTGCGATGAGTTACGTTTTTTGTTTTGGCAATTTCCAATTGAATTGCGCTATATCCATTTTTTTCCTCTGTTCTAACAACAGAAACTGTGTTTTCTGGACATTCAATTAATGTCACATTTAAAGCACCTTGTTCCTTGTCATACAAAGTAGTCATTCCTAATTTTTTTCCGAGTATAAATTTGCTCATTGTTTTCATAATTATCATTAGCATACAAACTTACAACTTTTTACAAAAACACAAAACTTCTTTCTTTTTTTGTACTTTTGTACTCTTTTGTAAGTCTTTAGCCAAAAAAAACTGGCCTCTCAGCCAGCATAATCCAGGAATAAACCCGTTTTAGCTAGTTGAGTATCCTCCAAATGAGGACTTTAACTAGTATTTTATTCTTTTTCCAACTTATCTATATTAAACCATTTTCTCAGATCTGGCAAGCCCTTAATCATCCGCGTGAACTCCTTTTGTAGTGAGGCTAGCCAAAAGCGAAAATTACATCTTTATTTCCACATCAACTCCAGCTGGCAAATCAAGACTAGTCAAATTCTCAATTGTTTTTGCAGTTGGATCCCAAATATCAATCAAACGCTTGTGAATTCTCATTTCGTATTGATCTCTTGCATCTTTGTAAACAAAAGTTGATTTATTCACAGTTACTTTGTGAATTTCTGTTGGAAGCGGTACCGGACCAGTAAACCTTGATCCACTTCGCTCAACAGTTTCAACAATCTTTTTTGCAGATTGATCAATCACCTTGCTATCATAAGCTTTGATTTTGATCCTGATTCTTGTAGCTTGTTCGTTTTCTGTTTTTTTCGCAGCCATCTGAGTCTTTTAAATAAACGATTAAAATTGTATTTAGTAAACATTTGTAAGCACGAGAAGAATTCTCATGCTTACTCAGAAAACTAAAGTGAAAACTATTTGATAATTTTTGTTGCAACACCAGCTCCAACAGTCTTTCCACCTTCGCGAATTGCAAATCTCATTCCTTCTTGCATAGCTACAGGAGCGATCAATTTAATAACCAAATTGATTGTATCTCCAGGCATAACCATCTCAGTTCCTTCTGGAAGCACAACTTCTCCAGTAACATCAGTTGTTCTGATGTAGAACTGTGGTTTGTATCCTTTGAAAAATGGAGTATGACGTCCGCCTTCTTCTTTTGTCAAAATGTAAATCTCTCCTTCGAATTCAGTATGAGGAGTGATTGAACCAGTTTTAGCCAAAACTTGTCCGCGCTCAACATCTTCCTTTTTAATTCCACGAATCAAAAGTCCAGCATTGTCTCCAGCTTGTCCCTTATCAAGTGATTTGTTGAACATTTCGATTCCAGTTACAACTGTTTTTGCAGTTGGACGAAGACCAACGATTTCAACTTCTTCATTGATATTGATTTGACCTGATTCAATTCTTCCAGTTACCACTGTTCCACGACCTTCAATTGAGAAGATATCTTCAATAGGCATAAGGAAAGGTTTTTCTGTTTCACGAACAGGTTCTGGGATT
>LBRX01000021.1 GCA_000991645.1 Candidatus Moranbacteria bacterium GW2011_GWE2_36_40
CAAATACGAACCCAAAATACAGAGCTAATTTGCCAAAATGTCTAGGTATGACATTTTAAAAAAATTTCCAAGTATGTCATTTCTAAAAAACGTTGACAAATTTCCACCGTGGAATTGCCTTTTTTGAGATATTAAGCTACAATCCCTAGGTAGATTAGGGGTTATGTTAATAAAAATAATGAATAAAATGTAGTTGGTGTTGAAATTTTTTGTTTCAAAATCAAACGTCAAAAGCTGAATTTATGATGCGAACAAATATTATCGACACACCTAAGTTTGTTGGAAAAACTGTTAAGCTGCAGGGCTGGGTGCACATTCGTCGTGATCATGGAAGGCTTATCTTCATTGATTTGCGTGATCGTAGTGGAATTATGCAAACAGTTGTTATTCCTGATCATGTGGAGGCTCATGATAATGCAAAAAGACTTCGAAGTGAATTTGTTGTTGAGATGGAAGGTGTCGTGAAAGAGCGTCCAATGAGTGCAAAAAATGAAAAATCCCCAACAGGAGGAGTGGAATTGGAAGTTGCTTCAATTAATATTCTTAATGAGGCAAAAACTGCACCATTTGAGATTGCTAAAGACACCAAGGATGTTGATGAAAAGCTTAGATTGAAATATCGTTATCTGGACTTGCGATCAGAAAGAATGAAAAATAATATCTTGACCAGATATAAAGTCATTAAATTTTTTAGGGATTTTCTTGATAGCCAGGGATTTATTGAGGTTGAAACTCCAATTCTTGGAAAAACAACCGCTGAGGGATCAAGGGATTATGTTGTGCCATCACGAATTTATAAGGGAAAGTTTTATGCTCTTCCGCAATCACCACAACAGTATAAGCAACTCTTGATGGTTGCTGGAATTGAAAAATATTTTCAGATTGCGAGATGTTTTCGAGATGAGGACACGCGTGGTGATCGTCAACCCGAATTTACTCAATTGGATATGGAAATGAGTTTTGTTGAGCAAGAGGATGTTATGAATATCGTTGAAAAGATGCTTATTGAGCTCGTGCAAAAACAGTTTCCAGAAAAAAGAATTCAAGAAATTCCTTTCCCACGTTTTTCATATAAGGAATCAATGGAGAAATATGGTAATGACAAACCAGATATTAGGGAAGATAAAAATGATCCAAATCTCTTAGCTTTTTGCTGGGTTGTAGATTTTCCATTTTTTGAAAAAGATGAGGAATCTTCTACTGGTTGGACATTTACGCACAATCCATTTTCCCGTCCGAAACCAGAATTTATGGATGATCTTATGAATAAGAAAAATATTGCGGATATTCTAACAACGCAATATGACATTGTTCTTAATGGTTATGAGGCTGGTGGTGGAAGTATTAGAAATCATGAACCGAAAGCACTTCGTAAAGTTTTAGAAATTATGGGAATTTCCGAAGAAAATGTGCAACGAGATTATGGTCACATGCTTGAAGCGTTTAAATATGGGGCGCCTCCACACGGAGGAATTGCACCTGGTATTGATAGGTTGGTTATGATTCTTCAAAATGAACCAAACATTCGAGAAGTTATTGCTTTTGCTAAAACAGGAGAAGCCGAAGATCCAATGATGGAAGCCCCAAGTGTTTTGGATGAAAAGCAGCTTATTGAGGCTGGCATAAAAATTGTTACCAAAAAGAAAAAAGTAATATAGATTACTCTTTATTAAATAAAAAACAAAATATTTATCCCCGTTAAATTCTCAGCCAGGGGTGAGTTTAATAGGGCAGGAATCAATGTCAAACAAAAAACACAAAGAAAATATTAATGAAGGTAAACTGAAATTAATAACGTTTATTTCTTTTTTGCTTGGTTTTTCTCAATCACTCCTTGTTTATGTTGAATCGTCTTATTTCAAATTGTCTTTGGGTAGTGAAAATGTGAGCGTTTTCTATTTTTTGGCGTATGTTGTTTCATTGCTCGGTCTTTTGAATATGCATAAGCTTATAAAACGTTTGGGAAAATCAACAACTTTTTTTCTGCTTTTCTTTTTGCAAATTTTTGCCATGGCGGTGCTAATCATGGTTCCACCATCAATGCTTGGAATATTCTTATTGATGATAAATATTATTACATCATATTTAATGTATGTGGTTTTGGATATTATCATGGAGTCATATTCTGAAGATAAAAAATCAGGCAGAATACGCGGACTTCATTTGATGATTATTAGCGCTGGATTTATGCTTGGTCCGATTCTTTCTACTCACATCTTGGAAACGTACGATTATTCCGGACTTTTTTTCTTATCAATGCTTATTAGCATGGTAATTTTTATTATTGGTCTTGTGGGCTTGCGCGGTGGGAATAATAAGTTTAATGGGAACATAACAATTCGTGATTTGGTGAAGAAAATTTTTGTAAACAAAAATTTAATGCGTATATATTGGGTTTCATTTGTGTTGGAATTTTTCTATGCGCTGATGACCGTTTATACTCCACTATATTTGCTTGACTTGGGAATGTCTTGGAGTCAGATCGGAGTTATTTTTACAATCATGCTCATCCCATTTATTTTGGTTAATTATCCTGTCGGAGTGCTTGCTGATAAAAAATTGGGTGAGAAGGAAATGATAATTTTTGGCTTGTTTGTGATGGCTATTTCAACACTCAGCATTTTCTTTGTGACCAGCACATCAATTTTGGTTTGGGGTTTCGTGTTATTTTTAACCAGGATAGGTGCGGCAATGATAGAAACACTTCGCGACTCTTATTTTTACAAAAGAATTGATGGTGATGATATGGATATTATAAGTTTTTTTAGAACATCTAGAAGTGTGGCGTATATAGCAGCCACAGCAGTCTCTGCAATGCTTTTGGTTGTTTTCCCTGTTAAAGCAATGTTTTTATTTCTAACAATCGTAATTTTGTTGGCGCTTTATCCCGCGTTTACTTTGGTGGATAATAAAAGTGAGAGGGAGCTTGAGTTGGATAAGAAATATGTGCGAGCTTAATACCAAAATTACTTTATGTCATATAACATTAAACTTGAACAATTTGAGGGACCGCTTGATTTGCTTTTGCAACTTACCGAACAGCAAAAGTTGGATATAACCAGGGTAAGTCTGGCTCAAATTGCTGATCAATATCTGGAATACATAGCTCAAGCCAAGAATGTTACACTGGCTCATTTGGCTGATTTTTTGTCAGTGGCTTCAAGATTAATTTTGATTAAATCAAAAGCACTTCTTCCAATGCTTGAATTTACTGAAGAAGAGGAGGAAGAGATTAAGGACTTGGAGCATCAGTTGGCTGAATATAAGAAATTTAAAGACGCTTCAAAAAATGTCGTAGTCATGTTTGATTCTTCGCAAATTTGTTTTTCTCGTGAAGGTTTTTCTGGATTTGGAAAAGTTTTTTACCCCCCAGAAAAAATTGTCAGTGAAGATTTGCTGAAAGCTTTTAACAAAGTTCTTGGTGAAATTCCTGTGGTAGAAAAACTGGAAGAAGAAATGGTAAAGGAGATCCTGACGCTTGAGGATAAAATCGTGCATTTGCAAAATACTTTAAAAGAAAGAGCGCAAACATCATTTTCCGAACTTGTCGCAAATGCAAAAGATAAAGTTGAAATTGTGGTTTCATTTCTTGCCATGCTCGAATTGGTAAAGCAACGAATCATCTATGTGGAGCAAGGAGAATTATTTTCCGAAATACATCTTAAACATAAAGACAATAAAAGTATTACGTAATTGTGGTTCAAAAAAATGAAGGTTTGTTTTTGTTTTGCCTGTTTCCTTTTTCGGCACGCTTCGCAATCGAAGAACTATGATTGCTCGCTAAGAGTTCGCTGTCGCTCTCTGTTGCCTCGAAAGAAAACAGGCAAAACAAAACTACACCAATCTTTTTAGACTTAGAGCTATAACTTGCGTATGATTCGTCAAAAGTGAGTCGGGTAAAATCCATCTCGCTTTTTTCATATCCAAAATTTCTGCTTTCCCAGTCGGAAGAAGTTTGCGATTTTCGTGTATTAATAAAAAGAGAAAGAGTGTCGCAAAAAAAGTGGGAAAATATCATAATTATTAACGCAACATAAACATATGGAAGAAAAACTACACTTTGAAACAGTCATCAATGCGCCAGTGCGAAAAGTTTGGGACACTATGCTTAATTTGGAAACCTACAAGCAGTGGACCAAGGCTTTCGAACCCACTTCATATTATGAAGGATCCTGGGAAAAGGGAAGCAAAATGAAGTTTCTAGGTACTGGTGGCAGTGGTATGCTTTCTGAAATTGCTGAAAACATTCCACAAAAATTCATCTCCATTAGGCACTTAGGGCTCGTGACAAACGGAGTGGAGGACACGACCAGTGAGGAATCCAAAAAGTGGAGCCAAGGAACTGAAAATTATACCTTTGTTGAAAATGGTTCAGAAACACTTTTGAAAATTGACCTTGAAATGAAGTCCTCAGAAGGAAGTAAAGAAATGAGCGCTATGTTTGGAGATATGTGGCCCAAGGCACTCAAAAAATTGAAGGAAATGTGCGAAGCCTAACAATTAATATTTAATCCAGGTTAAATAGTGCAAAGTTTTGCAATTTAGCCGGGTAAAATCATATGAAAAATCCAAGACCCATACATTTTGAAATCAACGCAGTTGATCCTGAGCGAACGGCCAAATTCTATTCGGATGTGTTCGGGTGGAAGTTTGAAAAGTGGGAGACGCCGGAAGCTAACATGGACTATTGGATGGTTATGACAGGCGACAAGGAAACCATGGGAATCAATGGTGGTATGAGCAAACAAGACCAGCCGCCTGCCAAAGGAGGAGCCAATTCATTCATCCCGACTATGGGAGTTTCCAATTTTGACGAATACCACCAAAAGATTCTTTCAGCTGGTGGAACAGTTCAGATGGAAAAGCATGAGATTCCATCTGTCGGTTTGCATGGATATTACTATGACACCGAAGGCAACATCTTCGGCATCCTCGAACCATCAGAGGAGATGAAAAAAATGGGAGAGACGATGTAATGATTTCAAAACCCCTCGCCTTTGCGGTGAGGGGTTTTTGGTCTTGCATTGAATAATGAGTGTTTGACCATATCACTATACATGGCCTTTTGGGCGTGGTAGAATTCATCTATAAATAAAAATTGATACTATGAAAATAAAAGACATTGCAAAAGTTGATCGTCCAAGGGAAATCTTGGAAAAATATGGACCAGAAAAATTGTCAGATGCTCAGCTGCTGGCAATTTTGCTTCGCACTGGAACGAAAGACTGCAATGTCATTGAACTTTCAAAAAAGATTCTTAAAAAATTTCCGAATGAAAAACTGCTTACTGCAACAATTGAAGATCTGAGTGAAATTCATGGACTGGGAAAAGTAAAAGCTTCTGAAATTTTGGCATGCCTTGAATTTGGAAAGAGAATTTTGAAAGACAAAAAATCAGCACTCATTTTGTCTCCCAAAGATGTGTGGGAAAATTGCAAAGATATCCGCGACCACAAAAAAGAACATTTTGTGGTTTTCTTTTTAGACACTCGTAATCAAGAAATTCAACGAGAAATAATTTCCATTGGCACACTCAATGCCAACTTGGTGCATCCCCGCGAAGTTTTTGAACCAGCTATTAAACATTCTTGCGCCCAAATCATCGTGGCTCACAATCATCCTTCCGGCAATCCAGAGCCATCGGATGATGACATTGCAATCACGAAACGCCTCCAAGAAGCAGGAAAGATTTTGGGAATTGAGGTTATTGATCACATTATTGTGACTAAAATGGCTTATTTAAGCATAAAATAATATAAAATAATTTCTAAAAGTTAGTTGGCATCTTTTGGTATTATTCTAGTAAGAAGCCTAAAAATAGAATAAAATAATTTTAATTCCAGGACCTGGAATAAGCCCTGATGTTATTCTAGAAAGTACTTGCAAACTAGAATAAGTTGTGCTATAATTCTAGTAAATAGAATTAACGAAAAAATATGGCTAAAAAGCCTTTTATCCCACCACAATTGCCACCAAATCTTGATTACAGGACAATTTTCCCAAGCATAATCAAGGCTCGTGATATTGTGGCCAGATACGATGAAGCGGTAAAGCGATTACCAAATCCGGAAATTATCCAAAGAACCTTCGAAACAAAGGAGGCTGTTTTGAGTTCCAAGATTGAGGGTACGCAAGCAACACTGGATGAGGTTCTGATGTTTGATGCTGAAGAAATACAGTCACAAGAGAACGAAAGAGAAAAAGATTACAGGGAAATTTCAAATTATCGTATTGCTATAAAAAGCGGAAAAGATTTTTTGAAGAAGAGACCTCTATCGGAAAATCTTATAAAAGATCTGCACAGAATCTTGTTGGATTCTGTCCGTGGTCAAAACAAGGCTCCCGGTGATTTTAGGAGGGTTCAAGTCTTTGTCGGTAAAAAAGGAACTTCAATTGAACATGCTCGATTTATACCACCGTCTCCCGAAAACATTACTGGGTTATTTTCCAATTTTGAAAAATATATTCATTTGGAAGACGTGATTGATCCGCTTGTGCAAATTGCAATCGGGCACTATCAATTCGAAGCAATTCACCCATTCATGGATGGCAATGGGAGAGTGGGCAGATTGTTGGTCCCATTGTTTCTTTATGAGAAAAAAATTACAGCATATCCCAATATTTATGTCAGTGAATTTTTAGAAGAAAATCGTGAAGAATATTATGATCTGTTAAATGCTGTCAGTGAAAAAGGAGACTGGCTGTCATGGATAAAATTTTTCCTGGAGGCTGTTCAAAAGCAAACAGAAATCACACTGCAACGTGTGGTGCAAATAGAGAAATTATATAAGGAATTGAAGGAGCAAATGCCTTTGATAAATTCGATTTACGCGAATTCTTTTTTGGATGCAATATTCACAAAGCCTCGCTTCACAGTCAAATCTATAAGAAAAATTGCAGGAGTCTCAAATAATCAAACACTGTATACGTTAATTGATAAATTTGTTGAGGCAAAAATCATAGTTGATGTGAGTCCTGAACGAGAGCGGAATAAAATCTATGCTTTTTCAGGATTAACTAGGATAATAAAATAACATAAAAACATGGAAAACGAAAAATGCAAAAAGTGTGGAAGTCAAAATATTATCATGGTGGAATATGAGCCAGGACATCCTGAATATTATGACGGCGTGAGTGAAATTGTTTGCAATGATTGTGGCGCACGTTTTGGCCGTTGGTCTGGCAAAGAATTGAAAGATGGGGAGGCTGAAAAAAGGGGAGGTAGAAAATAGATGATTCCATTTTATGCTCTTGTGCATAAATAGTGTTTAAATCAAGCAAAATTACGATTGATTTTGAGTTTTAAGTATGAGATAATGAAAAAGTAAGATTAATAAAATTATCTATGAATACTCAAGAAATTATAAAAAAAATTGAAGAATTGAGAGGTTCAAAGGTTGTGACCTATGCAACAAGTGATCGACAGGGTCCAGTTAATGCCCGCGTGGCGATGGATATCATCCCGATTATCAGCAGTCATCTGCGCAAGATTGGAAAGCAGGAAAAAATTGATCTTGTTTTGTATAGTGCAGGGGGCGACACCATGGTGCCATGGAGGTTGGTTTCAATGATTCGCGAATACTGTGATCAATTTTCGGTAATTATTCCATACAAGGCTCATAGTGCAGCTACAATGATTTCACTTGGCGCTGATGAAATTGTGATGAGTGACATGTCTGAACTTTCCCCAATCGATCCTTCAACTGCCAATGTTTTCAATCCTATTGATCCACAAAATCCACAAAACAGAATTCCGATTTCAGTTGAAGAAGTGATGAGTTATTTTGATTTGGCAAAAAACAAATTTGGAATAAAGAGTGATGAGGAGCTGACAAAAATTTTCAACAAGTTTGTTGAAAGCACGCCATCAATTCATCCATTGGCACTGGGAAACGTGAATCGTACGCATAATCTGATAAAGATTCTTGCAAAGCGATTGCTTAAAAGTCATAAGGAATCAATGAAAGATGACGAGGTGGAAAAAGTCATTGAATTTCTTACGGAAAAACTTTATTCTCATCAATACTATATTGGTAGAAAAGAAGCCAAGGAAGATCTTGGTATAAAATCAGTGGTTTTTGCGGACAAGGATCTTTCCGATTTGATGACTGATGTTTATGAGGAATATAACAATGAAATGAATATGACTGAAATGTGGAATCCTGAAACAGAAATTGGAGAAGGCAATCAAATTACCAAAAAAGAATACAAAATCGCTTTTGTTGAAAATGCAGAGTCGGGCAATTCATTTGGAATTAATATGGAATTTAAGCGTGTCCAGCAAAACATCGCACAACAAACCCCACAAGGAATAATTAATATTCCACAGGAGCAGATTGTATGGAGGGTGCTTGGGCAAGGGTGGAAATAAAATATGAAAATTTTTTCAAAAGAAAATTATATTTTTTCAATGATGATAACTTTTTTATTGGGAATTTTTGTGACTCTACTAATGCAAAAATCCCAATTTTTTAGTGCCCTGTCGAATTTAGTAAAGCAAAACATGAGTATTATCGCTGTTCTGATTTCTCCCTTAATAGCTCTTTGGGTTGGTGACATGATGAGAAAAAGAACAGAAAAACACAAAGAGGAAATTGAGGTTTTAAAAAATCTTATTTCATATAGACATCACAAGGGATCACCTGAATTTTTAAGTGCGCTTAATAGAATTGAATTGATTTTTGATAAAAATGAAAAAATCAAACAACAGGTAAAAGAATTGTGGCGTTCTTATACGAATAAAGAAAATTTACTTGTTTCAAAACAAAAAGAAGTCGAGTTAGTTTATGAAATTTGTAAGTATAAAGGTTATGATGTTTCAGAATTTGAAATTGATAATTTTTTTGTATCAGATGGACCGCCGGTAGGAGCGCCCACAATAAATATTATTCAGAATCCAACAACTCAACAAAATCATAATTCAACAGCTAGTGTTTCAAGTAACAATAAGACTAATTCAATTACATCATCTTCGACAACTTTAAACCTATAAAGTAACTACTTATGGAAACAAAAATAAAACAAATTCAAGCTGCTGTCTTTATAAGGAATTTTAATATATCAAATGATCTCGAAAGAGCTAGTTTGTTAACTGAAATAAATCAGCATGCAAATATTATTTTCAATGGACCGCCAACACAGTTGCCGATTCCTAATAACGCCCCACCTGAATTTCCCAGGTTCATATTAAATAGCGCAGATGGAAAATTTAGTTGCCAGATTGCTCTTTCTAGGGTAGATATTTTTTATAAGATTCCCGATGTCCATACTGAAGATTTTGAACAATTATTGAACACACAAAAAAACAATACTGAAAATATCTTCAATTTTTTAGTAAGCAAGGGAGTGATTGTTGATCGCATTGGCTTTATTGCTGCTGCTGAAAAAATACTAACACCAGGAGAGGGTAATAGTATCGATTATTTAAGAAATAATTTTATTCGAGAAGGTAGATTTGGTAGCCCTAAAGAATTATTGTTTAATTATAATCATTCTGGAAGATCAGAAAATTTTGAAATGAATAATCTGATCAGTATTAATGCGAAAGAAAATGCAAGCATAGTATTGCAAACCGATGTTAATACTATAGCTGAAGGAATGAGTGGTAACAATTTTAATTTAGAAAATTTTAATGAAATTGTTAATTATGCAATCGGAGAAACTCAGATATTTATGAATAATTTTCCGAATATATAAAATATGGATAGTAACAAATCAAATAATACCACTCTCGATTATTATTTAAAAGATGCTAGCGCCACTCGTGAAGAACGTAAAGATGGGTCATCTTCTTTAGGTGAAATTGCTGAAAAATATAAGGCTGAGTTACTTGGTAAGCAAATCGCAGACGATTTTAGAAAACAGCAGGTAGAAATAAATAAAAGGAATAAAGAATTTCAGGAAAAGTACCTGGAGAATTTTAAAAATCAATATCAGGATGATATTGATAAGAAAACTAAAGATCTTGAGGATAAAATTGAGAATAGCAAACTTTCAGTTATTGAAACACTAGGAATGTTTATTGCTTTGTTCACATTTATTTCAGTTGATTTCCAGGTTTTTAAATCATATAGAGATCCAGTTGCTATTAGCGCTCTAACGATGATTTTAATTGGTGCAATTTTTTTGTTTATTGTGGTGTTTGATTATTTTATTTTGCAAGCTCGTAAGGTTAGAAAAACTGAGGAAAATGCAATTACTAAAAAATATGTTGAAGATGGAAGAGTCAGTCTTGTAAGAAAAATTATATTTTGCGTCAGTCTGGTATTGATATTTCTAGGAGTCTTTATGTTCTCCAAAACCACCACCGAAGAAATAAGTGCTAATAATAATGAAATAAAAAAAGAAGTTTTGACTTCAGTGCAGACTGATTTGGATAACCAAAAAAGTGAACTAGAAAAAATAAACAAGGACAATGGTGTGCTTATAAAGGATACTAATAGTAGTATTTTGGAAATTAAAAAATGTATCAAAAACTTCGGGTTTACTTATAAATGTTTTGAATGAATATAAAAATGCATAATAAATACTCGAATTTATCAAAAGAAGAACTGCTGAAACTTATTGAAAAGCAGGAGGCCGAGTTGAAGTCCAAGAAATATGGGCTGGTTTGGGATTCAGAAAGAGAGCCTGAACAGGTTGTTTTGGATTGTGAAAATAATCTTCCAGTTTTGAAAAGAGTTAAGGGGAAAGAAATAAAAACCGATGATGGTGAGGACAATATCTTGATTGAAGGTGACAACTATCATGCTTTGACGGTTTTGAATTATACTCACAAAGAAAAAATTGATGTTATTTACATTGATCCACCTTATAATACTGGCAATAAGGATTTTATATATAACGACAGATTTGTCGACAAGGAAGATGGATATAGGCACAGCAAATGGTTGAATTTCATGGAGAAAAGATTGAATATTGCAAAAAATTTGTTAAAGGAAGCAGGTGTCATTTTTATTTCAATTGATGATAATGAACAGTCACAGTTAAAAATGCTTTGCGATAAGGTTTTTGGTGAAGATAATTTTATAGCAAACTTAATTTGGAAGAAAAAACAAGGTGGCGGAAACGATTCTAAAAATTTTGTAATCGAACATGAGTATATCTTGGTTTATTCTAAAAATATTTCAAATGTAAAAATAAATTTGGATAAAAATTATGAATTAAGCGATTCTTTGTATCCGTTTAATGATGAAATGGGAGAGTATGGCTTGGTAACTTTGGATAAAACTTCTATAAGATTTAGTCAGAGCCTAGTTTTTGAAATTAAGGATTCAGATGGTAATATATATTTACCCAGAAAAGTAGGAGGTAAGCAGTCTTGTTGGAGGTGGGGAAGGAAAAAGGTTGAAAATGAGTATTCCAATCTCGTTTTTAAAAAAGGCAAGGTTTATACAAAATATCGAAGACCAGAAGGGGTTACATCTAAAAGTCTACTTATGGATTCTCGTTTCGGTAGAACTGAAACAGGGAAGGAACTTTTAAAGCAAATTTTTAATAAGGAAGAATTTTCTTACCCAAAACCAATGGAACTCATAAGACATTTTTTGAGTATAACAACAAACAGTGAATCTGTAGTTTTAGATTTTATGGCTGGTTCTGGAACAACTGGTCATGCTGTACTAGGATTAAATAAGGAGGATGGTGGAAATCGTAAATTTATTCTTTGTACAAATAATGATCTTAATGGGTTAAAAAAGGAGTTATTAGAAAAAGGTACTAGCGAAAAAGAGATGGAAAAATTTGGAATTTGTCAGCGCGTAACTTTTCCGCGATTGGAAAAAGTAATCAATGGATATAAAAATCCAAAAGGTGATAAAATCGAAGGACTTGGTGGTAATCTTCAATATTTTAAAACCTCCTTAATTAAGAAGGCGAAAAATAGAGATCAAGTTGTGGTTGATTTGACTCAAAAATGCACTGAAATGCTTTGTATTAGAGAAAATATTTTCAATCTTGATATTGAAAAAGAAGATTATAAAATATTTTCTTCCAATAAGCGAGATAAGTTTCTTTGCGTCTATTATAATTTTCTGGATGATAGTTTTGCTGATTTTTTAAAAGAGATAGGAAAACTTAATGGAAAAAAGAAAATATATATTTTCTCGATAGATGGAAAAGTTGATCCGAGTTTGTTTGCAAACGTGGCTGATTTTGAGATCGAAGAAATACCCCAAAAAATATTGGATATATATAAACAATTAGTGAAGATGAATATTCCTGTGAAAGTCGACATGATTTTTGCTGATTTCGACAAGGCAAAAGTTAAAATTTTTACAGAAAAGGAAAAAGACGAAGGAGCAAGGATTCTGCGCATAGTCTTGGAAAAATTAATGCAAAGAATCGCACAAGACAGTGGCATAAATATTTTGAAAAATAATTCAAAAGAAGAAAAATGTGCAATTTTAAATGACAAGCTGAAAAATGAAAACATTTTTTCCAAAGTGGATTGGCAGGAAAACAAAACATATCTTGTAATCGGAAATCATGCTTCACATGGCGAATATGGCGAATATGACTTGAAAAATATTGAAAACTTTTACAGACATATTCAGAAATTAATTGATAGTTTTAATATTTAATAGTATGGCAACCAAACAATTAAGACAATATCAAGAGCAAGCAATAGAAGAATTGATTTTGAAATCAAAACTGCTTTTTAATAAGGAAATAGACAAAAAAACTATTGTTTTTCAAGCTCCAACGGGAAGTGGAAAGACTTTTATGATGTCGCAGTACATTGAACAATTGATTGAAGAAATAAAAAATCAAGATTTTTGTTTTTTGTGGCTAAGCCCAGGGAAAGGAAGCTTGCATAAACAAAGTTATGATGTCCTCAAAAAAGAATTTCAAGGATTTCCCGATGTATTTTTATTGGAAGAAGAATTTTTTGGATCCAGAAAAGTTATTGAAAAAAATGAAGTTGTTGTCGGCAATTGGGAAAAGTTGAGCAACAAAGATGGGAAAACAGGAGAGTGGAAAAATAATTTAATGAAAGACAAGGAAACTGTTAATTTCAGGGAGTTGATAAGGAGTACACGAGAATCAGGAATAAAAATTGTTTTAATTATTGATGAAAGTCATTCGCGCGATAAGGCGGAAAGAGCTTTTGAGCTTAGAAATGAAATAATCAATCCTGACCTGACAATTGAAATGTCTGCGACCCCTGTTTTGAAAGAGGGAGAATTTAATGAAAAAGTAACAGTTGAGGCTAATGATGTTATTGAAGAGGGAATGATAAAAAAAGAAATTATTATCAATGAAAATATTGATAAAATTGATGACGATGAAATAACCTCCCAAGAATTGGTGCTCGAAGCTGCCTACCAGAAAAGATTAGAAATTAAAAAGTTATATGGGAAAGAGGGAGTTGCTATAAATCCTCTAGTTTTGATTCAAATTCCAGATAGTGAGGCCGGTGGCGATAAGAAAGAGTTTGTTGAAAGCTTTTTGGCAAATAAAGGTGTTACTTATGATAATCATAAATTAGCTGTTTGGCTGAGTGAGGAAAAAATAAATCAAGAAAAAGAGTTTGTAACTCCAAATGAGAGTGATGTTGAATTTTTGATTTTCAAGCAGGCAATTGATACTGGCTGGGATTGTCCTCGAGCCCAAATATTAATAAGATTCAGAGAGGTTAAAAGTTTAATTTTTGAGATACAGACCGTTGGTAGAATTTTGCGTATGCCAGAGGCAAAGCATTATAAAAATGATGACCTAAATAGGGCATATGTTTACACTAATGTTAAAAGTTTGGAGGTTAAAAATGAAGTTTATAATCCAAACATAATAAAATCAATCTTAGTTAAAAGAGATGAATCGTATAAATCTTTAAAATTGCGATCATATTATAGAAATAGAGTTGATTTTGGAGATATAACCTCCAGCTTCTATTCATCCTTAGAAGATGTTTTTTGTGACAAATTTGAAATAAAAAAAGGTGAATTCAAATTTGGTTTTGCTGATGAGAATATGAAGTGTGTCAAAAATGAAATTGATATTGAAAATTTAGAAGGAAAAGATGAGATAATATTGAATAAGCAGGTTGACACTAGATATTTTGATGAGCTTGATCATGAAAAAATAAAATCAGGTGAGAACTTTCAAGCTTATCTTTCAGAGGATGACAAAGAACGAGCTTTTGAAAATATAATAAAATTAAGCTTGAATGGATTTGCACAAAAAAGATCACTTCCTATAGTTAAAAATTCGCTTTATCGATGGTGCAAGAAATATTTAGGGATAAATCTTTTTGGCAACGGAATTGTTTATGTTCAAAATATAGTTTTGAATAACTATGATTTTTTTGGAAAATTATTTGAAGATGCAATTATTGCTTATAAGCCAGTAAAGGAGAAAGAAAAGAAAAATAAAATTGAAGAAATTGAGCAATGGGATGACGAATGGGAAATTACTGAAACTAGAAGTTATAATCCAAATGTGTACAAGCCAACCGACTCAGAGTTGTCTGTTTATAAATCTCCTGGTAATAAAAAAGCATATTTGAATTTCGACAGTGAAATTGAAAGAGAATTTGTGGAATTCTTAGAAAAAAATAAAGGAAATATTTCTTGGTGGTGGCAAAATGGTAATGAACATATGGCGCTTAATTTTGGAATTAAATATGGGATAGGCTCAACATTCCAGCCAGATTTCTTGGTAATGTTAAAAAATGGCAAAATTGGAATATTTGACACTAAGGCTAGTGGATACAATGAAGATGATAATAAGATTAAGGCGGAAGCTCTTCAGAGATATATCAAGGAAGAAAATAAAAAAATAAAGAAAGAAAAAATATTTGGAGGACTTGTTATTAAAAGCGGGGAACACTTTAGGGTTAATAGTGATTCTCAATATGAATCATTTAAAATGGCTGATGGAGTTAAAGATGAAGGAAGAAAATACAAAGCAGGTAATGAAAATAAGGAAGGATGGAAATATTTGGAGTTCTAAAAAATCCCAAATATTCTTTTGCAACAAAACCAATTACCAGAAAGCAGCGCGTGGAAGATAAATAAAAAAATCATGCGTCTTTTGTGCTACGTAACATGCTACGTAACAAAATAAAAAATAAAAATTAATCTAGATTCCGGATCAAGTCCGGAATGACAAAGCGTTATGAAAAAGAAAGAAGAACCCTGCCCAGTTAAATTGCTTTGCACCGACAGTAGTCGGATTTAACGGGGTAAATTCGCAAGGTGACTCGAGTTGGGAAGCGAAGTCTCTCAATTGTGATTCCATCCGAGATTGTTCAGGAGCTCGGCATCCGCGAACGCCAAAAAATGACCTTCAAAATCGAACGAAAGAAAATAATCCCAGTTAAATAGTGTGGATTACCACAATTTAACGGGATAAATAATCTCCGACTTCAAATCCTAACCCCATCTTTCACCACCACTCACTCAACGTCGGCCGTGGAAGAGTGAGTGAATAATAATTTCAGATTGGAAATAAAAAATATGAGAATTGTGGTTAGGGCTATAATTAAAAATAATGATTCACTGTTAGTAATTAAGAGAATTAAAAATGGGGAAACATATTTTGTTTTTCCCGGCGGTGGGGTTGATGATGGAGAAAGCCATCCCATCGCACTAAGAAGAGAATGCAAAGAAGAATTGGGCTTAGATGTTTCAGTCTTGGAACTTATGTATGATTTTGATTTTATCAAAAAAGATAATGAACCACAG
>LBRX01000022.1 GCA_000991645.1 Candidatus Moranbacteria bacterium GW2011_GWE2_36_40
ACAATGCACTTTTCTAGGATTTCATTATCTGGCATTTTCTATGATTAACTTTCGGTCAATATTCGGGAAAAATCTATGATTACTTTAGACCAGTTCATATACTCCCCACGATAGCACCATTTTTACTAACTGTAAACAAAAAAAATGTGTTTGCAATATTTATTTAGAATATTTTGCCCTAAAATTATCCAGTTCTTCTTTGGGCACATTCTCCTCAACACGTCTGACAATCTGATGAGCTCGAGTTGCAGAAATTTTGCATTCTTTTGCTATATCACGAAAAAACTTACCTTCAACATGTATCTGATATATTTTTTTCCTTTCCTTTGTAAAATTATACGTTTTTATAATTATATTATTATTAATTTTTACACACAATTTTTTAAAAATGTTTTTTGGAGTTCCCGCTTTTTCAAAATTTTCATCTTGAGCACATACGCATCATTATCGCGAGAAAGTTCTTCTAGTATTTTATTAAACTCATACACTTTTGGATTAATTTCCAAAGCTACTTTATTAATTCCCAATAATTTTATACCATCCAGCGTCCTTACTCGCGAGAGTGCAACGTATCCCATTCCATATTCAAAAGATTTGGACAGATCCATCTCAACCGCATCCAGAGTCATTCCCTGACTTTTATGCACTGTGATTGCCCAAGCAAGTCTTAGTGGTATTTGCGTAATGGTAGCAAGCGCTGATTCATTTTCTTCGATTGACCATTTCTCGGGAGTTGCAATTATTGTTTTACCAGAAAAAGTTTTTACTATCGGTGTACCAGCATGATCAAAATTAATCACGACGCCCAGCGTTCCATTAACATAACCTTTTTCGAAATTATTTTTTACAAACATCACTACCGCACCTTTTTTAAGAAATAATGTTTCTGGAGCAAGACATCCCTTTTTTACCGCAGCTGCCACAAACTCATTTCCCTTGGAGGTCATCTCAAAAATCCTAGCTTCTTCTTTTATTTTTTTAAGTTCCAAATTATTAATAACATCAACATTTATATTATGTGTATATAATTTGGTTGGCGTAACACTGTTTTTTATATTTTTATTTTGACGTGACAAAATTAAATCTAAAGTTTTCTGATTACAAGACTTACTTCTAATATCGTTTAAAATTTTAAGCATCTGCCCATCCTCTTGCCTGTGTTGTTCTTCTAGGTAACAAATCTTGGGAGCCATCTCTTCCCAAGCCGCAGATTCAATAATAAAACGAGATTCTTCTCCAGATTTTGCCACTGGTGGCAATTGAAAAAAATCTCCACACAAAATAACTTGCAATCCACCAAATGGCGAAAACGGCTCTTTAAATTTTTTGCAAATTTCATTAATAATGTCCAATTGATGCGCATGAAGCATTGAAACTTCATCAATAATAAGCACGCTAGTATTAGTAAAACGAGCCTTGTGATAATGTCTTTTTTTAAGCTTAGTATAATCTTCTTCTGTAAATGTATCACTAATCCCCATTCCAGACCAAGAATGAATAGTTTGACCATTCATATGTGTGGCTGCAATTCCAGTTGAAGCAGTAACTGCCACGCCAATGCTATTCTCTTTTAGATATTCAATATATTGCTTAAGCAAATAAGTCTTGCCAGAGCCAGCAGGTCCCGTCAAAAAAACATTATGTCCAAGCTTTAAAATATCGAGTGCTGTTTTTTGTTTCATAAAATAAGCTTGCCTTGTTTAGCTATTTTATTCAAGCTATAAATTCTACAAATTTGAATCATTAAAATTATTAAAACTTACGCATTTCAAAACATTTCTTTTTTTGGCCAATAGAAGAAATGGTTGAGAAAATGCGCAACTAATTTATTAATGAAAAATCTAAATTTTGTAATATTCCTTGTACCACTTAACAAAATTTTCAATTCCCTTTTCAATACGAGTTGTTGGTTTCCAACCAAGCTTGCGAAGCTTTCTAATATCAGCAACCGTAGCTGGAACATCTCCTGGCTGCATAGGCAAAAGTTTTTTCATGGCCTTTTTTCCTATATTATTTTCAATAACCTCAATAAAACGAGTAAGCTTTTCTTCTTTGTCTCCACCAATATTAACAACTTGATATGCCATATTTTTATCAAGAACTGTCAAAATTCCACTTGTAATATCATCAACATAAGTAAAATTTCTGGACATTTTTCCACGATTATAAACATTTATGGTTTTTCCTTTTATGATTGCATCCGTAAAAAGGAAAAGCGCCATATCGGGACGTCCCCAAGGACCATATACCGTGAAGAATCGCAGTCCTGTAGTTGGAAGCTTATAGACATGACTGTACACATGCGCTTGCAATTCGTTGGTTTTTTTTGAAGCCGCATACGGAGAAATTGGATTGTCAACACTATCGCTTTCTGAAAATGGCAATTTTTTGTTATTACCATAAACCGATGAGGACGATGCGTATACAAAATTTTTAATTTTGTATTTAACAGCCAAATCAAGAAGATTTTGTGTCCCCAAAACATTAACTTCATAATATAGATTCGGATGTTCAAGAGCATATCGCACTCCAGCCATTGCTGCCAAATGAACAATTTTATCAATTTTTTCTTTCTTGAAAATTTTATCCAAAAACTTCTGATCTCTAATATCTCCACGATAAAGTTTAAATTTATATCCTTTAAGAAATATTTTAATACGATCCTCCTTAAGCTTAGGATCATAATAATCATTAAAATTATCCACAACAACAACTTCGTCGCCGCGATCAATCAACTTTTTGGTCAAATTACTACCAATAAAACCAGCTCCACCTGTTACTAAGATCTTCATAGCTTTGAACGTAAATAATTATAATATTCTTCGTTATTTGAATTTTCTATTGTATATTGCTCAAGTGCTTTTTGATGAGCCTTTTGTCCCATTGATTTTCGCAATTTTTCATCAACAATTAATCTTTCCAATTTTTCAATCCATTGTTCATATCCATTGGCAACAAATCCATCAATTCCATCTTGAATTGCTTGAACAAAAGGCTGTGTTGCAGCAGCAACAGTAGGCACATCAACAATTGCTGCTTCAAAAAATTTCAATTCCGATTTTGATTCGCAAAATGGATTTCCAATTTCCAATGGTGCCACATTTATATCAATATTTGCCAAATTTTCAAAATGTTTTTCCCTGGGAACATACGGGATTTTTTTTATTCTGCTTGCAAATTTGTTCAAAACATTTTCAGTGCTAAGAGGTCCAGCCAAAAACAATTCCACATTTTCATGCTTTTCCATGATCCACATCAAAGCATTTGTTATTGTTTCAAAATCTTTATTGTGTGATGAGGTCCCAGAAAAATAACCTATTTTTATCACAGACTTTGAAAGGCTGGGTGCGGAATGTTTTTGCTCCAAGATTCTTTCTGCAACATCTACATCTCTTTTTGATAATCTGTTTGGCAAAACAAAAACATTCTTACTGCGCTCTTGCAATCTGTTAGCAAGAAAACCCGTGGTTGTGGTGCAGACTTTCACATATTGATCATTCAACAGACTATCTTTTGCCAATTGCTTGTAAAATTCTTTTTCAGATTCATTACTTTGCAGATAAAAATCCTGTTTTTTCACAAGTTCAAAATCAAAAACGAGATCATCTGTTTCAAAAATAATTTCCTTTTCAAGTGCTTTTATTTTTTCAATCAAATTCAAAACTGCTGGATTTTTTTGAACACGATGAAAAATGAAAACACTGAATTTGTCAGCACATGAATCAAGCCAAAAATTTTCTTGCACAACAACTGAAACAGAAAAACCATGCTTTTCCAATTCTTCTGAAACATTTTTAACTCTATATCTCCAACTATCCCCAATCGCGCCACTAGAAACAAACAAAATATTCGCAGATACTGGACGCCTTAAAAGCATACTTAGAGCTATAATCAACACTCTTATACCAGCAAAAAAACCATGCTGTCCAATCACAGAATGTATTTTCCCGAAATATCTAATAATCATATTTTTCATATTTTGCTTTATAATAACGCAAAATAAAGAAGAAATCAATTCATCATCAAAAACAAAATCCGCACAACTTATGCATCTTGCTTTTAGAATTTCATGTAAATATTATTTTTTACGAGCTGCCAGTCGACCCGAGAGACAGAGGCCGAGCAAAAAATACATATTTACATGAAATTCAGCCAAGAGTAACCAAGATTTTATTGAGCATATTCAAATCTAAGATCACTAAGGAGTGTTTGCTGTTGGTCGTATTCCCCATCTTTTGTCTTGACATGAATACTCACAGGCACTTCTCCTGCGCCCGATTGCTTTTGAATCAACAATTTGTAATCAGAAATATTACCAAAAGATTCAGGAAGTTCATATTTTATAATTGCATCAGTTTCTTGCCCAATAAGAACATGGCACATAAATCCAAAGTATGTTTTTTCAAACGCATCATCAGTGTTTATGCGACTAACCATCTTGCTTTCCAAAAAATTTGAGCCTTTTGGAACATAAATTCTAAGATACGAATGATAATCACTGGTTCTCCAATCTCCATATGGTGCAGTATGCCTGTATTTTATATTCAAAGTGACAAGTGGCCTGGCTTGCGTCAAGTCAACATCATAGTGCATCTCACGCTTAATATAATAATCTGTTTTCAAAGCTCCCATGTTTGCATCAACAGCCATAAGATAATCACCACCCCAATTCTGAGGCACAGTGCCATCCCAATGCACACTTGCCACTGCTTCTTGCAATCTTTGATCAGTAAAATTGAGCATTACATTTCTATTTTTCAACTCCTGATGCATCAAATCAGCAACTTTTGTCACATTGTTTAGCGTTAGCAATTTGTCCAAAATAATAGGCGCCATCTTTTTTAGGATTGCCTTTCTATTTTGCGTGTCAATATCGGGATTCATTATATATGCCTTTTCAACCTGCTCTTCTAATTTTCGAGAAGCATTTTCCTTTGTGTACTCTCCTGAATATCCAGGCACAGTTATTGGTCCAGTAAGTCCAATAACATCATCAAAAACTTGCGAATTAACAGCAATAACACCATCAAAACCGTTTGAACTCTTTCCTGCGAGCCTCATGAAATATTTTGCCTTTTCAACATTGGTTGGAAAATCAGGTGAAAAATTTGAGTCACGAAATTTCCAATTTTTTATTTGCATCATTCTTTTGAATGGAAAAGGGGCAGGGATCTTTGCTGAAATCCTTTGATCAAGAAGGTTGGCATCCTCCACAAAAGTGGAAACTACTTGACCATTTTTTATCTTAACAATAGCGTATTGTCCCAAAAATCCACCGCCCGGACGAAGCTCTGCATCATTTTGCAACATTATCAAAAAAGTTTTTTCAATATCATCATTTTTCATGATTTCTCCAACTATTGTGTTCACAACCTCAATTTCTTTTTTTTCATCTTTCCCAATTGGCAAAAATTTGGAAACTTTGCTAAATGCGGACAATGAAGAGAGTGCTATGGTACGTTTATTCTTGAGGCCATAGGATGCAACAAAAAAAGTCCCCAGGATCAAAACAAGAACAATCACAACCATTTTTATTCTGTTTTTAGCAACAAAAAATTCAACGAGCTTGCCTTTTTTCTTTGCAGGAGGATTCAACTCTGAAAGCTGCTTTCTGACACTTTCATCCAAAAATGTCTTTTTTTTAAAAAACCTTCGAAGATATTTTATCATTTTAATTGTATACAAAACTTGCACATTTCATTTTTTAAAAAATTTAAAATGCGCAGATCAGAATCTAAAATAAATTTATGCAACCAAATTGAATTATATTATACTGAATCAAAAAAGTACACCTCTTGCAATAAAAAAACTAAACTGACAAAACTATTTTTTCTCCCTTCGCAACATCTCCAGAAATTATCTTTTTTGCAACCATACTCTCAATTTCATTTTCTATATACCTGTTCAATGATCTGGCTCCAAAAATTGGATTATAACCTCTTTTAATAATACTCATAACAACATTATCATCAAAAACTATTTCGATATTTTTTTCTTTAGCCAAAATACGCACAAATTTCTGCAGCTGCAACCTAACAACACTCTTCAATTCATTTTCATTTAGTGGTCTAAAAAAGATAACTCCCTCAAAACGATTCAGAAATTCAGTACGAAAGATATTATTTTCAATAGCATAATCAATAACTGATTGTTTTATTTCTTCTGGGGATTTTTTCTGCTCAACCATATTTTTAATCAATGCAGCTCCAGCATTAGACGTTGCTATTATCATGGTATTTCTGAAGTTTATTTTCTCTCCAAAAGCATCATTAACATATCCCTCATCCAAAATTTGCAAAAACACATCCAAAATTTCAGGATAAGCTTTTTCGATTTCATCCAGCAACAATAATGAGTAAGGATTATCTTTTATTTGAGTAACCAATCTTCCTGGCTGATTCAATTGGCTTGACCCAAGCAACCTGTCAATCGAGTTTGGCGTCTGAAATTCACTCATATCCAAACGAATCATCTTGTCTTCATCTCCAAAATACATTTTTGCCAATGCCTTGGCAGTTTCAGTTTTTCCAACTCCAGTAGGACCCAAAAACAAAAAGCTACCAACTGGTTTTTTTGAATTTCCAATCCCACTACGAGCACGACGCAAAGATTCTGAAACTTGAGAGATGGCTTCTTCTTGCCCAACAACCTGCTGATGCAACATTTTTTCAAGATTCAAAAGTTTTTTTCGCTCACTTCCCTCTATTTCTCCTTGTGGTACACCTGTTTTTAAAGAGAGATAATCATTAACTGTTTTTTCACTCACAAATTGCTCATCTGATTTTTTTTCCCAAAACATAAGCACGCCCATAGCCAAATCAATAGCCCTTTCAGGCAAAGGAGTCTCCCAGTTATGCTTTGAGCAATTGCGTATTATTGCTCGCAAAGCTTCAAATGTGAACAACACACGCATATGCTCATATTTTTCAAGTTGTTCAAACAAAATTTTCAAAGTTTCATCTTCTGATGGCTCGCGTATTTCAATAATTTCAAAATATTTGGAAATCTGTTCTTGCCTTTCTATGAGCTTGTGATATTCTCGCGGAGTTGAAAAAGCTACCATTTGAAAAGATGGCGAAGGCAAAAATTCACCAAGAACTTCAGAAATATCAAGATGCAAGCTGCCTGACTCTTTGCCTACAAAATATTCCAAATGCTCTATAACTAAAATTACATTACCAGCGCTAGCGGCTTCATAAAAAATGCTGCGCAAAAAATTTTCCACGTCCAATCCTTTATTGATTGCATCAGAAATGGCACGACCAAGATCAAACAGCAACAATCTGCTGCTTGCAAGTGAGCCAGACTCCTTTCTTGTTCGTATGTTTCTAGCCAAACTATGCAAAAGTGTTTTCTTTCCACTGCCAGCATTTCCAACAATTAAAACGCAGTTCTCATCAGGTCTGTCCAACACTAACCTCAAAACATCATATTCATCCGATCTCCCAACAAGCTCGCTCTTGGAATATTCACTTGGATCAAAATATGAAAGATCGTGACAATAACGGTCAAGATTTGCAGTATATCCATAATGCCATTGTCTCCCTATTTCTGGGATTTTTTTTAAATTCTCCCAAAGCCAACATTTCTTTTTATCATTTTTTTTCTGCCAACGATTCAATTCCCAAGAACAAATCTGCAGATAATCTTCTCTAACAAGATTGTGAACTTTCAAAAAATCATCCAGCAGTTCCTGAGATGCTAAAATCTCATCTGGAAAACGTTTACGTGCAATTCCCAATCTCCCACAAATCCTTTCGAAAACCTTATGTTTTAACAAATCATTAAAGCTCATCATTAATAATGACTGTTTTGTTCCCAAAAAATACAAAAAAACAACAAGCGAAATCCATACAACCAAAAAAGATCCTGGATATATGACATTCAAACTATTTTTTACGAAATACAAAGAAGTTGCAACTGCCACAAGAGGAAAAGATAACCAAAAAAAACTTACCAGCAAACCAGAAAAGAAAATGCCAAGAAAAAAAATTCCTCCCGCAATTATGACAACAGTACGCACAATTGATCCCAATAAGCGAGATACCACATTCTCAAGAAGCACCTGTAAAGTTTTTATTGGATGAAAACCCCTCCAGTTCCTGGAGGAAATATCCCTATGCCAAGGATAAAATAATGTTTTTAGAAGTTGCCAAATAGAAAAATGTTGCCAAGCAAAAAACAAAAAATTCTTCCAAATCTCAAAAAGATCATGCACGGCTTCATTGTAATACCAATGAATAAAGTTTGGCTTCTTGTGTCCGCTTTCCATTTGTTTTTATTTTTGTAATATTTTGCTCGCCTTGACTCGCCAAGACAATTCATTCATCGAGGCGAGACAGTCAAGTTTATGTCCAATACATATAGTTTACATCATCAAAAATTGCTTTGCAAATATACAAATAACCGCTATAATTAAATCATGAAAAATAAAGAACTTTCTCCTACTGATTACCAATTATACCTTTTAAAATCACTCCTTTGGCTAAGCTTGGCTTGGGGAGGTTTTGCTTTGACTTTGATCGGATTTTTCCATGCTTGGATTGTTTGGTTGTTTTTCCTAGCAAGTGCAGTTTGGCTAACAAATTATTCCTTGAAAAAAAAATTATTTCTCAAACCATCAAAAGAAATGTTCTTTTCCAGTCTTGCCTTCATTATAATCGTGATTGTTTTTTCCCTTTTTTCAACACCAACAGTTTTTACCGGAAGAGATCAGGGATCTTTTAGCGAAGCAGCCATCAGACTCAGCCAAAACCATAAAATCGAATTTTCAAATCAAATCAGCACTGAATTTTTCAAACTTCATGAACCTGGTCGTGCACTAAACTTCCCAGGATTTTATTATAATTCCCAGGGAAATCTAACAACTCAATTTCCCCTTGTATACATTGCATGGCTAGCGCTGTTTTTCTCAGTTTTTGGAATCATGGGCTTTACTATTGCCAATGCGATTCTTCTCTTTATTTTTTTCATTTCCCTATATCTTCTTTCAAGATTATTTTTAAAATCATCAGCTGCAGCATTTCCAACAACTATTTTTGCGGCAACCTCTTTTATTTTTATGTGGTTTTCCAAAATGACACTCAGTGAAAACATGGCATTGCCACTACTTTGGACAGCAATCCTTTCTCTCATGCTTTTTTTGAAAAATCAACGCAACCTATATTATATTATTTTTCTAATGACAGCATCGCTACTTTGTTTTACTAGAATTGAAGGAGTTGCATTTCTTTTGATGGCAATTCTTGTTCTTGCAATAAACAAAAATGTTCACAAATACTTCAAAAGTCAATTCTTTTTCAAGCTATTTTTGCCAATTATACTTTTTGCAATCTTTTTTATTTTTAATTTCATTAAAGATTTCTATTTTTATAAAGAAATAGCCAAAGCCATCCTCCCCAATCTTAGTACGCCAAAAGCAAAATACCTCGGAGAAATAAATGGCTATGTGTTACCAGAATTTTATATTCAAAAAGTTTTTTATATTTATGGGTTGCTTGGTTTTTTTCTTGTTGGCACGGCAAGCATCATCAAATCTTTCTGGAAAAAAGAACTGTACGCACTTGTACCATTTTTCATCACACTCCCAACTTTCATCTATTTTATCGATGATCACATTTCACCTGATCACCCTTGGCTACTAAGAAGATTTATGTTTTCCATTGCTCCCGTGGCAATTTTTTATTCAGGACTTTTACTTGGAAATTGGCTTGAAAAAAAACAAAACACAAAACTCAAACTTCTTTCTTTGCTAATCACGATTGTCTTGCTTGTTGGAAATTTGCCAGCATTTTCAAAATATTTAACTTTTTCAGAAAATAAAAACCTTTTGCAACAAACGGAAACTTTTGGAAAACAATTTTCAGACAATGATCTTATTCTAATAGACCAGAAAACGACCGGCGACAATTGGGCAATGATCAGCGGTCCTCTCAATTCTATCTATCAAAAAAATGCCATATACTTTTTTAATATTCAAGATCTATCCAAGCTCAATACTGATAATTTTGACAACGTCTATCTTGTTACCCCAAATTCACAAATTTCTTTTTATCTAAACAGCACAATAGGTTTGAAATTAGTTGAAACAAATACTTATACCTTAAACACAAACCGGCTCGACACAAAACCAGAAACATCATCCGATAAAATATCACTACCAGAAAAAAAATACTCATCAATACAAGGCAAAATATTTAAAATAGAAAAATAGTCTTTAAAATTTAAAAGAAACAAGATGCTAGACCTGACAAAAGAAATACAACTTGAACCGATATTTCGCAAAAAATATATCATAGCAAGGATACTGCTTCATGTTATCTTTTTTATTGTGGCTTTTTTTGTTTTATACAACATCCTTTTTGCTGTTGTTACGCTCGACTTTTCATTTGAAAATCCAATTCTAAACAAAAACACCAACCTTAACCCACACATCAGCACAGGCAGAGAGCTTCCTAAGGATGGAAAATTTCTTGCAAATGAAACACTTTTAGATAATGCGAGTCCTATTGGTGAATTTTCAAAAGCAAGCGTCACATTTTCAAGCACCGAAAATAATAGTGCTGTTGAAAATATTTCCGTAACAATAAACAAATCCTACCAAGCATTACGATATCCAACAGGAAGTCCCTTGGGGTTTAAAAATGGATCCCTATTAACAACACCAGATGGTTCATATTACATGGTGTCTGATGGAGCACTTAGAAAATTTTCAAACACAGACACAATAGTTAAACTTGGATATCCCAAAAGTGCATTCCTTGAAATTTCAAAAGATGATCTCAAATACAACCGAATTGGAAATGAAATCAATGATACACTTTCCTATCCAAACGACACGATCTTCGCGATTGGTGACACATACTTCCAGCTAAAAGACGGTCGACTCTTCCCGTTTATCAGCGTGCAAGCATTTTTGACTCAATTTGATCAAACAATTGCAATAGCAAAAAGCAAAGATTTCTTTCAAACGAATCCTGTTGCCGAAAAATTCATTGGATTTGCAGATGGAACACTGGCCTCATATGATGTATCAGTGTACATTCTGAGCAAAGGAAAAAGTTATCCAATAATGAACCCTGAAACATTTCTCGCCATGGGCTTCAAATGGGAAGACATTATCCCAATCAATCAAAATGAATTAGGTGCCTATGAAAAACAAAAACAATTCACACACAATGACCCTCATCCTGATGGCACAATATTTTTTGACGAAAAAAATGAAAAATATTTTCTAATTGAAAATGGGAAAAAACTTCCCATTACAAATCAATCAATCATAAAAACATATTCAAAACAAAAACCTGTAATTATAAATACGGAAGGACTTGAAAAATTTTCTTCCTGCACCCTGAAAAAGAAATTGTTCAATGATGGGACTTTCACATGTGACATCCCATTAGAAGATTTGAATAACTTCATAGGGAATGATTATCAAATAAAAACAACCTTTCCAAATGCCACCAAACTAAGCACTTTTAGTATCAAATTCTCAACCCCAATGACATGGAACAGCATGCGCAATTCATTGTCGAAGATAAAAACAAAAATAATAAACAGGCAAACTCTCTAAACAAGGCTAAAAAAAATTATGTTCACAAGAAAAATAACCATCGAAAAAAATTCCCTACTGATTGCATACAAGCTTTTGCATGATCTGCTACTCTTGATGCTTGTTTCATTTGCTGGCTTCCTTGTGATTGAAGGACTTCTCCCTGGACTACTCACAAGCAAAATAAGTTTTAGCAAAATTGTTATTGGCATAATAATTATCTTGGCTTCCATAGTCTATCTTGGAAAAAATTTCAACATCACATACCAGCAAGCAAAAATTCATACCAGCAAGATGCTGTCCGGACTTGTTCTTTTTTCTTTTCTGTTGATTGGAAATTCGATGTTAAAATTCAATTTTTGGGAAAACCTCGTCATCACACTTGCAACCCTTTTGATCCTTTTTCTTTTTTATGAACTGATATTTTCTTCAAAAAATAAATAAAAAAAAGGCCTCGATGGATAATGCATCATCAAGGTCTAAGAAATCAATTCCAGAAAAACCAAACTCAGTTACAACATATAATTATACTACCATTTCATGATATTGTCAAGTGTTTGCTGCGCGCATTTTTCCCAGGAAAACTTTTTCAATCTCTCTTTTCCTTTCAAAATCATGGCGTCTTTCAATGAGGAATCATTGAGCAAATTTTCAACTTTGCTTGAAAGATCCTTGCTGTCATTTCCCTCAAAATACAAAGCTCCATTTCCCCCAACCTCAGGCAAACTTGAATTGTTTGCCAAGACAACAGGCACGCCTGATGCAAAAGCTTCCAACACAGGAATACCAAAACCTTCATACAAAGATGGAAAAACAAAAACACTTGCACTTCCAAGCAACACAGGCATTTCAGAAAAAGGAATTTTGCCAGTAACAACAATGCTATCACTAAAAGGACTTTCGTTTATTCTTTTTTCAATACCTTCCCACATCCAAGCTCTCTCTCCAGCGAAAACAAGTCTAAGTGCTGGTCTTGTTTTTTTTATTTTTTCAAAAGCCTCAATTAATATGCACAAATTTTTGCGCGGCTGAATTGCGCCAATATATATCAAATAATTATTATCAATCAAGCCGTATTTTTTCAAGATCGGCAAAGATTCTTCTTTTGAAATTTCTTTCGAAAAAAGTTTAGCATCAAAACCATGATGCACGACTGCTATTTTTTCTTCATTAATTTCAGGATAAACCCTTAGAATATCTTTTTTTGTTGAATCTGAAATTGCAATAATCTTGTCGGATTTTTTTATTGCGTGATTTGCGAGTAAGTTAAGTTTAAACAAATCCCACTTAGTAAAATATTCTGGAAAAAATTTAAATGCCAGATCATGAATTGTTATGATTGTCTTTGTGCCGCTTCTTCTGAAAAACGGAAGGTTATGCAAAGGAACCCATAGCACATCTGGCTTCTCCCTAAAAATCTCCCAAGCAAATCTGGTATGTGTCCATGCCAAGAAATTTCCCAGGGATTTGATATGGTAATTTTCAAAGTTAGGTGGAGCAAGCTGAGGATTAAACTTGGTCTTATGATACACGAAGAAATCCTCGCTTGGTGCTTCTTTGCCAAAATTTTTCAGCATGTTCAATATGTATACCCGAGTACCATCAAATCTGCTATGATCCAGATCTGCTGCATGTATTGCAATTTTCATAATTGTGTGTTATTGTATAAATCTGCGCTAAAAAATTTATTCTTGACTTAATTATACCAGCTATAAGCAAGAATCCCAATTTTTTTGAAAAGCGTATCAATATCCAAAAATTAAATCATTCAAAATGATTTTGGATATCAACAGAAAACCTGTTCCTATGAGGACATGTTTTTTGTTTATATAAAGGTATCGTGGCGAAACTGAAAGGAGAAAGCCCGTGAAAGGTGGAATCTGCACGCTCTTGGTCTTACTACTGGCGTGCTCACAACCAACTTCCTCGCGAGCGTACTTCAAGTACGTTCCACACGAGCCGCCTGCCAAGCGGTACAAAGTTGTAAAAATCTTGAAGGCTCAAATATCACGCTACATAAAGCCTGAAAGGAAGTATTACTCTTCAGATGCGGCCTATCGCAAAGCCATTAAACTAAATGGCAAAGGAAAAGAAACGTATTTCAAAACTACGCCACAAGAAAATTTTACCATTGCGGCAAATGTTAATCCATCTGAAAACGGTTTCAAGAAAGGAACAATTATCAAAATAAATGGCCACGGAATCAACCTTATAGGCGAGGTTGAAGATAGATGTGTTGCAGCAGAAAAACTCTGGAAAAGAAAGAGAATTATTCAATTCGATATTTTTTCTAAAATGTCCCAAAAGCAAGCTGATGATTGGGGCAAACGTGAGATGACTGTAGAAATATTACAGCCAATCTAACAAAAATAACGGCACGATACCTAAAAAAGGGGTCAACGATAAATTCGTTGACCCTTCTTAATTTTTTATTGCAGTTTTTTATTGCAAGACACCAAGACTTGCGAGAAGATCTTCCAGCTCTTTTCCTTGCAATTTTCGCTGTTGACCAGAGCCAAGCGTACCAAGCTTGATTCCCATCACACGGATACGTTTCAAGTCTACCACTTCCCATCCTAGTGCAGTGCACATGCGACGAATCTGATGTTTTTTTCCTTCTGTCAAAATTATATTAAAAGTCGTTTCATCCTTTTTTTCCACAACAGCTTCTCTGGTCTTAAAGTCTTCCAACTGAACTCCTTGGCGCATAACTTTCAAAAAAATATTTGTGATCGGCTTGTTGACCGTTACAACATATTCTTTTTCGTGATTATATTCAGGATTCAACAATTTGTCGTTTATGCGTCCATCGTTTGTCAAAATCAAAAGACCCCTGGAATTCTTGTCCAAACGTCCCACAGGAAAAACATCGTCAGCAGTATATGTGATGTCCTTGATTGAGCGTTGACCATCTTTTGGCGAATGAGTGACAATACCACGTGGTTTATTGAAAGCAAAATAGACATATTTTTTCATCACATCAGTAGCCTTGGAATTGACAGTGACCTTGTCATTTTCATTTACCTTATCCCCTATTTTGGCTTTTTTGCCATTAATCAAAACCACCCCTTTTTCGATCAGAGTGTCAGCTTCGCGACGTGAACAAACATTTTTCAATGCCAGATAGCGGTTTATTCGAATTGGATAAATTATTTCTTCCATATCGAATTATTATAAAAGTAAATTAACCGAAAGTCAAGCCTTGATTTTTTGATTAAAAATGCTACACTGGAATCTGTATGATGTGTTTTGCATTTCGTATTTTTGCTATATGCTACATGTTTCATGCTATATGCTATCCTGGAGTGTAGCCAAGCGGTAAGGCAGCGGTTTCTGGTACCGCCATCCCTAGGTTCGAATCCTAGCACTCCAACTGATAAAATAAAAAACGAACAATCCCTTAAAGATTGTTCGTTTTTTATTTTATTTTTTGAAGCTAGGATTCGAACGGTCAGAAGCTAAGCAAGAGGACTTTCAGCAGGAAGTCATCGCAGCGTGCGCCGATGGATGCGACCACAGGAGCATTCAGCGCTGACCCCGACAAAGAATGAGTGAGCGACGGCGAGTGAATGATGCGTAAATCCTAGCACTCCAACAAATGATAAAAAGGCTTTTATAGAGCCTTTTTATTGTGTTTAAATTGACAATTAAATTGACAAACCTGTCATAAATACATGATAATGTCATACCATGCGTTTAATAGAAATGTCATACCCTGCTAAGATGGATGGTTAATTTCTAACCAAAATCATCC
>LBRX01000023.1 GCA_000991645.1 Candidatus Moranbacteria bacterium GW2011_GWE2_36_40
ATCATTCAGATTTGATTCGAAATTCAAAATTCGAAATTCAAAATTTTCTAAAACAATCATGAATTTACCTTACGATAAATACATAATAAGTGCAATCTCTGAGCTTTCTGAAAATCAGGGAGATTTTGGCAAACTCAAAAAAAGTCTATGCAAAAAATTTGGCGTGCCCATGCCAACAAATGCTGATTTGCGAGATAGATACAACAAATTAGTTGAGCAAAAGAAAGTTAAACGCAGTGAAAAATTTGAAGAAGCTTTGATGAGTCGCTTGATTCGCACACAATCTGGTGTGGCTGTTGTAGCAGTTTTAACCAAATCATATCCCTGCCCTGGAAAATGCATTTATTGCCCCAGTGAAAAGGATATGCCAAAAAGTTATCTCTCAAATGAGCCAGCTGTGATGCGCGCGATTGATTCGAATTTTGATCCATATCGGCAGGTTCAAAACAGATTGCGCTCATTGGAGCTAAACGGTCATCGCACAGACAAAATTGAATTGATTGTGATGGGCGGAACTTTCAGTTTTTTACCTAAAAATTACCAAAAAAAGTTTATTTATCGTTGCTTTAAAGCTGCCAATGATTATCCTAGCTGTCATCCTGAATTTATTTCAGGATCTAGAAGCGCCAAACAACCTAGCGAGATGCTGAAACAAGTTCAGCATGACAAATTGCTGCGTGAGCAAAAGCGAAACGAAAAGGCCAAACACAGGATTATTGGACTTACTTTGGAAACACGGCCGGATTATATCAATGAAAAAGAAATTTTGAATTTTCGTCAACTTGGTTGCACCAGGGTTGAACTTGGCGTACAAAGCATCTATGACGACGTACTTGAGCTAAACAAGCGCGGACACCTCATTCAAAGCACCATAGAAGCGACCAAGATGCTCAAGGATGCTGGTTTTAAGATAAACTATCATATGATGCCAGGTCTGCCAGGAAGCACCTCAAAGCGCGATTTTGAGATGTTTAAGACCCTTTTTGAAGGTCCCAAATTTCAGCCTGATATGCTCAAAATATACCCCACGGTCGTTTTAAAAAACAGTGAGTTATATAACATCTGGAAAAAAAATAACTACATTCCACTTACAAATCAAGCGTTTGAGAAACTTGTGGTGAAGATAAAAAACGAAGCAATCACGCCATATGTGAGAATTGCCCGTCTTATTCGCGATGTGCCTACTCCTTCCATCATGGCAGGCCCGACTGTTTCTAATCTCAGGCAAATTATCATCCCTCAATCTAGTTGTCCCTGTATTCGTTGTCGCGAAGTTGGCGCAGGCTATACAATCAAGGAAAAGATTATTTTGAACAGAATAAACTACAAAGCTTCGGACGGAGAAGAAATATTTCTGCAATATGTTTCGCCGGACAAAAAGAAACTGTTTGCACTTTTACGATTGCGTATTCCATCCTCAGTGTGTCATCCTGAATTTATTTCAGGATTTAAAGCGTTTCCGAGTTCAGAGATCCTGAAACAAGTTCAGGATGACAAAATTTATGAATTTCTTCCCATACTCAAAAATGCAGCGCTAATCCGTGAAGTTCACACGTACGGAAAATTAACAAAAATAGATACTTTGGATTCAACTTCCCCTCAACACATCGGCCTTGGCAAAAAATTATTATTGGAAGCTGAGAGAATCGCCAAAGAAGAATACGGTCTCAAGAAAATTGTAGTAATTTCCGGAGTCGGCGTGCGCGGTTATTATAAAAAACAAGGATACAAACTGAGTGAAACATACATGGTTAAGAATTTATAATACTGTGGTATAAAAATGTCACTAAATTTTTAATTTCTAATTTCTAATTTTTAAACAATTTTTAATGTTTTAATGTCTTAATTTTAAAACATTCTGAATCTTTTATCTTATGAACAAAATTATTGTAGCATCAGGGCCAGTCATTATTGAAGACGGAAAAACTCTTCTCAATATTTCAGGTAAGGATAATTTTTGGAAATTTTGTGGTGGGAGGGTTGAAGAAAATGAAACACTACAACAAACAGCAACCCGTGAAGTAAAAGAAGAAATGGGATTAGAGATTGAAATTATAAATCCAACACCATTTTTGCTTCACACCGCCAAGGAAACAGCTGAGGGAGATATTGATGTTATCCTTGTACATTATCTTGCAAAACGCATCGGCGAAATTTTTCCCGGTGAAGATATCCGCGAATGGAAATGGATTCCAATTTCAGAATTAGCTGAGCTCGAAAAAAATGGTGAGCTTGCTCCCAACATCATCCCAACGCTAAAGCATTTCCATATCATCTAAAACTCAGCACCAAAATCAGACGATCGTCGCAATTTGGTGCCACACAACAAAAACCAAATATCAAAAAGCAGTTCTCTCAAACTGCTTTTTCTGGATCACACGCAACATATGGTTTCAAAAAGTAAGAGTTTGCCTTTTGCTTTGCCTGTTTTCTTTTGAGGCAACAGAGAGCGACAGCAAACTCTTAGTGAGCAATCATAGTTCTTCGATTGCGAAGCGTGCCGAAAAAGGAAACAGACAAAGCAAAAATTTCAAAAAAACCATGTGCTGCGTGTGACCACTTTTTCTTTAAACAAACACCAATGAAACGAGTTGATTATACCGCCAATGATTTGCGTATATTTTCAATTTTTTCCGCTTCATCAATTTCAAGAACTTCATCATCAACAATCTGACGCCATTTTTCCATATCTCCCGATGCCAAAGCTTTTCCTTTTTTTTCAAAATTTTCTGCCAATTTTAAAATAACTGCTTCGTCTTCAGCACAAGCTTCAATCAATTCAATCAATTCATGCTCTTTAATAAGCGCACAAGCAAACAGAAGTTCGCTTTTTCTGTCCTCTGAAATGCTAGCATTTTCAATAAGCTGACGCATCTTATCTAAATTAATATCCATATCTTTTTTTAATTTAAACTTTTTTTAATTTTATATTTTTTAATTTTCAGCCAAAGCTGTCATCACAAAATGTCGTTGACTGCCATCCAGATCCTTATCACTAAGAGCAATTTTTCTCAATTTCTCCTTATAACTTTCAACAGCTTCATTACTACTATAACCAGCATGACCACTTGTTTGCCTTGTTGCTTCATATTGAACCAAAACTTGTGCCAAGCCAACTCCTGAAATTTTGGCAAGCTTGTGTACAAATTCTTTTGCAGCATTTTCAGTGTTCTCTTTTTGTGAAATTTCTTGTTTTTTTTGAATGTTATTCCCTTTTTCCTGCGAAGCAAACGCTTCCGAAAAATCAGCAGCAGCAAAAGACAATGCGGATGCCAATGTGAAAATTTTGGCTAACTTTCCCAGTTTATTTTTTATTCCTCTTTGCTCATACGCACCAGCTTTTGCAATATCAATTTTTGGCGTGCTGATATTTTCAATGACACTTTCAATTGGCTTTTGCGCTTCATTAGTGCTTGGGATATTTTCTTTAATTTTTGGTTCTTGCTCAAACATAATTATTTTTAAAAATGATTACTTTTCAATATTTACAGCTCAATTATACTATTTATTTTAAAAAATGCCACTCTTTTTCATTCTCCAGCCAATTGTCCGCAAGCAGCTTTAATTTCTTCACCTAAACTTTTTCTAATTGTTGTATTAACATTGTATTTTTCCAATTCTTGCTTAAAAAGCTGCGTACGAGTTTTTGAAGACGGCTTCAACTCCTCACTTGTCATATTATAACGAATAAGATTTATGTGAAGAAGATGCGTATTTCCGATTGAATGTATAAAATCAGCAAGAAGTTTCGCATCCAGCGCTGCATCATTTATTCCATCCAACATTATATACTCCAAAAAAACTTTACGTTTCGTGATTTGAAAATATTTTTTCAGCGCATTTCTCAACTTTTCCAAATTATCCTTTTTATTAACAGGCATAAAGCGGTCACGTTTTTCATCACTGGCAAAATGCAGCGAGATTGCCAAATTCACCTGAGGAAATTCATTTGCCATTCTTTCGATGCCATCAGCAATACCAGAAGTTGAAACTGAGATGCTACGAGAACCAAAACCAAAAAGTTTTTCGTCAGTTAAAATCTTTATGCTTTCGGAAACTTCTTTCCAATTATTGAACGGCTCGCCCATCCCCATATAAACGATGTTTTTAACATCGCAATTTTCAAATCCCAAATTACAATTTCCAAACAATTTTGAATTTTTCTTTAAATACTGACGCCAAAACAAAACCTGATCAGTAATTTCTTCATCAGTAAGATCGCGTTTAAATCCCATTTTACCAGTTGCGCAAAACCTGCATCCCATAGCGCAGCCAACCTGACAAGAAATACAAGCCGACCATATGCCAGGCTTAGGTGAAATCAGAACAGTTTCAATCAAATTTCCATCAAAAAGCTTTAAAAGTGCCTTGATGGATTGTCCATCTTCAGCTACCAACACTTTTTCAACTTCAAAAGAAAGGAGTTGCATTTCTTTTTCAATTTTTTCGCGCAGATTTTTTGAGAGTGTGGTTATTTCAGAAAAAGAAGAAACACCATCCATAAAAATGGCTTTTTGAATTTGCCCCAAGCGAAACTTGGGCAAATTGTTTTCTTCCAAAAATTGTTGCAGTTTTTTAATATTCATATATAAATTAAATCTTTTCAATATCCTTGATTATCTTCTCAACTTCTTTCAAATTATGCGCCTCATAATCACAACAATCCTCTTTTTGCATTTCTTGATAACGACCTTCTGGGCGTTTCACTAGAACAGTAATAACATTAGGAAATTTTTCTTTCACATCCCGAATTTGTTCACTGCGATCATCAATAAAAAAAATATTTTCTGATGTATTATTTTTTTCATTTTCCAGAATTTTAGCAATAGCTTCTGCTTTGGAAGTATCTGTAATAACAATATTCGGAATAAATTTTCCAATACCAGAATTTAACACTTTCTTCGTTTGAAACTCACGTTCACCAAATGATACGATGAAAATATTTTTCACACCCACAATATTAACAAAAGCAAGAACGTCAACAAAAATATATCCAGACATGTCTGAAATAAATTTGCGCACCAAATTGTTTAATTTTTCCCTATCCACTTCAACTTCATTATCATAAATTCGCTCTATTTGCAGCCAGGGATCAAATGTTTTTATTGCTCGCGAATCATTAGGATCATTGTAATATTTATCAAAAATCTCATTTGAAATTCCATTTTCAAAAAACATGTTCTTAAAATCATGTTTAAAATTTTTCGTATTAAAAATTACATCATCAAAATCAATAAATACTTTCATAGATTTTAAAATAAAATACTAAGCATATACAGTGCCACATATCCATAAACTAACCCCAGCAAAATTCCAGCAAGGATATCTGTTGGATAATGCATACCATTTCTGAGCCGGGACCAGCCAAGGATAATTACAGCAAAAATAGCATAGAAAAAAATACTACTATAAAAATAATCAAGCACCACCAGCCCACCAACCATACTGGCCAAATGTGAGGAGGGAAAAGAAGAGTCGGCAAATTTTCTACCTATTGGTTTTATTTCTTCAGGGTAAGCTTTATAAGGACGTACTCTGCCCAACCCAAGCTTTTTTGAACCCCATTTCAAAATTCCCTCGCTGATCAAAAAATGCAAAGAAAAAACCATAACCAAGGCAAGGCAAAATAATGCCCCCACCAACAAATCATAATAAACAACAACTGCAGCAACAAAAAACCAAAAAAATATTAAGAAAAAAACATTGCTAACTAAATAGCTCAATGTATCAAAACTTTTTGACTCATGCTTATTGAAAAATATAACAATTTTTTTCTCAACATCCATAATATTATTTCAGATTTTTATATGATTAAATACTAACAACCGCCATACCAACAAGAGCCAGAGTTGTAGCAAAAACAGCAGACCATCCAAAAATTCTAACCCACAAAGGATTTGTTTCATTTCCCATTATTTTTTTGTCACCTCCAATTTTCATTATAATTGCAAGAAGTGGTAAAGCAATAACTCCATTTAAAAATGCTGACCAATACAAAGCTGTTATCGGATTAATTCCCAAGAAGTTCATTGCAAGGCCAACAAAGATGGAAAAAATAATAACCAAATAAAAACCTTTGGCCTTGGAAAATTTTTCCTCCAAACCATTATTCCAGCTCATAAGTTCACTAAGCGCATATGCCCCACTTCCAGCCAGAATTGGTACTGCCAATAGTCCGGTGCCAATGATGCCAATTGCAAAAAGCAAAAATGCATAATCGCCAGCCAAAGGCCTCAACGCCAAGGCAGCATCTTGCGCTGAATCAATATTTGTTATGCCATTTGCAAAAAGGACATTTGCGGTTGTTAGCACAATAAAGAAGAAAACAATGTTTGCCAAAATCATTCCAGCATTCACATCCGTACGCATATGTGAAACTCTCGAATGAACAAATTTTTTCTTGTATCCATTATGATTCATTCTTCCATCTTCAACTTCCTCTGAAGCCTGCCAGAAAAAAAGATACGGTGTAATGGTTGTTCCAAAAACAGCAATCATTGCAAAAATATATTCCTTTGTAAAAGATATATGCGGTATAAAAGAATTTTTAAAAATATTAAGCCAATCAGGATTAGTCATAAATCCTGCGATAATATATGCAAAAACAGAAAGCGTCAGCCATTTTAAAACCTTAACATACGTATGATATTTAACAAAAACCTCTAACAAAATTATTGTCACTGCAAAAAATACAGCACCTATTCCATAGTTAATACCCGTAACCATCTTAAGAGATGCTGCCATTGCACCAAGATCAGCTCCAATATTTACAACATTTGCAATCATAAGCAGCAACACTGCGCTCATCACAGTTCTTTTTTTGAAATATTTTTTAAGTACAGCAGCTAGTCCTGTGTTAGTAACAATGCCAATTCGCGCACATGTTTCTTGAATAGCCAGCATCATCGGCAAAAGCCAAGCAGCCATCCATAAAATGCTCAAACCAAATTTTGCACCAACAGCACTATATGTTCCGATTCCACCTGGATCATCATCTGATGCTCCAGTGATAAGACCCGGACCAAGTGCTCTAATAAAAAGATAAGACTTTTTTAATGGAGTTCCAATAAGAACTCTCGCAACGGCAACTTCTGGAGCTGCAATTCTAAGTGTTCCATCGATTGCTTTCACAGCCTCAATTTCACCCCAAATAATCAACTTCTTTGCCAAAACCAAAGGAATCCCAAGTTCTCTTCGAAATTCAGAAAGTGTCAGCATTTTTTCAGGCAAATTCTGCTGAGAAGTTGTTTTTCTTTCTTGTTTTAATTCATCCACAATATTTAATTTATATTTTAAAAACTATACTATTTCTTTTATTATATTCTCATATTCCCCCAGCTCCAAAATCATCATTAGAACCTTGGCCAATTTATCACTATCGTGACGAATGAAAGAGCGTTGAGCAGCTAATACATCAGACTTAGCATATTTAATTTTCTTGCCGGCCAGCATGTCACCACGAACCACTCTATAACTTCTATTGGAAATTTTATCCCTAACAAATCTAACAAGTAATTCTCGTTGTTTTTCATACTCCTCAACTAAATTTTTTGTCGGCTTCTTCGTATTATACGTGACAAAATCTATCCTGTTTTTTCCAATGTATTTGTTTATATCATGAGCATAATCATCTAATGTAAAACCATCGGTTTGTCCTTTTTTATTAGTCAAATTGCAATTATAAATTATCTTGGCATTTGTCTTTTTTAATGCATCTGCAATTCCCTTTACCAAAAGATTTGGGACTATGCTGCAATAATAATTTCCAGGACCAAGCACCACCACATCGGCCTCCTTGATTGCTTTAATGGCCATTGGATTTGCCCTGACATTTGAGGATAGATAAATCTTATCCAGACCAATGCGTTGCATTTCAATATTTAAACCTATGCTTATTTCTCCTTTCAATATTTTTCCATTTTTAAGCAGCATAAAAAGTCTCGCGTCATCATTAGTAACAGGAATTACTCTACCTTTTATATTCAATATTTTTTCAGCCTCCTGCACCCCCTTATCAAAATTACCATTTATTTTTTCCAGAGCAGACAAAAATAAATTTCCGAAATTATGACCTTTAAGACCACCATCTTCAAAACGATAATTCATCAGTTCCCGCAATGCTTTTGAAGAATCACTAAGCGCCACTAAACATTGTCTAACGTCTCCTGGAGGAAGCACGCCAAGTTCATCGCGAAGCACACCAGTTGAGCCTCCATCATCAGCCATTGAAACAATCGCTGAAATATCCACTGGATATTTTTTTAATCCGCTAAGAAGCATAAAGCTTCCCGTTCCACCACCAATTGTAACAACCTTTTTTCTTTGCATTTCAAAAATTATATTTTATTTTTTAAAATTTCAGGCAAATATTGTTTTTTGCGAGCTGCCGGTCGACTCGAGAGACAGAGGCCGAGCAAAAAATATATATTTGCCTGAAATTTGACGGAGATACAAACATCACAATTAAGAAACCACGATGTTAATCAACTTTCCTGGTACAAAAATTATTTTTTTAATTTCTTTTCCCTCAGTAAAAACTTTAACCTTTGAACTCTCAAGTGCTGTTTCTTTCGCTTCGTCTTCTGTAACATCATGCGCCACCATCAAACGCTCACGCACTTTTCCATTAACCTGCACAACCATTTCAACCTCTTCATCCTGCAAATATTTTTCGTCAACCACTGGCCAAGCTTGTAAAAATATGGATTCCTTGTATTTATTTTTTCCTTCGTCCGCCGTAGCTTCAGCGAAGGAGGACCATAATTCCTCAGCAATGTGTGGAGCAAAAGGAGATAAAAGGATTAAAAGTGTTTCGTAATGTGATTTAGAAAGTAATTGTTCTTTTTCACCCGTCGCTCGCGAGCGACAGGTTTCCATAGCATTAACCAAAATCATCATCTGCGAAATTGCCGTGTTGAATCTGAAGTTTTCAATATCTTCAGAAACTTTTTTAATTGTCTTATGCAACAATGTTTGAATTTTTAAATTTTCTGTTGTTTGTTGTTTGTTGTTTATTGTTTGTTGTTTTATTTTCCAAACCCTATCCAAAAATCTTCGCACGCCAACGATGTTGTCTTCATTCCACATCACTTCATCTTCCAGAGGCGCTGCAAAAAGCATGTAAGTGCGAACACTATCAGCTCCGAATTTTTCCACCATGCTGTCAGGATTAATAACGTTACCCTTGGATTTGGACATTTTTTTACCTTCCTTATCAAGTACCATTCCTTGATGACGAAGTTTAAGAAAAGGTTCATCAAAATCAATCAATCCAATTTTATGCATCGCTTTTGTAATAAATCTGGCATACAAAAGATGCATATATGTGTGCTCTGCTCCTCCGATATACAAATCTACTGGCATCCATTTTGAAAGTCGTTCTGCTGAGCAAAATTTTTCCTCGTTATGCGGATCAGGATAACGCAAAAAGTACCATGAAGAATCCACGAAAGTATCCATTGTGTCATATTCAGCAGTCCAACCCTGTCCAAAAATATCTTCAACACGTTTTTTTAATTCTTCCGATTTGGAAAGTGGAGCCACTCCAGTTGGGACAAAATCAACATCTTCAGGAAGTGTCCATGGCAAATACTTCTCTGGAACCAATTTTGCTTCACCCTCTGGAGAATACACAATCGGAATCGGACAGCCCCAATAACGCTGACGAGAAAAAGACCAGTCACGCAAACGATACGTTGCCGTCATTTCCCCGCCAACAAATTCAGTAATTTTTTGCTTGGCTTCCTCAACTGACATTCCATTAAATTTTCCAGAATTGATCAGCTCGCCATTTTCAATGTAAGCTTTTTCTTCAACATTTCCCCCAGAAATAACTTCCATAATTGGAATGTCATACTTTTTCGCAAATTCGAAGTCGCGTTCATCATGTGCTGGCACCGCCATAATTGCACCAGTTCCATAACCAGCCAAAACATAGTCGGCAATAAAAATAGGAATCTCTTGACCATTCGCTGGATTTATAGCAACCACGCCCTCCAACTTTTCCCCAGTCTTTTCCTTGGCTTCCATTCTATCCAATTCTGTTTTGTTTTGAGTTTGAATTACATATTTTTCAACATCACTCCAATTGAAAATTTCATCTTTCAATTCGCCAACCAATTTATGCTCGGGAGCCAGCACCATATAAGTAGCACCAAACAGGGTGTCTGGACGCGTAGTAAAAACTTCAATATATTTTTGAGAATCTTTAATTTGAAATTTCAAAAGAGCACCCTGCGATTTTCCAATCCAATTTATCTGATTTTTCTTGGTATATTCCGGCCAATCAACATTACTAAGACCAGCAATCAGCTCATCAGAAAAATCCGTAATCTTAAAAAACCAACCTGGAACTTCCTTTTGTATTATTTCCGTTCCACACCTTTCACATTCACCATTTACAACTTGTTCATTAGCAATAACAGTCTGACAAGATGAGCACCAATTGGTTTTTTGAGTTTTTTTGTAGACCAAGCCATTTTCAAAAAATTTTCCAAAAATCCATTGCGTCCATTTATAATATGAAGGATCAGAAGTAATAACTTTTTCATCGAAATCATAATCAAAACCCAAAGATTTCATTTGCTCAATATAAGTAATAATATTTTTCTTGGTTGTTTCAACAGGCTTTACTCCTGTTTTGATGGCATAATTTTCCGCTGGCAAACCAAAAGAATCAAAACCTTGTGGATGCAAAACATTATAACCCTGCATTTTCTTGAAACGATAATAAACATCACTAGCAGTATAACTTTCAGTGTGTCCCATATGGAGCCCTGTTCCAGATGGATATGGAAACATATCAAGAATATAAAATTTTTCTTTAGATTCATTATCCTTATCAATCTTAAAAGAGCCAGATTTTTCCCATCTACCTTGCCATTTTTTTTCAATTTCTTTTGGTTCGTATTTCATATATTTAAAAGTTACAAATTTATACAAAAATAAAAACAAGCAAGATCATAAAACAGACAGAATAAATTTTTTGAAAAATATTTTTTGATTGAGTAAGCCCAGAATTTCTCTAAAATTTTCCTTTGATTGTGTTGATTGAGGGAAAATTTTAGTTAGAAATTCTGGAGCGTCGAGAATATTTTCTCAAAAAATTTTATTCTGGATGGTTTATGTTTTTTCAATTTTACCAAAAAATGTATTTGAACGATTTTCAAATTCAAAACAAAAAACAACCCTTCTTAAGTTGTTTTTATGATATCATACAATATACGCAAGATCAATACTAATTTTCCTTTTGTTGAGCCTCAAAGGCTAAAAAAGTGTTCTCTAGAAGACATGCAATTGTAAGCGGTCCAACCCCACCCGGAACTGGTGTGATATAACCAGAAAGAGCTTCTGTTGAAGCAAAATTAACATCACCAAAAACCTTTTCTCCAACTTTTTCAATACCACCATCGATAATAATAGAGCCATCTTTTAGCATTTGACCCTTAAGCAGCCCTGGCGAGCCCACAGCACTTACCACAATGTCTGCACCCTTAATTTCCTTTAGTTTCGAGGATATATTTTCAGCCAAAACATACTGTGTAATAGCACCTTTTTGATTTAGAATTTCAATCATTACTTGTCCAAATAATTCAGAATTCACTATAACGATTGCTTTCTTGCCAGGAATACTTTGTTCTGAACTTTCAATTAATTTCATTATTGCCCTTGGGAATACTGGAGCTGTCCCAGGATGTCCGCCAAAAGCGGATCCGCTTTGGGCGGAAAATCCATCAACATCTTTTTTTAGATCAATGCTTGATATAATTTTTTGCGTATCAAATTTTTTTGGCAATGGAAGTTGTACGATTATGCCATTAACATTTACGTCAGCATTAAGTTTTTCAATTTGAACTAGAATATCATTCTCAGAAACATCTTCAGAAAAATCATAGCGAACAAAATTCATACCAATCTCCTTGGCCTTTCTTTCTTTAAGATTTACATATAGCTGCGATGCCTCGTCATTGCCCACCAAAATGACTGCCAATTCTGGTTTTTGAGATTGCATTAAAATATCGTTTTTCAAACGACTTAATATCTCCTCTGCTACAGATTTTCCGTACAGTAACTTCATACAAACATACTAACATGCAAACATTTAAATACACAAACAGAACCACTGATTTACACATGATTAAAGTGATTTCACTGATTTTAAAAATCATGTGTAATCAGAAAAATCAGTTATAATCAGTGGTTTTTATTTATATCTCAAAGCATCCAATGGATCAATTTTACTGGCTCGATGAGCAGGCACAAGACCTGTAAAAAATCCAACAATTGCAGAAAACACCAAAATAGAAATAACAAACCAAGTTGGACTATAAAACAAGCTTACAGCTTGACCTCCAAATCTTGTTGCTATCAAATTAATAGCAGTATTAAAACCAATTCCTCCAAGCCAACCAATGGTAACACCTGCACATCCACCCAAAAATCCCATGATAGCAGACTCCATGAAAAACATAACGGAAATACTCATATCAGAAGCTCCAATGGATTTCATAATACCAATTTCTTCAGTTCTTTCAAGCAAAGTGATTGTCATCGTGTTAAACATTCCAATAGCAGAAACAACTAAAGCTATAATTCCAAATAACATCAAAATTATCTGAACAACCTTAAAGATCTGATTCGCCTGATCAACCGTGTCAGACAAAGAAGAAACGAGCAATCCATATTCAAGAACATTATCCCTTATGACAGTCATTTCTCCATTAGAACGAGCTTTGACTTTTACTTGTCCGTATTTATTGATATTTAAATTATTCATTGAAGACATATTCAGATATGCAATGTTGTCTTCCCCATCAATAACTCCAACAATTTTATATTTTACATCACTATCAACTCTCTCGAAGTCATTTTGTGTTTGAGAATCATCTTCAAGTGCATTGTTTGAATTTTTTTCAATCACAACTTTTGGAACATAAAAAGAAAATGACATTTCTTTGCCTATCATTTCATCAACATTCTTACCAAAAACTTGAGCCACGGCACTGCTAATAATAATTCCATTTGGATCATTATCACTAAGCAAAACTCCTTTACTGGCGGTATATCCACCAAGCTTAAGAAAAGATGGTTTTGAACCAATAGCCACAAGATCTGCTGACAAATTTTCTAAGTGTCCCTGCGTGGTAACCTGAAAAGCAGGACTCACATCTTCAACGCCTGGCATGGCTTGAAATTTTTGTACCATTTCACTATCCAATGAAACTATACCTGATTTTGCTTCAGAAATATCCAGAGTTAAAAGAGAATCAGAAGTAGTAATTCTTTCCAATAAAGTTTTTTGCAACCCATACCCCAAGGAAACCAAGAATAAAATAGCCCCTATTCCAATACTCATACCCAAGACAGTCAAGAGTGTTCGAGAAGTTCTCGCTCTAAACATTCTAGTTGATAATTTAAACAGATCAATAAATTTCATATAATCATGCAGTCATACAATCATACAAACATACAAACAAGACAATCTTTTTTGTATTTTTGGTTTATATGATTAAATGTTTAAGTGTTTTTATGCTTATGCTGAGTATCTTAATAACATAATTAGTTCAACTTCACGCACAACCTTTTCAGCACTACCCTTATACAAACCAACTCCACCAAGCTTCTTTGGTGCATCCAATCTTTGTTGCAAGCCAAATCTATCAATTCTGTTTTCAACGCGTAATTTTATAAAAGCCCTAAACCTTAGAAGAACTTCTTCATCAAACTTGAGATTATAAAGTTTAACTAGATAATCACAAAATGCAACAATACCGCCAGTTTCATCATTATTGAGAAATTCTGTTTGTGCCATTATCATTTTTGCGCGATCAGTAAAAGACATGGCTCTAAGTCTGTTCCATCCAGCACCGCCTTTGTCAAAATCCAAATCAAGTTTATCTGAAAGTGTTTCGCTATCTATATTTTTAAACAAAAATTCTTTCAATAAATTTTCAGCCGCCCCTATTTGTTCTTCATTTAATTCTGAAATAATATGTGACAACATTTGTTTTGCCTTAAACGGAACAAGCAAAACTCCAACTTGTTGTAGAGACAAATTTTTAAAAGTTCGCATCAACAATTTCAACTCACTTGAAATTTCTTCTGGTGTTTCAGCCACATCTTTTCTTAATGCCTCAGCTGGACGCTTATCATGATTTACTTCTTCACTAACCTTTTTTCCATCTTTCATGTGAATAATGCGATCCGCATAAACAAGGTGCTCTGGATTATGTGTAACCATAATCAAGGTTTTCTTATCAATACCATTTATCTCTCTAAATATATCCAAAACATTTTGAGCAGATTCACTATCCAAATTTCCAACAGGTTCATCAGCAAGGATTATTTCAGGATTATTAACCAAGGCTCGAGCAATAGAAACACGCTGCTTCTGACCACCGGAAAGCTGCGCTGGAAATTTGTCAGCTTGCTCGGAAATACCAAAACGTCTAAGTAATTCCATGGCTTTTTCGCGTCTCTCTTTGAGACTTTCTCCACGGAAAACTTTTGGCAAACAAACATTGTCAAGAACTGTCAAAGTTTCAATAAGATAAAATGCCTGAAAAACCATACCTATACGGGTCTGATGAAATTCCACCTTTTCTCTTTTTGTCATTTGCGCCAAATTTTTTCCTTGCACAATAACATCTCCATATGTGGGTGCTTGCAATCCGGAAATACCATACAGCAAGGTTGATTTTCCACAACCAGAAGGTCCGTAAATTATGATGTATTCTTCAGGATAAATTTCCACACTAACACCATCCAATGAACGTACTTCATTGGACTTTCCTTTGTTATATATTACCCTTAATTGATCAACTTTTATACATGGTTCAACCATTTTTTTATTTTTGTTTTTTGTTATTTATTACTAATCGTAGCAAGCGAAAAAATAACACAATTCAAGTTTAGAATAACACAAAATTCAGTTTATAACAAACCTAAATATTTCTTATTTTTTACCGGGCCCATCCAAAAATATCCGTAAAATTGCTGATGATAATTTGAATGATATTTTCTCTTCTTTTTGGAGTAAGCAGTGCAAAGTCTTTGGAAACTG
>LBRX01000024.1 GCA_000991645.1 Candidatus Moranbacteria bacterium GW2011_GWE2_36_40
CTACAATGCACTTTTCTAGGATTTCATTATCTGGCATTTTCTATGATTAACTTTCGGTCAATATTCGGGAAAAATCTATGATTACTTTAGACCAGTTCACTGGTTAAACAGTATACACCCAAAATGATATTAAGTCAACCTTGCCTCGTCATTTTTGCTTTAAACACAGCTTTTTTATAAATTTTGCTCCAAGCTATCATTCACAGATTATACACATTCCGTCGGCCGACGAAATGTGTATAATTTAACCCTTTAACTGCTCTATTTTTTCTTTAAATTTTTCAAAAATCTTCGGTCCATGAGGAGTTGGCAAAAAAATCAAGGCGTCATCATCTGCATATATTAAACTTCCTTCCTGATGAGTTTTGGGATTAAGGCTTATGCGCTTGCTTTCAATTTTCTTTAGCCAGTGTTCAATCCAATCCCAAAGCAAAATATTTTCGCCAATATCACGAAAAAGTCTTGCCCAAAAAGAATCCGCCACCGTTCCTAATGGTTCAATGTCGCTCAAAGCATACGATGGCTTCATGTTTTTAATCCAACGATTTTTTATTTGAAATTTTGTATACATTTCTTGACCATACAAAGGAAAGAGGAACATATATTCATTTGCTGAAAACAAATCCTTAGTAATAATCTCCATGGATTGATCTGTAACAAAAAAATTCAAACAAACCCTATTGGCAACATGTTTACCATGTCGTCTTTTCCCGAGCAAGTGCAAAACAACAGTTACCAATGTTCTACAAGTCCATATTTTTTTATACTTAGTTACAATCAACAAGTCCCAATCGCTTTCCATCCGAGCATTTTTCATGGCAAGGGCGCCAGTGATTCCGATCATCCTGACAAATGGAACAAATCTTAAAACCTTGGCAACAAAATGCAATTTTCTTATTTTTTCTGCAGAAAGCTTTGCATTTCCAATGCGCCTTGTTACCAACTCCTTGCGTCCAACCAAAAAATAAAATCCATTCAGGTGGTCAATAAATTTAATTATGTTTTTATCATGTAAATGTTGAACAACCTGCGCAATTGTTATTTTTTCATCCTTATTTAGCGTATAGTAATCACTCCTAATTAAATATTTCCACACCTCAAAAGCAGTGAGCGGAAAATTCAATCCGTCATAATATGTGATGGTGGCCAAAATATTTTTATTTAATTTATCAGACATACAAAATTAAAACAGGCATGACTTACACATTTTGTTTCCCAGAATAAGAATTAGTATCCTTGTTCACAAAATCGCCCACAAAAACACTGAGTGCTGTTGCAATAGGTACTGCTAAAATTGCTCCAAGCGTTCCACCCAATTGCGCCCCCGTTAGCAGTGCTAAAATAACAAAAACTGGATTCAGACCAACGGCTTTTTTCATGACTTGTGGAACAATAATATGACTTTCCATTTGCTGAATAGTCGTAAGCACTATCAAAATGATCAATCCAGTCATTGGAGAAATCAAAAAACCAACAAGTGAGGCCAGCGTTGCAGAAATAATTGGACCCAAATATGGCACTATCTCCAAAATTCCAGCCAAAAGTGCCAAGATCAAAGCATATGGGACATTAAAAATTGAAAGGGCAACAAAATCAAGCACGAAAATAATTAGCATCAAAATAATCTGTCCAAACATCCATTTTCCAATTTTGCTTTTGACACGATTTGCCAATGAAATAATGTATGCCTGATTTGACTGTGGCATTATTGAAATCAAAAATTTATTCATTCCATCCTCTTTAACCGACATATAAAATGTAAGTGCCAAAATAACCAAAAGAGAAATGAAGAAAGAAAAAACTCCCACAGTTGTCGAAAAAAGTTGATTCGAAGATTTAAAGAGCCCATCAACAGTGTTTTGCAAAAATTCATGACTATTAAATTGAATTCCATAAGAAAATGCATACTGCTCTATGCCTGCAAATGTCTTGGAAAATGTCTCGCTATACAAAGGAAGATTTTGGGTAAAATCCTTGAATTGACTTACCAGTGGGGGAACCAAAAAAGAAAGCATGATACCAACAACCGAAAGCAGAGCAACATAAATAATAATCACGGAAAAAGATCTTCCGACCTTACGTTTGGAAAACCAATCTATCAATGGCTCTAATGTTGCCGTCAAAATAACAGAAAGAAAAAAAAGTGCCACCACGTCACGAACCAAATACAAAAACACCAAGCCCAAAATGACTGCAAAAAATTTTAAGATTGTTTTCGTCGAAACATCAATTCGTTGAACATCCATAGATTAATAAAGGATATTGAGTAGCCATGAAAAAACTAGGCTTTCATCAATTCCAAAAGTTTTTTATTATTTTTGTGAGGTCCAATCACTGCCAAATTCAATTTTTCATTTTTAAAAATATTTTTTGCAACTCTCAAGATATCATCCACACTAACCCTATCAATTTCAGCAAAAACTTCTTGCGGAGTCATGATTTTTTCCTTGTGCATTTCTTGATCAATGAAAAACATTGCCACATCATCAGATGCTTCAAAACCCATTACTGCTCGTCCTTTAACGTAGTCCTTTGCTTTTTGCAATTCCCTTGGATCAACTTTCTCTGTTGCGATTTTTTTGTATTCTTTCAAAATTTCTGCGACAGCCACTTCCAATTTGCCATGTTCCACACCAGCTTGAGTAGCAATATATCCACAATCCTGATAAGTGTCCACGCTAGTATGGACAAAATATGCCAACCCCCTTCTTTCACGAATTTCAATAAAAAGACGACTACTCATGTTTCCACCAAGAATTACCGACATCAAAGCCAGAACATATCTATCAGGATGATTTTGCTTAAAAGCACGATTACCCAAAATAAAATGAGTTTGATCTGTTTTTTTGAACTTCAAATGTACAGCTGGAAGAGCTTGCTTTTCCTTTACTGTTTTTAATTGTGCTTTCGAACCTGTCTGAAATTTCTTAAAACACAAAGCTATTTGCGAAACGATTTTCTTTTCATCAAACTTTCCCGCCACACAAACAACAGTTTCACTGGCATTGTAATATTTCTTCATATAAGAAATAAAATCTTTTCTTTTGAAATCAGAAATTGTTTTTTTATATCCAACAATGCCTCGTCCCAATGATTGATCTGCATATAACATTTTTTCAAACTCATCCCCAACACTTCTGCGCGGTTCATCTTCATACATACTGAGCTCTTGCAAAATAGGGCCTCTTTCTCTATCAATTTCAACTTGCTCAATTTTTGAATTCAAAAAAATATCCGAAACAACATCGAAAGCTTTTTCAATATGACGAGAATCAACTTTTGCATAATATGCAGTTTTGTCCTTGGCAGTAAAAGCGTTGAATTCTCCACCAATTGAATCGAGTTCCTCAGAAATTGATTGCGCAGTTGGACGCTTCTCTGTTCCCTTGAAAAGCATATGCTCAATAAAGTGTGAGATTCCCGCTTGTTTTTCATTTTCATAGCGAGAACCAACACCGACCATCAACATCACAGTTGCAGTCTGAGTTCCACTCATCGGAATCGTCAAAATCCTAAGTCCATTTTTTAAAGTTGTTTTTTTATAATTCATAGATGTTCTTATATTTATCAGTTATGTAATCAATAAAATATTTGCTATTCAATTCTTCTCCTGTTATCTCTTTTATTAATCCATTAGCGGAAAAAGTTTTTCCATGAATATGTATTTTATTTCTAAGCCATTCTCTGAAGTGTTCAAAATTTCCTAACGCAAATTCCTTTTCTAAATTTAAAATATCTTTTTTAGCAGCATCAAAAATCTGCGCAGAATAAAGATTCCCTAAAGCATATGTTGGAAAATATCCAATTGAACCACCAGACCAATGGACATCTTGCAGAATTCCGCTTGCATCATTTGGAACATTTACACCTAAATATTCTTTCATTTTACTATTCCAAATTTTTGGCAAATCTTTAGCCTCTATTGTGCCCTCTATTAAATCTTTTTCAATTTCAAATCTTAAGATAATATGCAGATTATAGGTAACTTCATCTGATTCAGTTCTTATTAGTGAAGGTTTTACATAATTTATATTTTTATAAAATTCCTCCAAACTAATTTTTTCAAATGGCTGTGAAAATTCTTTTTTTAACTTAGGATAAAAATATTTCCAAAAATTAATATTCTGTCCTACTATTTTTTCCCAAATTCGGGACTGTGATTCATGAATTCCATGCGAAATAGATTCGCCAAGCGGCGTTCCAAAGTTTTCAGACAAGAGCCCTTGTTCGTATAGCGCATGCCCAGTTTCATGAATTGCGCTGGAAAGTGAATAAAATAAATTTTTCTCATCATAACTTGTCGTAATTCTAGTATCCTCTGGATTAAAACTCGTAGAAAATGGATGCGTGCTTGTATCCAATCTTCCGCAGCCAAAATCAAACCCCATTTTACCTATAACAAATTCATTAAATTTTTTCTGTTTTTCTGTTTCAAATTTTCCATTCAAAATAGTTGGATTTATTTTAATCTTACTTTTCTTTATTTTTTTAAGAAAATCTACTAAAAATTCTTTCAATTCATAAAATATAATAGACACTTCTTGCGATGTCATTTGCGGTTCATATTCATCTAGCAAAGCATCATAAGGAGAGTCTTCAAAACCAACCAATTCAGCTTCTTTCCTTTTTAGCTCAACAATTTTCTCTAAAAATGGGAGAAATATCTTGAAATCAGATTTTTTTCTTGCCTCAGCCCATACGGATTGAGCATTAGAACATGTTTCGGTTAAATCTCTAACAAATTCCAAAGGCAATTTCTTTTCTCTAGAAAATTGTCTCCAAATTTCACTAAAAATAATTGTTTCATTTTTATTTAATTCATTATTTTTTTCAAGTTTTGAAATTTGTTTTAATAATTTTTCAAATTCTTTTGAAACAAATTTTTCATGCATAATACCTGCAAGATTGGCCAGAGTTTTTGCACGAAATTCTGCACCATTTTTTGGCATATAAACCTCCTGATCCCAATGCAAAAGCGCCATAGCACTACCAATATGACTCAATTCCAATAAACTAGTCTTCAATTCCTCAAATAATTCTTTTTTCATTTTTCTAAAATAATTCAAATTAAATTAAGGGAGTGAGAATACTTTTTGTTTTTTCACTAGAAATAAGTCACATTGGTGTTATGTCAAAAGTTGCAATTATTTCTCCGTGACAAAAACAAAAACGTATTCTCGCGACCAACACACAAAACAAAAATTCTAGCCAATTTTTCTCAACAACGAATACGGCTGAACATCTTTCTTGTTAATTTTCAAAAAATACAATTTGCCGTGTCCGCCGTGTGCTGAAGAAACTTCTTCTCTATCTTGATTGTAAATTGCTAAAACTTTAATAGCAATGTTTTTCTCTTTATCAATGATTTCCAACTTATCGCCAGGTTTCACAACATTGTGAATCTTGGCGGTTATTTCTGCGCCAGAACTAGCCAAAATCTCGCCCACGAACTGAAAATCGCCATTAGCCTGTTGTCCCTCAAAACCATGCTCGGGTTCATTTCCAAGCAAAAATCCCTTAGTATAGCCACGATTTGCCAATTTATCCAATTCTTTGGATGCCCATTTTTCAATTTTTCTGGCCTCCAGAGCTGTTTTTTTGCTCTCAATTGCACTCAGAACGCTTCTATATGCCCTGCAAACGTTTGCCACATAAAACACGCTCTTATTGCGCCCCTCTATTTTAAACGATGTCACGCCCGCATTTCTGAGTTCTCGCAAATGCGAAAGCAAATTCAAATCCTTACTGTTAAAAAAATATGTTCCATGCGAATCTTCTTCCAACAAAATCGGCCTCCCACTCTGAACCTCCTCAACCTCCATTGTTTTAAAAACTGACGACTCACAACTATCAACTGACAACGCCTTTCTTATTTTTTGTGTTTTATTGTTGTTAGTTGTAAGTTGTGTGTTGCAAGTTGGGCGGTATGCCCAGCGACATGGTTGTGTGCAATCTCCAAGGTTTGCACTTTTTCCGCTCATCCATTTGCTCAAAATACAACGTCCGGAATAACTCATGCACATTGCACCGTGCACGAAATATTCCAATTCAAGTTTCGGCACATGTTTTTTTATTTGAGCAATATCCTCTAGTGTAACCTCCCTGGCTAAAACTATTCTTGTCACACCTAAGTCATACCAAAATTTAGCCGCCTGCCAATTTGTCGTGTTAGCCTGCGTGCTAAGATGAATGGCAACTTTTGGCAGATGCTTTTTCACCAGCATAATCACGCCTGGATCCGCCACAATCACCGCATCAACATTAACCTTTTTTAAGAATTTCAAATGCGCTTCTATTTTTGCAAGATGATAATTATGGGCATAAATATTCAATGTTACAAATATTTTTTTACCCTCACTATGCACAAATTTTGCCGCCTCCAAGAGATCTTTTTCTGTAAAAGTATTGACCCTGGCGCGCATTGAAACATCCGGCACTCCAGCATAAACAGCATCTGCCCCATATTTGATGGCATATTTAAGTTTTTCCGGACTGCCCGCCGGCGCTAATAGTTCAACTTTGATTTTTTTCTTCATATAATATTTTCTTTATGCATATCATACCTTACCCTTTTTTGAGCCATTAGTCAATTAAAATAAAGGTTTAGGTAAAACTTACAATATCGCTAGAATACAAGAAAACTGAACAATAAAAAAAGTGCTTTGACAAGCACTTTTCAAAAACATTCAAAAAAAATCTCTGACTTACAAGAAATATACTATTCGGAAATTACCATTTTTACCTTGGCTGCCAACTCTGATGGGGTGTGCTTGGATTTCACAAAATAATCCTTTGCACCCATCTTCAAAGCCTCTCTTTTATCATCATCATTGTCCAAATTTGTGGAAACAAGCACGGGAATATTTTTAAATCTTTCATCTTTTTTAAGATTTTCCAATGTTTCAAACCCGTCCATTCCTGGCATAACGATATCCAACAAAATCAAGTCTATTACTTCATATTTTTCTTCTAACAATGACAATGCTTGCGCACCATCGCTTGCTTCAATAACCTCAAATCCTGCTGCTGAAAGTGCTATTGTATACATTTGACGCAAATCATCTTCATCTTCAGCTATTAAGATCGTTTTATTTTCATCAATCATTTATTTCGTAAACAAGTCTTAAGTTTTCCATCCAGAGAACTCTAACTTATTTTTTTTATATTAATTTTTGTTATTTACTTTATTATAGCATATTGCTAAACTAAAACCACAAGAGTTTATCAAAATTAATATTTTTCCATGCCAACCTTAGCTACCAACAAAAGAGCCCATTTCGACTATGAACTTCAAGACAAGTATGAGGCCGGCTTAATGTTGACTGGAGCAGAGGTAAAATCAGTGAAAACAGGTCACATGAGCCTAAAAGGAAGCTTTGTATCCATGCACGAAAGTGAACTTTATCTCACAAACGCCACCATATCAAGATATCCATTTTCTGATCCAAAATTGGCCTACGATCCAACTCGCTCAAGAAAGCTGCTAGTAAAAAAATCTGAGATTAAGTCTTTACTGGGAAAATTGCACACTAAAGGCTTGACATTAGTACCCCTTCGTGTGTATACTAAGAGACGCCTGGTTAAGTTGGAATTCGCTATAGCACGCGGAAAAAAGGCTCACGACAAGCGCTCAGATATAGCAAAACATGAGGCAAAACGGAATATAGACAGAGCCCTCAAAAATGCTTAAGGCATTTTTGTAATTTTCAATTTTCAATTCACAATTTTCAAACAATCTTCAATTTCTCAAGGATTTAATGCTTTAAAACATTTGGAAATTTAGTCATTAGGATTTGTTTAGAAATTAGAAATTGAAAATTGGAAATTATAAATTCCGCAACACACAATAAGCATAGAGGGTAATTGTATTATATCTAGATTTAACATTCGCCACCCTTAACTTTTTGCAAAGTTGCGGCTGGGGGTTGTTTAGTTTCGACAGGTTGTACTTTTTAAAATATGCAAGTCGATCACCCACAGACATATCGTTAAACTGCTGTGGAAGATATAAGTGCAAACTTCATATCAAAGGCGAAAGCCACATTTGCGCAAGCATTTGCTGGTTTCTCACCTGCTTTAGCTTAGGCTCGAAGCCATCGAACTGCTGATTTCTCGTAAGCAGAGCTCGGTGTCAAACATGAGAATAGTGTGTTGAGGTTTTTCAGACTCAACATATGAAATAATTCTGAAGACGGCACTTGAAGGTTTTGCTTGTTTCCTACTTCAAACTGTCGCATCTGCCGCAAGGTGGAATGAAACAAACTAAACTTGTAGAGGATTTTGGATTGTCAATTTTGGACATGGGTGCAATTCCCATCAGCTCCACCGCGTAAAATTATGAGCTTTAGCGAATAATTTGAAGCGCCCCGTGATAATTTGTACCCAAATTATTTTACGGGGTACATAATAAAATTGTGTCGCCCATAATCACGCGGCACAGCCATAAATGTTATTTTATTATTTTCTATTTTTAGGAAATAAAAATAACCACCAAAAAAATAAGAAAGCGATTTAGATTCAAACCAAAACAACAAACCGGGCCAGCACAACTTCGCATCAATGAAGCAATTCGTGTTCCCAATGTTTTTGTTATTGATGATGAAGGAAAACAACTAGGAGAAATGTCCACCTTTGATGCTATGGCACTAGCAAAAGAACAAATGCTTGATCTGGTTGAAGTTTCCCCGAAAGCGGTTCCACCTGTTTGCAGAATCATGGATTATGGAAAACATTTATATCAACAGTCAAAACAGTTACGATTAGCAAAAGCAAAACAGAAGAAAATTGAAATAAAAGGTGTAAGACTAGGCCTACGAACTGACACTCATGATCTTGAATTTAAAAGAGCGCAATCAGAAAAATTTCTACGTCAAGGAGATAAAGTTAAGATTGACATTGTGCTACGAGGGAGAGAAAAAGCGCATCAAGATTTGGCCAGAAAAAATTTACAAGAATTTCTAGGTGGCATAACTGTTGCATATAAGATAGAAGATCAAATAAAGCGTTTTCCAGGAGGGTTTAATGTAATTATAGCTCCAGCAGAAACAACTAACAACTAACAACTAACAACAAACAACAAACAACTTAGCTTCTCAACAAAATGCAAGACGGCGATTTGTTGAAAGTTGCAGGTTGTATGTTGTAAGTAAATTTTATGCCGAAGATTAAGACAAAGAAATCAGTCATTAAAAAAGTAAAAATTACCAAAAACGGAAAGGTGCTCAGACGGTCAACTGGACAAAACCATTACAACTCAAAAGAAACAGGTGCTGAAGGACGAGCCAAGAAAAAAGATAAACGCATGTTCAGAGCAGACGAAAAAAATATCGTGGCAGCATTGCCATACGCAATTGGAAAATAACCAAGATGGAATAAGTGTCATAAAAAAATAACTAAACTACCGGTACTAGTTTAAGAAATATTTTTAAAAACACTTACGACACAAATTTTAATATAATTTAAGAACTTAATAGAGAATTGGTGCGGGGTGCTTCGTTTTGTAGCTACTCGTACCTTATAGACAAAATGAGTAGAGTAAAACGCGGTGTTGCCGCATCAAAAAGAAGAAAGAATGTCTTAGAGATGGCCAAGGGTTTTCGATGGAGACGAAGCAAAAATTATGTTGCAGCCAAGGAAGCCATTTTGAAAGCTGGAAAATATGCGCATCGCGATCGTCGTGCAAAAAAACGCACAAATAGAGCACTATGGATTCTTAGACTCAACAATGCAGTTCGCCTTTTTGACACAACATACAGCAAATTTATCGCTATTTTGAAATCAAAGAATGTGGAAATTGATCGAAAAGTACTTTCTCAATTGGCAGCAGAAAACCCAACAATTTTTTCCAAATTTATGGAAAAAATGAAATAACAAAAACATTCAATAAAAAACCCCGCTCTTTGCAGCGAGGTTTTTTATTTTCCTAAAAATACGATTATACGCAACACATGGTTTCAAGAAATAAGAGCTTGCCTTTTGCTTTGCCTGTTTTCTTTTGAGGCAACAGAGAGCGACAGCGAACTCTTTGCGAGCAATCATAGTTCTTCGATTGCGAAGCGTGCCGAAAAAGGAAACAGACAAAAACAAAAATTTCAAAGCTACAATTACTTGAAATATTTTTTACCAAATTCTTTTGAAAGTCGACCAAGGGCATGAAAAGGAAGCCAGAGCCACAAAAACTTTTTTATTGTTTTTTCCAAAAAATCATTAAGAGAGAAACGAAATAAATTAACAATCACAATAACAACAACAAGAAAAAGAATTCCAAAAAATATAATAAGAAATGTGGCCATAAGTTTTCTGCATAATTACACGGAAATAATCCGGTGTTTTTATGCTTTTTTATTATTTATCAAAAAATTTTCCAACAAGAACGTCTTTTTTCTAAATCAAATTCATATTAATGCATTGAGTAATATCATACACCACATCCTTTTTTTCAACCACAATTCTCCATCCTTTTTTCTGCGCAATTTCCTTGAGATTATCATTTGGATTAAACGCAATAGGGTTGTCTACCAATTCAAGAAAACTTGCATCAGATTCAGTATCTCCCATTCCATATGATCCTTCCAAGGTAAGATTGTGCTCATACACATATTGCTTAACAAGACTTCCCTTGTTTTTGACTGGCTCATAGTCAGATTGTCCAGTATACACCTTTTTCTCATTCAACTAATACACACTTCCAAATACCGCATCAAATTTCAAGTGTGACTTGTTATATTCTTTCACAATTTCAACTGGAGATCCTGATATGGCAATCAAGTGATAGTTTTCGCTTCTGAGTTTTTTAATAACATCTTCAGCAAAAATATACGTTCTATCCTGATGAAATTCCACCACCATTTTACTTGCTCTTTGAACATCGCAAAGTTTGCATCCACGAATATACTTTTCATAAAGTTCCACGAGACCTGCGCGATATTGTTCATATGTCCCCTTGTGTTCAAGCCAGTTTGTATACAACGTTACAATTTGATCTCTCACTTTTCTTGGAAAAATATTCATCCAAGAAAGTTCATTAATCAATTCAAATTGAAGATTTTTACGAAAAATTGTTCCGTCTATATCAAATATGGCTATTTTTTGTTTTTCTTTCATATTTCAAAATTCTACAATTATATAAACGCTTACAAATACTATTTCGTATTATTCTCCTCAATTAAAAGTTTTGCCTGCTCCCAAACAGTAGGATTATTTTGAGCAATATTCATCCAATACCACCATTCAACTCCCCAGATATAAATTTCTTTCATGCCAGTTTTCTTGGCAAATTCAACATTATCTCTCAAAATTTCAGCATTCATTGAGGCAAGTTGCACGTCAATTGGAGCATCAGTTGTCCAACCGCCAACCCATGGTTCTCCTTGCAATTCAATCACAATAGCATTATCCTGCTTGGCAAAAAGTTTTATTATCAATTGTTTTATCTTGAAAAAATTTGGTCCAATAGGATATCTCCAGTGTCCCATTTCAGCGCTATACACTTCGCGATACATTGTGGTCCCAAAAACATCTGCTCTTTTGGCAGCATTAACCCATAAGCTCAATTCTCCACTATCCGTAACGACAATTGGTCTTGTTGAATCAAGCTGTCTAACCTTAGCAAGCTCACTATCAAGCAATCCAGTATCAACTTTTGAGCAAATTCCAAAATTCAAAAAAGGTTCATTTTCAACTTGCCAACGAACAATTTCAGGATGACCATCTTTATAACGATTAATCACAACTTCCTCAAATGCCAGTAACTTCTCTTTGAGTCTGGGTTGATCAAGATTGCTCGGATCTTCTCCGACCCATTTTGGCACATAGCATTCAGGCCAACGAGGAACTTTTTGTCCCACAACTGGAGTTATTTTTGCACCTCTTTTGGCAGCCTCATCCAATTGCCAATCAATATCTGAAAAATCATATTCTCCCTCAACTTTCTCAACCCTATCCCAATATATTGGCAATCGCACATTTCTAATCTTCAAATCATCCAGCATTGCAATATATGCGTCTTTCCAATTTAGCCCTATTTGTTCAGCATATATCGAAGAAAATGTTACACCTATTGCAACATCATCTTTATTCACTTTTGCAGGCAAATTAGCATAGATAAAAAGAATCACAACCACTGACAGCAAAAACCCAAGCGATTGAAGAAAAACTTCAAAAACTCTTTTCAAACCCTGGGAAAAACTTCTTTTGCTTGTTTTATTTTTTTTCATTTTTATAATATTTATATAAAGTTTAGGAAAAATGCCTTATTTTGAAATTAAAATCATACCAATTGCAATAATAAAAATAGCTGCAATTTTTTGCGCCCAATCCCAAAATGATAATTTTTCTGCAAAAGCTTTTGGATGTCTTTTGGCGGCAATCGCAACCAAGATAAGCACAAAAACATATTGCAACGACACCATTGAATTCACAAGAGTGACGCTTCCCATTTGAAAAGCTTTATTCAATAAAATTGAGCTTGTTCCGCCAAGAATTTTGTTAACGACAAACATTCCGCCAGTATTAACATGCTTTCTGGATGGTTTTTTTGCATGTGAAAAACTCTTAAAAATAGCCTTGCGCCAACCAGGAACAATCAAAAGTGAAAGTGCCGCCAAAAAACCTCCCAGACGTGTCCAGATAAAACCACTGAAAAATTCCTGTTCAGCATACACAACCTTAAAAATAACATACGAGACAGCCAACAAAATTCCGGAAGCACAAGCAGCATAAAATCCATCAAAAAACTTGTTGCTACTTTTACCACCATCATCAGCAACAAAAACAACATTTTCCACAAATGACAATTTTATTTTTCTCATCAATCTCAAGGTCTGCGGTTTAATCTTTAAAGGTAAATCAAAAGAAATGAGCAGTCCACCCAAAATCAACAAAGAAACTCCTCCCAATTGAGCCAATGACAAATTTTCATGACCCCAAAAATATGAAATGAGATACGAAGCTATGGGAACAACCGAGAAAACAACTGGCGTTACCCTGCTTGCTTCGGCTTTGTTTATTGAAAGATTTAGTGCAAAGATACCTCCAACATACACAGCACCTCCAACAAGAGCAACAACAATCTGCCAACCAGATGGGACATCAAATCCAAAAGGAGCAAACAAAAAAGCTCCAAGACCAAAAATACCAACATAAAAAGTGTACACCTGCGGAGATGAAATTCTTTTAGAGCCCAAAAGAAACTTGTCCATCAAGACCGCAAAAGCTCCCAAAAAATATGCACTGACAGCAACAAAAATCCAAGACATCTAAGTTATATTTTTGAAATTATTCTTTCTTTATTATATATCAAAAAACCAATAACAAAAAGCGGGCCTCAGCAGAATCCGCTTTTTCATTACATGCAAGTATTAAAATATATTTAAGTGGGATATGGTTAGTTGTAGGATGTAGTTAAAAACAAATATTCCATATTATGAGCCCTATTTTTTCAAGCCCTTTTGAAATTTTCCTTACTATGGACTATTTTGGCGAAATATGTTTAAAATAAGGCAAGCTACTGATTTCAACAAAATATCTAGGGAGGTCAATTATGAATTTGAAGTGCGCTGAGAGCGGCAAAATCATTTATTTTGACGACGGTGCTTTAGACGGTGCTTTAGTCGCAGCAACAAGAGGTGATGTAAATTTCTACGCCCCTATTTGTAGAGCTGTGCTCGGTCGTATTCCAAGAACGGAACGGCGAAGGGAACGCTGTATGCCGCATGAAGGCGGCGTTGATATTTACGATCACAGGACTTTCACAAAATCGGAGTGGCCGATAAAACTTGATGGCACAATGTTTCCATATTTTCTTTTCTCACTCTCTCAGGAAGCAGCAGAACTGTACCTTCCAAATCACATCAATCAATATCCGAATATATCCGGATAGTATAAAAAAGTTTGCACAATGACCTGTCTAGGGATTAATTTCCTTTGGCAGGTCTTTTTTATTTGCATTTCAAAAGGGCTTGAAAAAAATTATTAATGAATTTGTTTTTTGATATTTCCGACAACGTATACCAATATCGGACGTCTCAATGGAGTGAAACGAATTGAGATGTGGCTTTAGCCTTTACGGATATCGGGTGTTAGCTGATGTGCCTGACAATTTTTAGCCTTTCGAAGCCACCATCTTTCGATACTCTTCGGAGCTCATGATTTTACGCATGTCGGTTATCTTTTCAGTAAATTCAATGCCATTCAAATGATCATATTCATGTTGGATTACACGCCCAAGCATGCCACTAGCTTCGAGTCTAAATTTATTGCCATTTTCATCACAAGCCTCGATAATTATTTTTTCAGGACGGCGGACGGGAGCGAAAAGCTTAGCGTAGGCAACACTACCACAGCCCTCATAAATCACAACCTGCTTTTTGGATGACCAAACAATCTCAGGATTAATGTATATACGAAGTTTGTCAGTAGGTAGATTACGATACTTAGTTTTACGAACCTCGGTCACAAATATTCTAAGCTTTTCGCCTATCTGAGAAGCTGCCATACCGATTAAACTATGGTGACGCACAGAATCAACCAAGTTCGTTATTACTCGTTTCGTTTCTTCATCACCAATCTTGGCAACGAATTTAGACGGTCTATTTAGTATAGGATTACCTATTTGTATTATATCCTCTATAATCATGGCATTGAATTTATTGAAAAAAATTGTCAGGCATTTCAGCTAACGTTTTCGAGTATGAGAAGCTCTGCTGAAGTGAAACGAAACAGAATTTGGGTCAAAAATATTTTACGATCCTCTATTTAATTACTAAAAGGTAAAATATTTTTGCCTCATACTCGATGTTAAGTGATGTAAATTTTTATCTTCGTTTTTATTTAGTTAAACTATATTATTCATCTAGAAAATTTTGACTTTGTTTCGGAAAAAGCGAGAGTCCTATTATAGTAACTTGTCAAATTATACTGTTTGCATTTCTCTGAAATAATGAGCGTGCATAAACCTTAAAAACTTTCTAGCAGTTGCCACCAT
>LBRX01000025.1 GCA_000991645.1 Candidatus Moranbacteria bacterium GW2011_GWE2_36_40
TTCGACTCCAATAATGATATCCTCAACATCTGAATGTTTATGCAGATCATAACCATAAATCTTGTTACGTTCTGCAATTTCGAAATCTTCGATTGCACCGTAGAGATATTTTACATCTTTTGTGCAAATGTACATTTCAAATCTCAGATGTCCCCTTTCTGCTCTCTTGATGTAGTTGTTGTAGCAAAAAGGTTCACAAAATTCAATTCCTTTATTGCCAGCTTCCTTGCTGAATGTAAGCTCATGAATCCGCTTTAGGAACATTTCCATTTTGGATTGAGAGCACACGACAGGCTTTGGTGCAGGCTCAGGTTTTTTTTCAGCAACCGGAGGTGCAGGAGGTGGCGATTTTTTTGTAATCACTGGAGGTTCATAAGCATTACCAATCAAGCAGATAACATTCAATTCATACATGTCTTCTGTTTTGGTGTTGCTAATATAGGCACCGAAATTTACGCCAGTTCCTACACCACCATTACATGGAACATACAGACCCGCACCAGCACCAACACCAACTGAGAGACCCTTGGTATTAATCTCCTTTATAACTCGGATCATAATGCCGATTTTATTGGCTCCCAATTCCATGGCCCTTCTTGTTGCCAGGCCAAGCAGGCCTTCCAGTTGGTCGCCCTTTTTTCCAAAAATTGGAAACGAGGCAACATACTGATCATTACCCATCTTACCCCAATACTTCGCAATTTCTATTGAAGCACTGGGTTTAAGATTTTTGTTCATGATAGCTTCATCACCGATGCGATTACTGACAAAAAAACCAGTATACGCATCCGACAAAGAAGTTGCCTGCTCCATTGTCACTGCCTCAAAAAACATTGGGAGAAACAATCCCCATTCCCCAATTGTCAGTGCTGCACCGGTTTGAATCGGAGCAGGTGCATTTGGGTTGTAAGGCTGAATTGGAGAAACGTAGCTGTTCTTGAAATCTACGTTTCCACCAGTTGCTTCTGCCTCACCACCAGTCGCCGTGTTGGCAACATTGGTGTTAACGGTTGTGCGCTGGTTATTTGTAATATCATTCCTATTGTCGAGAATAATATCAGCAGTCGCGAATCTCGCGACGAGAACAACAAGCATCATTGCCATTGCTACCATTTTCAGAGTTCTCATCTTCCTTCTCCTTTGTTTGTTTTTTTGAGTGATAGATTTTGAATCTAAAACTTTATGTAATCCTATTCAATTGACAAGATACAGTCTATATTTTTACGGGGCTCTATTCCCGATTGTTTTTTAGCAAAAACACGGAAATAATTGAAGCACCGATTCAAAGATAGAAATTGATATGTTCTTATTGATAACTGTACAGTCTAGCAGAAAATAAGGGTTTTGTCAAGGGTAAAACTCCATATCGCCAAAATCCGCTCAAACAAGCGGATTTTGGCGAATAGTATTTGTATTTATTTTTCACACTCTGTCATTCCGGGCATAGACCCGGAATCCAGCCCTTATTTGAATCACGAAACTTTATCTATAAATAATTTCTTTGTTACAGCATATGATTTGGGCTGGATTCCCATTTTCATGACAAAAGAAATTTTTGTTATATGTTTACCCCGTTAAATTTTGGTACTCCAAAATATTTAACTGGGGTTATATGTTTTATGCCTTGACCAATTCTGCTTTGACAATAATCCTTTTCAGGTTTGTTCCAAGCGGCCAACATGTTGAAAGTGTCAATGTTGCATTTCCATTTTCTGCAAATATTTTTTCATCATCTGGAGTTGTGACAAATTTTTCATTGACCCTGTATTTGTATTCAATGATTCTTCCGTTTTTTTGAACTGTCTTTATTGTCACAACATCTCCATTTTGCAAATCATTCAAATCCTTGAAAACATGATTATAGTTTCCTTTGGCCCAAATGTAGTTGCTTGAATGTCCTGAAACAACCATGTTTCCATTTTGTCCAGGAGCAGCCGTTTTGAGATAGTGACTCAAGCCATTTTCCAAATCTGAAAGCATGTTTGCTTCGATATCAGTTTTTGACCAAACCATTGGAGCATCAACTCCCAGTTTTTCAATTTTAATGTAAACGGTTGTCATTGCCTCCCCTTTTGAGTCAGGATCATATCCATTTGATATTTCCTTGCTGTCAGAAAATCCATCTCCATCAGAGTCAGCATTATTTGGGTCAGTTCCGTGAATATATTCAAGATAGTTTGCCAAACCGTCTTTGTCAGAATCCAAATCATACACGTTTTCGCCAGAAAGTTCATTTATTTTTGCCCAATCTTCGAAAGCAGCAAGGCTTATGTTGTCGCTGGCAGCTCTTTTTTTGATTTCATCATTACCAGTGATCAAATTTTGAGTAACTTTCATTTCAGAAACTTTTTTTGGAGCTGGACGAATATCAACAAAATTGACCAAATAGAATGATGTAAAAAACAAAGTCACTGAAAGAGCGCAAATGATTGCGATTTTCTTCAGTTGAAATTTCATTTTTTCAGACATGATCGACATTTTATTGTGTTTCAAAAAGTTAGCTAATTTTCAATTATAATACAAATTAAAATCCAGCCCGTGTTTGAATCATTAAAACGCAACATGATAAATCTTTTCAATTACCATATATGATCCCGGACTGGATTTTATTTTTGTAAAAACCGAAAACAAAAAGAGGTTATTTTGTATGAGTTGAATACTTTCTAACACCAAATATTGCTGCTGCAATCATTATGATGGCTAGAATTGCTATTTCAATCATTCCGCTACCACCTGTTGCTGGCAATCTTCTTATGACAACTTTATTATTATTTTTGTGAGAATTGTAGGAAATTTTATGCTTTCCATCAGAATCAACAGTTATTTTTGTTGAAGAATCTGAATCACTATCTTGGCTCACATCTGTTCCTGTTTGTGTTGAAGATGAGCTTGTTCCGCCAGTTGCACTTGAAGTTCCACCTGTTGCAGACACGCTTCCATTTCCAACTCCACAATCATCGCAAGTTCCGTTGCCACCATTGATGGAGACACTTCCACCTGTAGCTGTTGCGCTTCCGCCTGTGGCTGTATTTGTGACAGTTGTGTTTACATCAACATCTTGATTGCTTGTATTGTTATTGGTGTTTCTTAATACAATATCAGCAGAAGCCGATTTAGCTACAAAAAATGTAACCGCAAGTATCATTGCAAATACTAAGCTTTTCTTGTTCATAGGTTTGTTATTTATAATTGATTAATTAAATGCCTTTTATAAGACTTTACAGATTAGCACAAAAGCAAATTTCTGTCAAGGGTCTTTGGTCTTGATAAATATTATACACCCCAGCGTGGTCAAAGCTTTCTTTTTAAATATTGCAGTCGCTTTTTTTCATCAAAGCGCTCAATGGCATAGCGAAGCGTTGTTCGAGACATTTTGTGCCAGTTTTTTTGCAAAAAAACTTCTTCTTCTTTTTGAGAACAACGCTTGCCAACCTCGCGCAACATCCAACCGACTGCCTTGTGCATCAAATCCTCTTTGTCTTTCAATAATTTCTCTGCCAGCAACAAGGTTGTGCCACTTCTCCCTAATTTTATATCATAGAATGTTGCCAAGATTGCAATTCTTCGCTCCCATAACGATTGCGATTCGACAAGTTTGCACAAAATATCTTTGGACTTGTCAGACAAATATGCTCCCACGATTCGATGTGCAGTCAAATCCACCAAATCCCAACTGTTTATTCTGTTAGTATTTTTCAGATATAAATTAAAAATATTTTTTCGTGTTTTTTCATTGCCTTTTTCAAACTGAAAAACCATAACAAGCAAAGCAGCAAGTCTTTCTTCATGAAACTTGCTTTCAAGAATCTGCAGAATGTCATTCTGAGGAATTTCCCAATATTCCTTTGCAAGTCTTCTGATTTGAACAGCAGTAAGTCCCAAAAATTTGTCCCCTTCTCCGTATTGACCTTTGCCAGTCTTAAAAAATCCAGCAAGCACATTGGCCTTTGTTGGATTTTTGAGTATTCTCATTTTTTTCTGCAAATCATGAATTTTACAAGATTTCATAAGGCAAAAACGTTTTAATTGAATTGTTTTTAATTATAAAGAGCCTGGCAATGTTTGCCAAGCTCTTTTGCAAAATTCAAATCAAAAAATGTTCACATTTTTCTCCACCAGCTCCTCTATTTTTTCAAGAGCGAGCATTTCTTCAATTGAATTTTTGTCCACAACACCTCGCGCCTTGTTAAGATGCAAATACATCTTGTGATGCTTGTCATGTTTGTTCAAAAATTTCTTAGAACAGGCAACGACTGCCTGAGAAGCAATTGTGAAAAAGTTTTCCGAATCATCGCTCTTCATCATTCTGCATCGATGCACAAAATGAATTTCCTGAGGACGCCCAGGATTAAGCATTGATTCCAAAATGATGTAAAATTCTTCTTTAAAATCAATTTCTTTCTCGGGTCCAAATTGGGACTCATTGAATTCCAACAAATTCCCTTTCTTTCTCATCTCCAACAAATCAGCATTGTGCACAAGTTTCTCCTTTGATATATTGAATTTTTGCATGCATGAGTCATTGCTCACAGATTTTAATTATATAGAAAGAAGAATAAGTGTCAACATTCAAACTTTTGAATTAAATTGCATTAACAATCCTAAGAGGTTATAATGAAAGCAAAGCCTTCAGAATAAAGATCGACAAATTGCTTCCCACCTGGATTATCAGGGAAAAAAATTATTTTTTTCCGATACATTTTTTACGGGTCGCAGACGATTCTTTTGCATTGAGGGCTTTTAACTTTTAATAAAATATGTGGGTGCTCTGTGCTTGTTTTTTTATCTAAATGATGCGATAGTTTCAATATACGCAGATTTGCCAAGATCTTTTAAAATCCGAAGCATGGAGGTATTATTTATGAAAAATAATCGCGCCAGTGCTATTTTTTATGAAATGCAAAAGAGTCATGGATTTGGATTTGCAGATGGTTACGGCCAAATTCCACTGAAATCTTGCAAAAGGTTTTGCAATTTCTTCTCTGCAAAAGGAGATGAGTTTGTTGTTGGTATTGATGAAAAATGTTTTAATCAAAAAATAATACTGATTTATTTTTCTACGGAAGGAAATGAGGAGTCATTGATCGGTGTAATTCATCTGGGAGATGGCAATGATCCGATTGAATTTTTCAAATCGCTCATTCCACATTGTTTGCAAAAATAATCGAGTAAGTGATAAAAAAGGTTTCGCATTAACATTGCAAAACCTTTTTTTATTTCTTTCTCCTCCCCTCGTATTTTTTACAAAGATACATTCATTTTTACTTCTTGACCGCCACGATCAATAACCATCTCAATTTTGTCTCCCTTCTTGTATTGATTGATCAAATTCGAAAGAGGATTGTCCAAATTAACAGCTTGACCATTTACTGCAACAACTATGTCATTAATTCTAAGTCCAGCTTTCTCTGCGGAAGATCCAGATATGATTGCCAACCCCTGCTTTCCAGAGGGAGAAAAAATGCGAGCTCCACGATCAATCCCCAATTTATTGGCAATTGCATATTCTTTTGTTATGGAAATATAGTAAGCCCCAAATGATGGACGTGACTCAAAACCCCCTTGCATTGCTAGCTGCAAAGATTTTTGGATCATGTTAGATGGAATTTGAAAATACTGATTCTGCCCATCAACAGTTAACATCCCAATTAATCCTATCATGTCTCCACTATATCCAATTATTGGACCACCGATATATTCTGGACGATTATTCAGGTCACTCTCAAAAACTCCTTCCATTTTTTCCGAAAAAGACACGGTTTTGCCAGCTAGATTATATGTTTTTGCGATATTGCTCAACAATCCAACAGCATATCTATTCTGATATTCCCCAAAAGAATTACCGATTGCAACAACTTTCTTCCCTGGAGTGACACTTGAAGAATCTCCAAAAGAAATGGTTGTTAAGTTTGAAACATCTATTTTCAAATATGCAAGATCAGCAAATTCATCAATTCCAACCAGTTTAGCTTCGTAATTATTTCCATTATAAAGAAATACTTGATATGTTGCGTTTTTTTCAATTATTGCTCCGCGATAAGTCACAATCATTCCATCACTGCTGACAAGCACACCTGTACCACTACGATCCAAACTAGTTGTTTTGTTGATTGGAAAATCTTTCTGCGAAGACAATGAGATTATGTTTACCACAGCATTAGAAGCCTGCGATGCTATCTCATTAATTGAATCATCTTCCTTGATGGTTATCTGTTCAGTTTTATTTATAACTGTAACATTTTCAGCACTACGCTTTAGAAAATTTATGCGTGAAAGCTGCTTATTCGTCCTAATGAAAGGCAGAATTTGTTGATCAAAATAAACACCCCCAATACCTCCAACACAAAAAATGACAACCAAGATAAATATTGTCCTTGCGATACGTTTTGCGATTTTTTGATTTCCATCCATGATAAATTTCGTTTCTAAAATAAAAAATTAACAACAGATTATATTATACTATCGGAAGCCAGTGTGTGCTGGAAAGAACCATTGCTACTAATGCAGCAAAAACAAGCATATTAACGACAACTCTTTTTTTTGACAAATCATCCAAAAAATGGCATTGTACGAGATCCCAGAACACATAGTAAAAAATAAGGGTAATTACCCCTGTTGTCAAGTATCCAAAAGGCCAAAAATTCAAAACCCATACAATTTCAGCCATAACAAAACCAAGCACTAAACTGAAATTAAGCACGTTTTTCTTGTTATCATTAATAAGCCAAAAATACTGAAAACTTACCAATGTCGTTACCAGCATCAAAACAAACATAAGCACCCAAAGTGAGATGGCGAAATTCAAATATATGCCATAGGCTGTTGCGTAGAAAAGAAATATAGTGGCTACGCTTCCTGCAGCCACAATACCTCTGGCTGTTTTGTCAGTGCGACAATCACGCAAACGATAAAGTGCAATATGAATAAAATAATACATAACAGCACTAAGCAGACTAAGCAAAAATTCTTGTTTTATTGATTGAACAAAATACAAAAGTCCGAGCGTTGAAACAACCAATAAAACCGGAATAGAAGTCCTGACAGCAGAACGCGAAACACGTTTTGCTATTTGATAGAAAAAAACCAAAAGAAAAAAGAACATCAATCCTGCAAATATTGTGCCCCAGATTGAAGCAGAAAATGACTCCAACTGACTTCCGATTGGGTCACTTGCAACTATTTGCAAAGAGAGAAAGAAGAGCAAACTATACACAAAAATACGAAAATGAAAAAACATGGTGTTTATTTTTGAAAGAGTTAATGAATCTCAGGCATCTATCCAAAACTGCAAACTATCCTTATGGCAATTTTCGCATTTTGTAGCAACTCTGTCAAAACAAATGAAAAAACGGCAAAACCTTACTTCCTAAAAACAATCTTTTCGTTTTCTAATTGTACTTTCACACTGTCCCCTTCCACTATTTTCTTTTCAATAATTTCCAAGGCAAGTTCATCCAGGATTTCATTTTGGATGATACGCTTCAATGGTCTAGCTCCATAGATAGGATCGTAACCTTTTTGTGTGAGATATGATTTTACTTCATTAGAAACTTTGAGTTTTATATTTTTAGCATCCAGTCTCTTTTGCACCAAATTCAACTGCAAATTTGCTATTTGTTGCAAAATTTTCTTGTTTAGTGGATGAAAAATTATCAAATCATCAATTCGATTTAGAAATTCTGGTTTGAATTGCTCTCTGAGGCTGGCTTGAACTTTTGTTCGCATGTCATCTTCATTAACCATGTCTTCTCTTGGATTTTCTTGAAAACCAAATGATTGCATTTTATAAATAATATCACTGCCAACATTTGAAGTCATCACAATCACGGAATTTTTGAAATTAACAACTCTTCCCTTTGCATCAGTCAGACGACCATCATCCAAAATTTGAAGCAAAATATTAAAAACCTGCGGATGAGCTTTCTCAATTTCATCAAACAAAATTACACTGTACGGTCTACGACGAACAATTTCAGTTAACTGACCTCCTTCATCATAACCAACATAACCAGGGGGAGATCCTATCATTTTGGCAGTTGAATGAGATTCCATGTATTCACTCATGTCCAACCGAACCATGGCCTTTGGGTCATTAAACAAAAACTCTGCCAATGTTTTTGCCAATTCAGTTTTCCCAACACCAGTCGGTCCCAAAAATATGAAGGATCCTATGGGTCTATTTTCTTCAGAAATTCCCGCTCTGGACCTCCTGATCGCATTTGAAACTGTTTTTATGGCTTCGTCTTGTCCAATAACACGCTCTCCCAGTTCTTTTTCCATGTGAACCAATTTTGCAAGTTCACTTTCCAACATTTTTGAAACAGGAACACCAGTCCATCGTGAAACAACACGAGCAATATCTTCTTCATTAACTTCTTCTTTCAAAATAGAATTCTCTTTTTGAATTTTAATTAATTTGCGCTCTTCTTCTTGAATCTTTTTTTCCAAAAAAGGAATTTTTCCATAGCGAATCTCTGCCACCTTGTCCAATTCCCCTTTTCTTTCTGCAAGTTCAGCTTGAGATTTGTATTTGTCAATTTCTTTTTTGTGTTGACGACTTGCTGTGATCAAATCTTTTTCAGTTTTCCATTGCAAAGTAAGACTGTTTGATTTTTCTTTCAATTCAGCCAATTGTTTGTTTATTTGCAAGATACTACGACGAGAATCTTTGGCCTTATCTCGCTGTATTGCCTTTTTTTCAATTTCAAGTTGACGAATTTTTCTTTCCATCTGATCTATTTCAATTGGCATAGAATCAATTTGCATTCTCAAACCTGATGCTGCCTCATCAATAAGATCAACAGCTTTGTCTGGCAAAAATCTGTCTGAAATATAACGCGAAGACAAAGTGACAGCTGCTTGCAAAGCATCATCTGTAATTTTAACTCCATGATGTAATTCATACTTTTCTTTTATTCCTCTCAAGATTGCAATCGTATCTTCTTGTGAAGGTTCACTGATCAAGACTGGTTGAAAACGTCTTTCGAGAGCTGCGTCTTTTTCAATATATTTTTGATATTCCTTGGTTGTTGTGGCACCAATTGTTTTTAATTTTCCACGAGCCAAGGCGGGCTTTAGCATATTAGAAGCATCCAAGGAGCCTTCTGTTGCTCCAGCTCCAACAAGCGTGTGAAGTTCATCAATAAATATTATATATCTTCCATCAGCATGTTCTGTTTCTTTCAGAATTGCCTTCAATCGATCTTCGAATTCTCCACGAAATTTTGCACCAGCCAAAAGAGAACCCAGATCGAGAGAGATAAGCTCCTTATCTTTAAGTGTTTCAGGAACATCACCTGCTGCAATTCTTTGAGCCAAGCCTTCTGCTATGGCAGTTTTTCCTGTTCCAGCTTCACCAATAAGCACTGGATTATTCTTTGTCCTGCGACTCAAAACTTGCATGACGCGACGAATTTCTTCATCTCTCCCAATAACTGGATCAAGCTTGTCCAAACGTGCCAGCTCCGTAAGATTTATTGTATATTTTTCAATAACCTGAAACTTCCCCTCCGGTTCAGGATTATCAACACGCTGAACTCCTCTCAATTCAGAAAGAATCAAAAGCACATTTTCATATCGAACACCATTATCCTCCAAAAGTTTTTTGGCAGGAGAATTTACTGCCAAAAAAGCAAGCAACAAGTGTTCAGTTGAAACAAAGTCATCTCCAATGTGAGACATTTCTTTTTCTGCTTGCTCCAATATTTGAACCAGTGTTGGGGTAATAAAAATTTGACCAAGAACACCCGCTTGAGCTTTTGGATATTTTTTGGCTTCACTTTCTGAATCTTTCTTTATCTTTTCAATATCCAGCCCGATTTTTCTTATTATTGTTGGAACAATTGAACCTTCCTGTGAAATCAGCGAAGAGAGTAGATGAAAAATATCCACCTGTTGCTGACCAAGGGAAATGGCAAATTCCTGAGATTTTCTTAATAATTCCTGACTTTTTGTTGTAAATCTGTTAATATCCATAATTTTTTCAAATACTTACTGCTTACGTTCTTCTAGCGTTATTTGGATATCTCTTATTTCCCCCTTATGCCAAATCTTGAGTGAAATTTTATCTCCAACATTGTATTTTGCAATCGCATCACCAAGTTGATTGTTCTGATTTATTTTTTTTCCATCAATTTCAAGTATAATATCATTCTCAACTACTCCAGCTTTGTCAGCAGGTGATCCAGGCACAACTGCCAAATCCGTAAACTTATTTCCTCGCAAGACCAGCACGCCATAATTATACGGGAGCTGTGCTTCTTTTTGCACGGCTGAATCAATCACAATATAACGAACGCCCAAATAAGGCACTGAAATTTTTGTTCCATCCTTCACTTGATCAATAATGCGTTTTGTCTGATTTATTGGAAGCGCAAAACCAACATTTTGAGCTCCTTGAGCCACAGCAACATTAACACCAATAACATTTCCATTAACATCCAAAAGTGGTCCGCCAGAATTTCCAGGATTAATAGCAGCATCAGTTTGAATAATATCAGTCAACCTTTCAGTTTCTCCATAACCAGATCCAGCATTAAGATTGCGTCTAAGACCAGAAACTATTCCTCTTGAAACTGAATTTGAAAATTCTCCCAAAGAATTTCCAATCGCCACCACAGTTTGACCTATTTTTAAATTATCAGAATTACCCAGTGTTGCAATCGGAAAATCGCTTCCATCCACTTTAATCACCGCCACATCGCGAACAGGATCGCGTGCAAGCACTTTTGCTTCATATTCTTTTCCATCATTTGTAACAACAGTATATTCAGCCTGAGAATCATCAACCACATGCCTGTTTGTTAAAATATACCCATCTGATGTGATGAAAAAACCACTCCCACCCCCAATCGTTTTTTTCTGAGAACCTTGATCGCTTTCAGTTCCATCACTGCCAAATGGATCAGTCGAAAAAGGATTAAAAAATCCCCAAGGATCACCAAGATTATTTTGAATATTTGGAACATTTTTTGAGATAACTATACTCACAACCATGGGAGAAGTTTTTTCAACCACATCTATAATAGCAGAATCTTCAATCACAACTTGTTGCCGACTAACCTTTGGATCAATATTGTTTAAAGTTATATTTGGAAAATATTGATGAAATTTTTGCCCAATCTGAGCTGAAAAAATATTTACTGCTCCTGCTGACATAAAACCAAAAACTGCCCCAAACAATGAAGATATCATGATTGTTATTACAACTATCCCCACGAGCGCAGCAAAACTCAGCCTGCCATAAGCTTGTTTTTTGTTTTTAGCTTCACCTCTTTTTTCATTTTTTTCGATTTTTTTTTCCAGAGAAACATCTTCTCTTGCTTCATTTGTATTCATAAAATAGTTTAAAAAATTATGATTTAATTACTATTATTACACTGAAAAATAACCCAAAGCATACAACATATCCTCAAGGGCTACTTTTAAGTTATACAAGATAGCGATTATTATATTCCTACAAAAACTATTCTTCCAAAGAAATTGCGCTTACTGGGCAACTGTCAACCGCTTCTTGCAGATCACATCCGCCACAACTTTCACAAACAACTGTTGATTTTCCACCTTCCATATGAAAAACTTCTGAGCAAAGTGATTCACAAGTTCCACATCCGATACAAAGATCGTGATTTACTACTGGTTTTGTCATATTATTTACCCCGTTAAATTGTTTACCCAGTTGAATTTGTTTACATTCAACAGGGTGGTTTAAACATACTTAACCAAGGTTATTATTAATTATTAACTATTAATCAGAACATTATAGATGCATCTCCTTGCAATTTTGATCTCTGCTCTTTTTCAAAAACCCTCATTTCTTCATCACGAAAATCTATTGAGCCAGAATCCTTGTTCCAAACAAAATCTTTCAAAGGGACAATCACCTTCATTTGTTTTTTTTCATTTTCAAGCCACTGCGAGAAAGTATTTTTTGAAACGAAAATCTGTCTTAACTTCAATTGCTTCACGCCATTTTCTTCTTTTGAATTTTCAATCTCAATCAAATGAAAACCAATCGTGCTTTCAACAATACTACTTTTCTTGAAATCAGAGCTTTCAAACAAGGCTTTTTGCAATTCAGGTAAAATCTGCTCTTTCGTTACCCATCCCAATTCACCACCCCTATCTTTTGATGCACCCTCAGAATGAGTACGCACAACTTGAGAAAATTCTTTTCCACCAGCGATTTCTCTTTGCGCCATTTCAATTCTCTTCTTGGCATCTTCAGTACTAGAATTTTTTTCTGCAACTTTGACGGCCAAGGCATCAGCATAAAGACTTGGAACAACCACTCGCTGTTTAAAATCATCAATGTCCCAACCATATGAATTTTGCAAATCGCTTTTCACATCATCAATTGTTCCAAATTCATTAAGTTTCAAACTGATAACTTTTTGTGCATCAGCTTCAGAAACAGATACTCCGTATTTTTTTGCCAAAATTTCAATTATACGATCTTCAACCAATTTATCCAAAATTTCTCGCTGCTTTATTCGCAATCTTTTCTTTCCTTCTTCTGTTGTGAAATCAACTCGAAGTCCTTCTGAGGCGAAATTTTGAGTTTTGTAAAATTTTTCCACTGTTGCCAAATTGGCTTCAACATCATTCATAAAAACAACACTTCTCCAACCAACAATGGCGGCAGGAAAAGGCACAACTCGTGAAATTTTGGCCGAAATTTTGGCTCCAATTTCAGTGCTTGTTCCATATGCCAAAATACTCGCAATCCCAATAATGATAATAAGCGCAATCAATATTGAATAAATGAGAGTAGAAACTTTTATTAACTTTTCTCCATTTTTGTTTTGTTTCTTTTGACCATCCATATTTTTTATCAAATTTCAATTATCTGTGCAGAATTATGTTTTGACAGATTATTTTTTTCCTTATTTTAATATCTAAAAAAAGAATTCCACCATTTCAAATAATTTGGAATGTTTTCATCTTTGTTTTCTTCAACTTTTTCTGGTTCAGTATTCTGCTGTTGAACGCCTTGCTTCACCACAACAACATTTTCATCTGACTTTTGCAAATTAAGTTTTTCTTTGGCAACTTTTTCCTGAAATTCTGGCGTTTCAAAATAAGCTATTCTTTGAGACAAAGACTTGTTTTCATCTTGAACACGCTGCGCTTCCTGCTTCAAAGCAATCACTTCACTCTCAATTTTCCTGCTTCTATAAGCTTCTCGCACCGCACTAGATGAAATAAAGATAGCCACACCAATTCCAGCAATAAAAAGAAATGCAATCGATGAAAATTTCTTTTTTGTCATGGGATTTTTACTGTCCAATAAATAAAGAAGAAACAGAAAAACCAATCATTGAAATGATTGCCAAAACCGAAATAACAATCCAAACTATTTTTGCTCTTCTTTTTCTTTTCTGATGACTCATGAGTTTATTCTAACAAATTATCAAGCACAACACAATGGCGCTGTTGCCAAACTTAAAAAATTTTACATTTTGGTAAAAACACAATAAATTTCAATCGAATACATTGAGCTCTATTGTATTTTTATCAACTCTC
>LBRX01000026.1 GCA_000991645.1 Candidatus Moranbacteria bacterium GW2011_GWE2_36_40
AGGTTTCATAGATGAGTGTTAAAATGTTATGTCAAAAGTTTGTACGACCTATGACTATATTTTAACACTAATCCGTGGTTAACTTAAGACCACTTATATTTTTGTTATGACTTGATTATAACAATTTCTGGCAAAATTAAAGACATTATTGGAGCATCTGTGAGTTTTATCTAATTTTATTTCACAGTTATCATTATTATCGCAAATTTCATTAAAGATATTTCTGATATCAAACATGCTTCTTGGATTTGCACCAGCAAATCCATAAATCGATTGGTTGGGATCTCCAACCATAAACCATTTGAGCTCATTTTCTGCATCGCGCACATTTTTCTTGAGCTCTTCAATAATTTTACACTGTATTTCTGAGACATCCTGAAATTCATCAATAAAAATCCAATCTATTGATTTATTCAGAGACCGCTTCACAATATCATTATCTTTTATTATAAAAAGCGATAACAGACTAATTAAATTAAAATCAATTAATTTATTTGAATTTAAAAATTTCAAATATTTTATAACCGTATTCAAATGAATATCACCATTGTTTATTGGTTGCCAGTTGTTATTTATTAGCTTGAAATTATAATATATTGATTCACTTTTAATGATATTATCTATGTCATTTTCTGACGTGTTGTTGTTTTTTAAAAATTCAATAAGGGCGGGGCCATGCTCTTTATAATTAAAGATTTTTTTATATGGTCTTAATCCTTTGTCGCTTCTGTAAAGATAAGAAAAAGGCTCTAATATGTATTTAATACAGAACCTATGAAAAGTTAGGAATTCAATTTTGCCAATCAGGTCACTGCTAATCATTTTTGAACAACTTTTTTCCAAATCCTCAACATTAACATTTGTATAAGAAATGCAACATATACGGCTAATATTTGAATTATCCAGAAGAAGATTTTTTATTTTCAGTGTTAATATGGTAGTTTTTCCGCTACCAGGAACAGCCCTGACTAAAGTGTCACTGTTTCTTTGAAGTATTTCAATTTGTTTTTGCGATAAATCAAAGTCTGTTCCTAATTTTATTCTGTAATCAACCATGATAATCCTTCTTCAATATACTTAGGAATTATAAACTCGGGTAGATTTTCAAATTTGCTTATTTCTGTTGTATCGTCAGGGGAATAGCCATTGCTCCATGCATCTATCTCAACATCATCATTTAAAAGTTTTGCCTTTAGTAAAGATGATAGATACAGAGAAAGAGTTGGCTTTGATACTTCATACCCTAATATTTCATCGAAGAATGATTCTATTTTTTCTTTATCAATCGTATGTGAACTTATTGCTGTTGTGACATCATTTATGATTCCAATCTTTTTTTCAAATGTCTTGTCCTTTTTGAAATAATCTCCATCTTTCATGAATCTGTATAAGATCAGTTTCAAATATTCAACATTGTTTGAAGTTGGATTTTCAGGGTCAGGAATAAAAAAAGTTTCTATTTCAAATGTGAATATGTTGCTCCTTGAAAAAATGTTAGTGCTTGTCGTGGTATCACTAACGTTGAGTGAGTCATGAATAATTTTATAATCTGAAAAATCCGCATCTGCTTTTAATTGAAAATCTCCATCATGAAGACTTAGACATTTGTTTTTCAATCCTTGTTTGTCATTGTCATTAAAAAGTGCCACAAAAGGATCAAAATTTTTACCACCAACTTCAACTATTTCAATACCCTCGCTATCAATATCTAAATTTTTACTTTCTGGTTTGGCTTTTTTAAGATATGAATTTAGAATTGTGCCCAGTGCATATTTTTCAGAAAGACCCTCAACAAGCACTACTTTTTGCGCAAAAAGCAGTGCGGATCTTGTTGCATCAAGGTATTGTTTAAGAATTCTCCTTCGGTGCTTATATGTTCCAGATTCAAGTTGCAAAATGCTATCAATATTTGTAGCACTAGTTTGCTTAACATTTTTTTGCATGACAACGATATTTTTCAAATCTGATTTGGAGGCTAGATGAGTAGAATGGGATGTTTGCAGAACTTGTGTGAATGCAAAAAATTTAGGTTTTTCAGTGCTGGCACTCTCGTCGCCAGCAGGAAAATCATCCATTAATTTTTCTGTTTTGTTCTCAATTTGCGTATGTAAAAATTTCTGATTTTGAACATCCAGATGTGCCTCAGGTTCTTCTATGAGTAATAGATTATAGATAATTTTTATTTTTTCATCAGAATCATTAACATATATTTCTTTCTTAAGTTCAAACAATGTGAATATTGCTGAAATATAGGCAAGGTTTTGAAAGCCAAGACCGACAACTTTCAAATCTAGAGAATCTTTTTTTATTCCTTCGTTAAGATTTACAAGAAAATTAAAGTAACGCCCTACATTTTCAGGTGTTATTTTTGGTGTGCTGATTACAAGTTCAGCTTTATCAGTCAGAAGATTAACTTTTTCATTTTGCAGTCGTGATTCAATTTCATCAAGAATGAGATTTGCTTCCGGTGTTGATCCTGCTGTCCGCAAAGTTTTCAACGCCCCCGTTACTTCTTCAAATATTTTATTATTTTTGCCATTTTGGACAGCACCTCTGATGAGCTGAGAAACAAGAGAATTATATCCTTGATAGAAATCATTTTTTACATCTCTTAATGCGTCTAAAAATAAAAGATTGATGTGTTTGCGAATTTTATTCGCATAAATTTGTTTTGTAAGTTGTTTTTCAAATGAGATTTCTTTGTTTTCTCTGATTTTTTCAATGTCATCAGCTGAAAGATAGAAATATTTGTAAAATTCTTCCTTGTTGTCACAGGCATGCAAAGAACTTAAAATGTTATTATCATATTCTTGTATCGTGCCGTCACTTGAATAATAGTAGCCAGATGGATGGTATCTTCCCGCGACTAGAAAACTTATATAATCATCGTTAATATCAAAAGATTCACTTTTGTTAAATGTTGAAGGGGCAAAAACAAATGATATGTTTGCGTCTAAACCGTCTTGTGCGTCATCCCCATTGCTACTTGCAGGAGCAATAGAATGGAGTAAAGCCTTGATTTCTTCTTTGTCTGAAACATTGCTAAATGTCACAGTAATAATAATTTCTTCTCCTTTTGTCCAGCAGCTTTCTTCTTTGAGCCAACAGAAATCATTCTCCGAAAGTCTTCTTTCCCACGTAGGTATATTAGAATCAAGAACTAATCGTATGGCTTGTAAAAAATTTGTTTTCCCAGAATTATTACTGCCAATAATCGTGAGGGGCTCGCCATCTGGAATGAATAGATCAAATTCATCAAAGTTCCTGAAATTTTTAATATAGACTCTTGAGATATACATCTTGTTGAATTGTTTTTAGAAAATAATCGCTATTTTTCAAAAATAGGCTTTTGAAGCTTATTTAATGCTCATATGGTAGCATTAAGTGAGTATTTATTCAAGTTGATTTTGCCCTTAAGTAAGGGATTTTCTGATGTAATTCTAGAGTTTTCTTTATTGTGTGATGTTTTTGTAAAAATATGGCTTTATTGAGCCTTAGATTTATGTTTTCCAGCTTGACTCTTAATTAATTTACTGATAATCTAAAAGAATAATAATAAAAATTGAAATTGCTATGGATAAAAAGAAAATGGTCATTGTTGGAGTTGTCGCTGTTGTTGCCATAATTGCAGGCGTATTTTTAACACAAAAAAATCAGCAAAAAATAACACAAGATGTAAATCAGCAGGTTATTAGTACAACTGATTGGAATACATACGCTAGCGGTGGTTGGGGATATTCAATAAAATATCCTTCAAATTTATATATAAAATCAGATACACAAGGTGATAAATTTCCAGGAGAAACCACTGGTGATGAGCGTCTTCCAAAAGGATTGGCAACTTGGGATGGGGGGCAAACTTTGATCATTTCTGACAAAGAAAAAATGGGAATTCAAGACATTATGCCAGATGAAAGAATACATTTTGTGATAACAACCTTTAAACTGACTCAAGCAAGAGAAAAAAATCAAACATTCGAATCATATTTTAAGGATGATAAAAATCTTTCAAGAATTACAATGAATGGATTTGATATTTATGACGTTATAAATACAAATTCAGAAGGAGGCAACGGCGTGCATAGATACATTGTGAAGGATGATTGGGTATTTGATTTGAATGGTCAGGTATATTTAAAAAATAAACAAATTAGTTCAGATGATTTAGGAATGATAAAAAAAATAATATCAACATTTGAATTTACAAAATAGATTAGTGAAGGAATGATTTAAATACGGAAAAAGAAAGGAGGCAGTATCTTAAAAAGTTAATGGAAATTAGTGAGGTTTTTTCATCGTGCAAAATAACCCAAGGAGGATTAAGATGCGAAAGTGTACTAATATTATCTTGAATATGTTGTCACTATTGGTGATGTTGCTTCCAGTCAATGCTCACGCAAACAGAAGCGTGGAAGATGCAATCAGTTGGGCAGATGCTCAGATTGGAAGTAATCAGGATTCTGAACATAATAATCAGGCATGGGCTGGTATGTGCATGCACTTTTGTGGACATGTATACGGACTATCCCAGTCGGGTTTTCCGGAGGCAAAAGATGGTTGGGCTGACACAGGTAGCACTTTTGGGAATAAAAATACAAGTACAGATTTTAATTCCATACCGAGAGGTGCTCTCGTGTTTTTCAGTACAAACTTATTTCCAACTGGACATGTAGGAGTTTCCGTGGGAAATGGTCGAATGGTTCATGCCTGGGTCGCTGGAGTTAAAATTGATTCAATTGATAACCTGGCTCAATATTATCTGGGATGGAGATGGCCAAATGGATGGACAAGTGACTTACCTTCTTCCGCTCCAAATATTCAATATCGGCTTGTTGGTAATGTCGCATGGAGTCCACCAAACAAGTCCTGTCTTTACGCCAATATGTGGATATTTTTCCAAAACGGCTATCCGAATGGTGGGCAATCGCTCGGCTCAAACTCAATTTGCCAACAGGAAGAATATGAAATGATGATGACATTGGGAGGCGTGTTCTCGAATTGGTGGAAGGTGCTTTATAGTCCAGTCGATCTTGTTGATAATGGAATTTGCACGCAATAAAAATATGCCGCAAAAGGAGGTTAACTGTGAAATTCTTCAAATTTTGGGTGTTACTGTTTTTGGCAGTAAATATCCACCCAAGCAATGTTGATGCGGATTGCGGAAGCTACATCTATATTTCCAGTGGCACTTCAAATCCGAGTTCTAATCCTGATCCCCCTGTTAATTCTCAAATTAGTTTGCCAGATTTTGTCATTAAGAAGATTTGGCTTTCTGATTCGGCAGGCATCGCCAAAACAACATTCACACCCGGCGAAGCTATGCAAATTCATGTTGACGTGAAGAATGTTGGAGCTGACACGCCTTCCGGAATTAACATCAAGTATTTTCTGTCCAACGGGAAAAAAAGGGATTCGAATCCGAAAAAGATTAGTACGGACTTTATTCACAAAGACGATCTGCAAGGAGGTGAAACCCATAGCGAGCTGAAAAACACAACCGCACCCACTACTTTGGGAACATACAATATGGCGGCTAAGGCAGATTCGGATAGTGATATTACCGAAATGCGTGAGAATAACAACTGGTCAGATGAAGCGGTGTTTGTTGTTACAACACCAAACTATACGCCAGTTGGAAGTTTGGAGCTTGCCACATGCAATGCTACTCAAGGATGGGCCAGTGACCAAAACACCACGAACCCGATATATATTCATGTCTATGCTGGCGATGCAAACGGAAATAACCAAGTGTTTAAAACTGCTGTTTATGCAAATATCTATCAGGACAATGTTGGGTATCACGGTTTTACATGGTCTGTTCCAGATACCCTAAAAACAGGGGCACCGTTCACATTATTTTTCTACGCAATTAATGTGCCAGCTGGGAATAATCCGCTGATAGGTCAGACTCAATTAATCTGTGTTGGGTCATGGTTTAATCCCATTATGAATCTCATTCTGAACAACAACTAACGAAAAAACAAAGGAGAAGAAAATGAAAAAGATTATCGTGGCAGTACTGGCTGTTGTTGCAATGTTCATCGTTTGTTCCAAAACGGCATTGGCGACGGAATATTCAACTGGCAATGTTACACTCACATCTATCTACGCTATAATTGCGTCTCGACCGATTTCGCCAGTGGCTACTTCATTTTCCAGAGTTTTGTTTACTCAGGGAACCTCGTTGGGCGTGTGTTATGGGACTGGCGCCGATATTCAAACTACGTCTTCAAACAACCATGTCCTGGCTACGCTGTTGTTGGCGATTGCACAAAAACGGCAAGTCAATATATTCGTGGATTCAACGCTGAGAGCAAACAATGACAATGTCTGCTCAATTACCGCCGTCGTCATGGATCTCCCGTAGTGATTAAGTCTGCAATGCAAGACAAAGTTCAAAAGCTGCTTACGCTAAGTCGTAAGCAGCTTTTTATATTTCTGTGATATTATTTAGTTAAGTAATTACTTAGCTTCTCTAAGATGATAAACAGGCGCATAAAAAAGACAGTTCAGTTAATAATTCAGTCGAATGGCTGTTGTCTTTTTTCGGTACAACCTATTTCAGAGTTGTTTGTGAAATCAAAAGGAATTGCTGGAGATGTTGGTCCACAACCCAATCGCACTATATATTTTGAAAAAAATGGGAACGGAAAATATTTTGCCGATACGAATCGTTTTCTTAAGCAGAAATTTAAATATGTACAAGAAATAAACATAGATTATGTTTTGAGAAATGGATTTTCATATAATGCTAGTTATGATTTTCCCGTAAGGCTTTATCAAGATTTTATAAAAATTAACAACAAAAAAGAATTTAAAGAATTCATAAAAAAAATAAACTTCTGTATTTTTCCAAGAGAAATTGAGTTGAATGGATTAAGAGCAAAATATCAAAGCATGCTTTTGACTGATGAAGTAGAGCATGTTGTAGCAAATTTTCCACTAGAAAAAAATTTGCAAAAAAGAATTAAAGAAAATCAGGAACATATACAAAAAGTAAATCTCGATTTTCTTTGGGAAAAAAAGGAGATTTTAAAAATGTTAGTTGAAAAATTCAATTCAAAGGAAATGATTTATCATGATTTTCTTTGGCTGAATGATCAAATGGAAAACAGTTCTGATGTCTTGCTTGATCCTCATCATTTTTCACTTAAGCAAATAAATTCAACGTACGAACCAGAAAATGATTATTCAAGAGGAGATTGTTATCGGGAGAAAAAATTATCTCAAACGATGTTGGTTCCTGGACATAGAATTTATGGACATTTTGCTTTGTGTTGTTTTGAATTTTTCTTAGACATTAAAGACTCCATCGCTATGGTAATTTGTCCTTATTGTGGTTGTGTTATCGGTCCAAAAAACGGAAAGAAATGGCGATGTGGAAAAGAAAAATTAGAATGTGTGACTATGCAAAAAAATGAAGACAAAAGAAAGCAGCGAGTTAGCCAAGAAAAAAGAAAACATGTGGATAATTTTTAGAATAAAAAAGTCAAAAAACACCTTAACTTAGCCAAAATTTAAAATAATAATGAAAGTTTGTGTCGCATTTATAAAATGCGATTTTTTAGTTGTACCCTGGATACATAGGTAGCTAATAAAAAATAGACATGTCCAACATGTTTTCGACACAATTAATGAAAAAAGCGAAAATCGTTCTTGAAGAAAAAAGTGGACGCGTATTAAGCGACGACGAAATTGAAATAATGCTTGACCGCTTGAGTCAGTTGGGAATGTTTTTTGTAAAAAATGTTTTGGATAATAAAACGAAAATCAAAAAATATGAGATCAATTCAGAGAAGATTTAAAATAAAATCACACGAAAATCCTTATTCAAGTTCATTCGTAAATTTCAAGCTTGCTATTGAAGGTCAAAATTTCAAAAAACGCACAATCCGACATTGGTTTGTCAAACTAGTTGAAAATGATGATTATGACAAAAAAGAAAAACGCGCAATTTTACGAGAACTTGAGAAACCAAAACCACCCTGACGGCTGCACGTTTTGAAGGATAATCGTATCTTAAACGGATGATTTTCATCGAAGCATACGTCTATGCATATTTAATATCATAAACGCGTCTAGCGCTAAAATTATGACTACTCCAAATGAAATATTTGAAGAAAGTAAGCGAAAAGAAGAAGCTTTTCGCGAACAGCGACAGAGAGATGCCCAAAGGGAGGTAGAAATTATTGAACTCACAGCATCAAAACTTGCCGATAAGATTATAGACAAAAATTCGTTTTTCAAGTCTTCCGAATTTGAACAGGAATTATTGGCCACGATAAAAAAAATAGCTTCCTCTGACATTATCGACAGAATTCTGGATCACATGAAATGTCCAATGCTCACAAAGCCAAACTGGGGTTATTGCACTGGATGCGAAAAAGGCAAAGAAGAATGGTGCGACAGTATCAAATTTCTTGAATGTCCAGCATTTAGCCAATATCGAGCTCATGAATTGGTTGAAGGTCCGAAACGAAAACTTGCAAAAAGCAAAGTTGCGAAAAAAAAGAAGCCTGCGAGAAAGAAAAAGTAACCAAAAAGAAAGAGTTTAGTTAGAAAAGTAATGGAATGAATCCCAATGCATTGAAATGCATTGAAATACAATCCCTACTACACTATCTACTACACTACCTAAGGAGAATTAAAATTATTTTCTAAACGGTCTGTTTTTTCTTTCTGTATTGCGCAATATGCAAAACGAATCTTAAAAATCGAACAGAATCGCGCGATAAGCGAGACAAGCCGTACAGAATTTATTTTCTTGCTTTAAATAAGCCATTTGTTGCAGATTAGTTGATGAGTTTAATTTTGAGGGCAATTTTCCGCGCGCTTGCAACGAATCGCAAGTTTTAACAATTTCATGAATCAGAACAGAGGCGCAGTTCAGCATTTGGGAGTTGCTGTCACGCATTCCAAAAAGAAATTTTCCGAGCAGGTGCCTTTGATGCCTCCGCGCGCCCACGGAAGCAGTCGGAGCTGCAGCAAAAGCACCAGCGCAGGAAAATTTTGTCGTGACAGCAACGGCATAGAAAAAGGAGCGGAAAAATTGTGCTTGGAGGACGAATGAGTCCGACAAGCTTTCACTGTCCGCGACAACCTTTGACACGGATTGAGGAGCGAACCACCAGTTTTGATTGCAATGAGAGGGAGAGCGAACGACCGTCCAACCAGAGCGACATCTTCTTTGTATTTTCGTAGAAGTCTCACGCCCTCTCAAGATTGAGAGGGTTGGGGTGAGTTGAAAGTCAAAGTGAGAAAAGAAAAGAGTGTCTGGCAATGCTGCATTCTTGCGACATTCCAAGTTCTCAAAAATGACGACGAGGGAACGCAGAAGGAAATTTTTGTCAGAACTTGTGCCAATGTCGCAAAATGTCACATTGCCAGAGGGTGAGAAACACCTTCACTCAGAATGTTAAATCGTCAAAGTGTTTTTCAGCCCCTTGCACCTTTTCTTTTCAACTCCTTGAGGGATTGGGAGCTTGAGGGAAAACCGCAGTGGGTTTCCCTCATTTTAAAGAGTTTTTTCAAAATCCATATAAATTGTGCGGTGCAAAACATTTTTCCGTCTGAAAGAATTGCAACCTGCTTGTCTGATTTTTTCGGTAATCCGGAAAATATCAGTCTGGCAAGTTTTCATCTGACTAATATATTTTCAGATGGAAAAATGTTTTTGACCGCTTTCCTTGGTGGTTGATTTTGAAAAGACCTCTGCTTGGTATTTATTTGAAAGTTTGGCGAGTCTGAAATCTTATTTGTCTCACGAGGCGGAACCGAGCCAAGACCTAAGTTAGGGGCGTAGAAGCACGGAATATAAAATAAAAATATCACTAGAAATGATTTAAATACTATGATATTATTGATGTGGACACAATTCAATATTACGGAAACATGGAATGATGCCTTTTTGGTATCGTTCCGGGAAAGGGCGACCTTTGCTACAGTTTCCGTAAGGAATTGTGTCCAAGCAGGGTCGCTCTTTGTTGTGTAAAAACAAAAATATGAATCTTTTGGACACAATTTCTTTATCAAATAGCGGAATGGCAAGCACAGGCGAGCTCATATTATTTTTCGGTGTGATCGCACTCATGATTTTTGACGAAATAATTTCTAATAAAAAAACAAAATGAAATACGTCATCTATGCCAGAAAATCATCAGAGGGCGAAGACCGACAGGCAAAATCAATTGAGGATCAGGTCAATATCATGAAGGAAATCGCAAAGAAGGATGGTATTAATATTCTTCAAATTTATTACGAATCAAAATCAGCCAAATCTCCCGGACGACCAGTTTTCAATGAGATGATTAAGAATTTTGAAAAAGGAAAATTTGACGCAATACTTTGCTGGAAAATTGACCGCCTTGCAAGGAATCCAAAAGATGAAGGCACTATAAAATGGATGTTGCAAAAGGGTGTTATCAAGATAATAAAAACCAATGACCGTGATTATTTGCCGGACGATAATTCTTTGATTGCTAGTGTGGAGTTTGGCATGGCGACTCAATATGTAAAAGATTTGTCAAAGAATGTGCTTCGTGGACTTAATGAAAAAGTGAAGCGTGGCGAATACGCTGGACATGCTCCAGTCGGATATCAGACAGATTACAAGACACGCAAATTATTATTAGATTTGGAAAGTTCGCCATACATTGCAACTGCTTTTAGGTTATATGCGACTGGGAAATTTTCAATCCAAAGTCTGGCGGATAAGCTTTATGAGGACGGCTTACGCTCAAAGACTGGCAAGAAAGTTCATCATTCCACAATTCACAAAATTATTACAAATCCAATATATTATGGATATTTCATGTGGAAAGGAGAACTTCACAAGGGTATTCATGAAAGAATTGTTTCTAAGGATCTCTTTGACGAAGTGCAAAAGGTTTTGGAGCCAAAGAAGCATTTAAAACGAAATAAGAAAAAACATTTTCTATATCGTGGTTTCATGGATTGTTTCTGTGGTTTGCGAATGACTGCGGAATTTAAAATAAAGAAAAATAAGAATAAGATTCACGAATATATTTATTATCGTTGCACGAAATCAAGAGGCACTGACAACTGTGATCAGCAATATCTTCGCGAGGAAGAATTGACCGAGGAAATTTGTGATAGTCTTGCTAAGATTCGTTTTGATGAAAAGATTTTAGATTTGGTTATTTTAGCCACCAAAGAAAGAGGTCAAGAGCAACTGGACAGCCAACATGAGATTGAAGGACGAAATAGTTTTTTGCTTGAACGCAACAAAACAAGGCAGAACTCACTTGTTGAAAAATACATTGATGACAAGATTCCGGAAGATATTTACGATCGAACGCTTATGGAACTCCGAAGTGAACAAGCAACGCTTGAAAATAGCATCGGCAATGCCAAAGGCAATGGAAGGAATGTTTTTGCAGTCATTGAAGTTATGGCAAAGTTTATAAAACTGGCGAATAAGACTTTCAAGGATGGGAGCGATGAAACAAAGAAAGAAGTGCTATCCTTAATTTCTTCGAACCTCATCATTAAAGACAAGAAAATCGTGGATTTCACACTAAAAGCGCCATTTAATTGGCTCTATGAGGATTTGAAAAACCTCAAAACTCCAAAAGGCGGAAAAGGAATCTTCGAACCTATTTTGAAGCTTTCACAAAAGGAAAAAGGAGCTTTCGCTCCTTTGTATCCTGAAATGTTGGGATTGCAGGATTCGAACCCCTCTAGGTCACTCGATAAAAAGTGTTGAGGGGTTGGCTAAAAAATGCTTTAGGTAAGCTAAGAATTATCATGTATTGTTGTATTTATTTTGAAAGCCAACTTGATTTATTATTGTATTACTGGTATATTTAGAATATAAGAAAAAATATATGGGTAAACAAGAAATTAAAGAAAAAGTACGCGAAGCCATTGAAAATGCTTCGTTTAAAAATGACATTCAGAAAGTGTCCCTATTCGGTTCATATCTTCATGGAGATGCAAAAGAAGATAGTGATGTCGATGTGCTTGTGGAATTTACGCCAGAATCACATATTGGACTTTTTGAATATGTTGAGATCCAAAATACTATTGAAGATCATATTCAGAAAAAGGTTGACTTGCTCACGCCTGAAGGCTTGAGTAGGTTTTTTCGCGATAAAGTAATCAATGAAGCAGAGCTTATTTATGAAAAATAAAGATGACAGAACTTATTTAGAGCACATAATGGAGGCTGTGGGCAAGATCGAGAAGTATGTCAAACTCGTTGCTGATTTTGAGGATTTTTCAAAAAACGATCTTGTTTTTGATGCTATAGTTAGGGAATTGGAAATTATTGGTGAGGCGTCTAATAATATAAGTGATGAATTTCAAAAAGAACACGCAGACATTCCATGGCGAAAGATTGTTGGAATAAGAAATACGCTCATTCATGAATATTTCGGTGTGAACAAACTGGTTGTTTGGGAAACAAGTCATCGTAATTTGAAAGAGCTAAAAGCTATTGTGAAACCACTCTTAAAATAGACATATCTTGAAAAATAAGAAGAAAAATTAACAGGAGTTTACTACTCTTGTTTTTGTTTGCATTTTTCTAATATTGCTGGTATTTTGTGGGTGTGCTCGACGCGGTAATTTTTGACTAATTTATATTATATGCAGGACAAAAAATTAAGGGAATGTATTGAAAAAATTAAAACTGGCAATAGAAGTGATATTAAAGTTGCCAATAAAGAGATTAGGCTTATT
>LBRX01000027.1 GCA_000991645.1 Candidatus Moranbacteria bacterium GW2011_GWE2_36_40
TAGCCATGTTAGTCATATGGATAACCTTATTAAGTTAAGGTTATATGATATATGTCCCAACCGGTGATAGCAAAGTTAGATTTTAGATGACTCAATTCGTACGGGTTGACATTTTGGCTTGTTTGGTATATACTTTACATATACGTAAAGACTTCTTGAGTTACACTTTGTTTAAAGCTTTTTAGCCCTGCTGGGTATTCAACTTTTGGTTGATTTCTACAAAAAAGACATAAATAAGTTTTTCAAATAAATAAGCCGAAATCTTCTTTTGAGGGATTTTTGTTTCTATTTGTGAATATGTGCCGAAGTGGCGGAATTGGTATACGCGCTAGATTCAGGTTCTAGTTCTCGCAAGGGATTGGAGGTTCAAGTCCTCTTTTCGGCACCAAGAAACTTTTTCGTTTATAAAAATGTTTAATAAAAATAGGATTTACGCATTTTCTCAACTATTTCTCTTTTGGCACACTTTTGGATAAATACTCAATATCCAAAAGCTCAAAGAGTTGCTGTCGCCAACTATTGGCCAAAAAAGAAATGTTTCGAAACGCGTAGCTGCTTAAAAAATAACTTTCTTTTAAATAAGGCTGCTTCTTTTTAATTTGTAATATGTGCAGGTTTTACTTTTTGCTTAAAATAAAAAAGCAAAAATAGGTAATGTTCATATGAAAGCGAGACTTATTTGTTAGTAAAAAAATATGTTTAATAAAAAACAAGACACCGATTTAACGGGTCAAATCGTGGCTGATTTAAAAAAGCCAATAAAACAATTTGGAAAACAATTGTCAGGGAATTCTGCAACAGTTGCTCCAAAAAATAAGCAAAATGCTGGAGATGCTCGTCATCGTGCCATGAAAAAACATCCAGCTGGTAACAGAAAAAAACAAAATAGACCTTTTGTTTTGAAAGAAAATCCAAAAAGTAATAATTTGCGAATAACTCCACTTGGAGGAAATGAGGAGGTTGGCAGAAACATGACACTATTTGAATATGGTGGAGACATTATTGCTTTGGACATGGGAATTCAATTTCCAGAAGAAGACATGCCTGGAATTGATTATATTATTCCAAACATTAGTTATCTTAAAGGTAGAGAAAAAGATGTTAGAGGCGTGATTTTGAGTCATGGACATCTTGATCATATTGGTGCTGCACCAATTTTGCTTAGAGAATTGGGATATCCGCCAATTGTTGGACGTGATTTGACATTGGCATTGGTCAAGAAAAAAATGGAGGATTTTGATGCTAATTCTGCTCAAAATCTTAAGGTGATCAGGGTGAACACAATTGATGATAAAATACGACTTGGAAAATTCGAGATTGAATTTTTTGATGTTGAGCATTCTGTCATGGATGCAGTTGGTGTGATTATAAAAACTCCAGACGGAACGGTTATTCATCCTGGAGATTGGACGATGGACAAAAATCCGGTTGATCACAAAATGGTTACCTATGAACATCTTTCAAAACTTCCTTCACCAAGAATTCTTATGCTTGAAAGTCTTGGTGCTACCGATACTAGGCCAGTTCAAAAGTCTGAAGTTGAGATGTATAAAAATCTTGATGAATTGGTTGGCAGTGCAAATGGCATGGTTATAATCGGAACATTTTCTTCACAGATAAAGCGCATTGGAAAAATTATTGAATTTGCCGAATCAATAGAAAAAAAAGTTGCTCTTGATGGATATAGCATGAAGATGAACATTGAGATTGCCAAAGAATTGGGATATATTAAGGCGCATAAAAAAACCCTGATTTCAGTTAATGAAATTCATAAATATCCAAGGAATAAGGTTGTGGTTATTTGTACTGGAGCTCAAGGAGAAGGAAATGCTGTGCTCTCGCGCATTGTTAATGATGAGCATCGTTTCATTAGAATTATGAAAGAGGATACTGTTATCTTTTCATCTTCTATTGTTCCCGGCAATGAGCGCACAGTGCAAAGGCTTAAAGATGATTTGTATAGAAAGTGTAATAATGTGATTCACAGTGATATTTTGGATGTGCATACTAGCGGGCACAGTAATGCTTTCGATATTCAAGATATTTTGCGTCAAATAAAGCCAGACTTCTTTCTGCCAGTATATGGAAATCATTATATGTTGAAAGAGGGAGGAAAAATCGGTGAAAGAGTTGGTATCAAGAAAGAAAATATTTTTGTTTTGGATAATGGAAATCAACTTGAGTTGCATGAGGGAAAAGCCAAGCTTCTCGAACAAAAAGTTGATACAAGCTATGTCATGGTTGATGGTCTCGGGGTTGGCGATGTTGGCGAGGTTGTGCTTCGTGATCGTCAATTGCTCGCCAAGGATGGAATGTTCATGATTGTGGTTGTGATTGATTCAAAAACGAAAAAAATAATAGGAACTCCACAAATTACATCCAGAGGTTTCATTTTTGTCAAAGAAAATTTTGATTTGGTAAACGCAACAAAACGCGTGGTTGAAAAAATTGTGAAGGAGAAAACCTCAGCCGAAGTTTCAGTAAATTGGGATTATGTAAAAAACAATATTCGTGAATCAGTTGGTTCATTTCTTTATACAAAAACAGAGAGAAGGCCGATGATTTTGCCGGTTGTTATTGAAGTGTAATAATAGCTTATTAGGCTTTAGCTTGTTAGCTGCTTAGAAAAATAAGAAATACAGAAAACCTGGCTTCGGCTAGGTTTTTTGTTTGCAAAAATGCCTGATTTTAGCTATTATTACTTCATAACCATATTAAATTAAAATTTTATGACTTTAAAACAGCGAATTTTCTCTGGAATTCAGCCGAGTGGAAATCTGCATATTGGTAATTATTTGGGTGCTATTGCTAATTGGATCAAACTGCAGGATGAGTTTGACTCTATTTTTTGCGTTGTTGATATGCATGCAATTACTGTTGCTCAAAATCCTGAAATGCTTCGCAAAAAAACAATTGAAATTGCAAAGATCTATTTGGCTGCAGGAATAGATCCAAAAAAATCCTCGATTTTTATTCAGTCACAAGTTTCTGAACATGCAGAATTATGCTGGATTTTGAATACGATTACAAAAATTCCTGAATTGGAAAAAATGACACAATTTAAGGATAAGGCTCAAAAAAATGATAAGGAAAGTGCTGGGGTTGGTCTTTTTGATTATCCTGTTTTGATGGCGGCTGATATATTGCTTTATGGTACGGAAGTTGTTCCGGTTGGGGAAGATCAAAAGCAACATGTTGAACTAGCGCGCGATTTGGCCAAGAGGTTTAATCAAAAGTTTGGTGAAACTTTTATTGTGCCGAAAGTTTTTATCAAGGAGGAAGGGATGAGGATTATGGGATTGGATGATCCAAGCAAAAAGATGAGCAAATCAGCAGCTTCTGAATATAATTATATTTCTCTTTTGGACGACGAAGAAACTGTGAAGCGTAAAATCAAAAAAGCAGTAACTGATTCTGGTAGTGAAATTGTTTATTCTAACGACAAGCCAGCGCTTAAAAATTTGATTAATATTTTTTCTTCATTTTCAGGCAAAACTCCAAAGGAGATTGAAAAAATGTACGTCGGAAAAGGCTATGGAGATTTTAAGATGCAGCTGGCAGAGGTTGTTATTGGATTTCTGACTCCCTTTCAAGAAAAATTCAATTCGCTTTCAGATGAAGAAGTTTTGAAAATTTTGGAAGAGGGAAGCAGGAAGGTTGAAAAGTTGGCCAAGCTAAAAATGAAAGAAATTAAAGAAAAAATTGGTTTCATTGTTTAGTCTGAATAATTTTTGACAGATATTTATTGAGATGAAGCATGCAGTGATATCAACGTCAGTTATTATGCATGTTTTGGGAGATATGACACTGGACGGAAAAACAAAAAAAGGGTATAATTTAGAAAAATATCCATTCGAAAAATGCTAAGATTTTCAGAAATGTATTCCTGTCAAAAATAAAATGAAAAATGAACAAAAAATAATTTCAATTCTTCAATCTATAAAAATTTTTATTCAAGATCACTGGCATTTGCTTCTCAAATCGGCAGCGCATAACCATTTGAGAATTCAGCAATGCAAGAAAGATTCCGAATTGGGAGGATCTTGCAATCTTAGTTTTGATTCTTATTCAGAATTGAAGCGTTACCAAAAAAAAGTTCGTCTTTTTACTTTTAGCACATCTTCAACCGCAATTTCTGTTCTTGTGGTTTTGATTGTTTTTCAGATTTTTTTCCCAGGAGGAAAATCTCTTGGAGCCACATATACCTTTGTTCAATCAAGTTGGATTGGAGGGGCAACTGCCAACAGCGCTAATCATGTCAGCAATCAGACGGGTTGGAATCAATATCAAAGCAAGGATGCTGATGTTGTTATTGTGAATGGCGGTAATGATTTGCAGCTGGCAATTCCTTCGGTTCAGAACATTCAAGAAACTGTGGATGGAGATTTTACTGGAACACAAACTGGTGATGGTTTTTATACTGATGGAACTGGAAAGTTGTATTTGAAAAAACCAACTTCTGCAGCTTGCGCAGCTGCTGAGCAATGTGCGAGTGGGGTTTGTACAGGAAGTGTTTGCCAATAAACTTAGTTTAAAAATAAAAAAATATAAAACAAGCCTATGGAAGTTAACATAAATCAATCAATCGAAGAAAAACAAGCCCAAAAAAAAGTTGGAATTAAAAAATATTTGATTATTGGAGGGGTGCTTGTTATTGTGATTGTTGCTGGAATTTTTGTTTGGAAAAAGCAATCTGCAGAAAAAAGTTCATCAAAAGAGGTCCCAGCTGATTTGATTGGGCAATATAAACAGGATTTGAATGATCTTCAAAAAAAAGCTGAAACTTCTGGATCCAAAGAGGATTTGCAAGCATATGCAATAGCCCAATATGCTACTGGAAATGCCATGGGGGCCATTGAAACATATACTGAACAAATAAAAAAAGATCCAAACAGTATTGTGGCGCATGGAGGATTGGCCAACGCGCTTCGCGACCAGAAAAATTTTGATGGAGCAATCGAACAATACAAAAAAGTTATTGAAATTTCCCCAACTGATATTTCTGCCTACGTAAATTTAGCCAGTGTTTATCAATATCAATTAAAGCAAACAGATAAAGCTATTGAAATTTATAAGCAAGCCATTGAAAAAAATCCAAAGTCAGCAGATCTCTATGTTTTAATTGGTTTGGCATACGAACAATCAAGTGATAATGGCAGCGCAAGAACAAATTATGAAAAAGCACTTGAAATTGATGAAAATAATGTAGCAGCCAAGGCGGGCCTGGAGCGCTTGGTCCAATGATATTAAGATAACTGCCCAAGGAAATACGTAATATAGAAATATTTTTCAATGAACTTAGCTGTCTCGTATAAAAAAAATAAAACAAAAGCATTTTGGCTGAAAATCATTTCGGTGTTTTTTGTGCTAACCATGATTACAAATCCATTGCTTGCTTTTTCTGCTCCCACAATTTCAGGGATAACTTTGAGTAGTGGTCTGATCATTGGTGGCGATACTGTAACCATAACAGGAACTGGATTCTTGGTTGGATCTATCAGTGCTACTGGTGGAACAATAACAACTGATGGTGACTATACTGTTCATACATTTACAACAAATGGAACATTTACAGCTGATGCAAGTCTTCCAGTTGAGGTCTTGGTTGTGGCTGGTGGTGGAGGAAGTGCTGGAGGATATGAAGGTGGTGCTGGTGGTGGAGGAGGAGTCCAATATCATTCTGGTTGGCAAGTGTCAGCTGGAACACCTGTTGGTGTGACGGTTGGAACAGGTGGAGCTGCTGGACCAACATCTACAAACGGAACAAATGGAGGAAATTCTGCTTTTGATAGTTTGATTGCAAATGGTGGTGGAGGAGGAGGAAATTATGCTGGAGGAGCAGGGGCTGTTCCTGGCTCTGGAGGTTCTGGAGGAGGAGCTTCTCGAGGTGCTGTTGGTGGAACAAGTAATCAAGGTTCTGTTAATGGCTCAACTTCATATGGACATGCTGGTGGAAATGGTCCAGGTGGTGGAGGACAATCAGGTGGTGGTGGAGGAGGTGCTGGTGCTATTGGTGGAAATACTGCTTCTTCTGATACTGGCGGTGTCGGAGGTGTTGGTATTGCGTCTTCAATTTCAGGAGCTTCAACATATTATGGCGGCGGCGGAGGAGGTTCTAGTAATTATAGTACGGTTGCTGGTGGAAATGGAGGCGGTGGAACTGGCGGAAGTCAATATACTTCTCCTACAGCTGGAACTGCAAATACTGGAGGTGGTGGAGGAGGGGAAAGGATGAATGGTATAGGGAAAAATGGTGGTTCTGGTATTGTAATAGTTAGATACCTTACAAATTCTAAAAAGCCAACAGTTACTATTGGAGGAGTTGCAGCAACAAATATCGTGGTTGTTAATTCAACAACAATAACTGCCACAACCCCTGCTCATACAGCTGGAGTAACTGATGTTGTGGTTACAAATTACGACGGACAATCTGCAATACTTACAAATGGATATACTTATAATTATTTATATCCCGCACCTGTTGTTTCTGGTCTCAATCCTTCTTCTGGTGCAGCATCAGGAGGAACTATTGTGAATATCACAGGTACTGGATTTGTGGCTAGTCCCGTTACGGCTACTGGTGGAACAATAACAACTGATGGTAATTATACCGTTCACACATTTACAACAAATGGAACATTTACAGCTGATGCAAGTCTTCCAGTTGAAGTCTTGGTTGCGGCTGGTGGAGGTGGTTCTGGAGGTGGCCCTGAAAGTGGCGCTGGTGGTGGTGGTGGTGTGCAGCATCATTCAAGCTGGTCTGTTGCTAGCGGTTCTCCAAATAATGTGGTAGTTGGTGGCGGTGGCGGAGGTGGTCCATATATGACAAATGGAACAAATGGAACTAGCTCATCATTTGGTAGTTTGATTGCTAATGGTGGTGGTGGAGGGGGCCATTATGGTGCTGGATCAGGGTCTGTTCCTGGCTCTGGAGGTTCTGGAGGAGGAGCTTCTCGAGGTTCTGTTGGTGGAACAAGTAATCAAAGCTCTATTGATGGTTCAACTTCATATGGACATGCTGGAGGAAATGGTCCAGGTGGCGGCGGAACTTCTGGCGGTGGTGGAGGAGGTGCTGGTAGTGTTGGTGGTAATGGTTCTGGTGGCACTGGTGGTGTTGGTGGCATTGGTGTGGCATCTTCTATTTCAGGAGTAGCTACTTATTATGGCGGTGGAGGTGGTGGTGCTAGTGATGGTTCTTCAGTTGCTGGTGGTGCAGGTGGTGGAGGAACAGGAGGAAGTTCATCGGTCGCACCAACAGTAGGTACGCCTAATACTGGAGGCGGTGGAGGAGGAGAGAGAAATCCTAGCACTGGTAAAAGTGGTGGATCTGGCATTGTAGTTGTGAGATATCTTACAAATTCTAAGGCACCAACGGTTACTATTGGTGGCACTCCTGCAACCAATGTTTCAGTTACAAGTTCAACCACAATAACTGCAACAGCTCCCGCACATGTTGCAGGAACAGCTGATGTTGTTGTCACAAACTACGATGGACAATCTTCAACACTTACGAATGGTTATACTTTCAATCCAGCTCCAACAATAACTACAGGAGCAGTTTCCCCATCCAGTGCAAAAATTACCGGAGGAGACACAATTACAATCACGGGCACAGGATTCTATGGAACTCCATCAGTAACTTTCGGCGGTACGGCTGCGACAGGAGTTACGGTTGTAAATCCAACAACTTTAACTGTAATAACTCCAGCACATGTTGTGGGTCAGGTTAATGTTGTAGTAATAAATCCAGATAGTCAAAGTGCAACACTTGCAAATGGGTTTACATTCACAGAACTTCCTCCAACTTTAAGTTCAATTTCCCCCGATAATGGACCAATTGTGGGAGGGACTAATGTAACGATAAATGGGAGTGGATTTTTTCCTAAAAATACAGGTGGAGATGTTGGATGGGGAATAGTGGCAGGAAAAATATTGCCAACAGTCATGCAAGCCTCCAAGGCAGTATCAGTAGGTAATAGTTTGTATTTATTTGGTGGTCATAACGGGATAACAACTACTAATGCTATCTATACTGCCCCACTTGCAGATCCAACAACGTGGACTGATACTGGAAAAACCTTGCCAAGCACTAGCACACTTCTTTCAAGTCTGGCAATAATAGATAATAATTTATATTTGTTTGGCGGATACAATGGAGCTGTTGCAAGTAGCGCTATATTTACAGCATCTGTTGCTGATCCTACAACGTGGACAGTTGTATCTGAAAAAACATTGCCAGCAGGTCTTTTTGGGGCTCAATTTGCAACCGTGGGTGAAAATATATATTTATTTGGTGGACACAATGGTACTGCCGCTACTAATGTTATTTATACCGCCACTATTTCTGATCCCACCACTTGGTCAGTTGTTTCAGGCAAGGTTTTACCGCAAAATGTCTATCAGTCACAAATAATTAAAATAGAAAATAATCTGTATCTGTTTGGTGGATATAACGGAAGTTCATGGGTTAATACTATTTATACTGCAACTGCATCCGACCCAACAACTTGGTCAGTTGTGTCTGGAAAAACATTGCCAGGGAACTTGGGAGCATCACAATTGATAAATATTGGAGATAAGCTATATTTGCTTGGCGGATACAATGGATCAAGCGTGAATAGTATCTACACAGCAACTATTTCTGATCCAACTACTTGGACAGTATCAAGCAGCGTTCTGCCTGAAAATTTGCAGGGATCTGCTGTCTTAATTATTGATAACTACGTGTATTTATTTTCTGGGTATACAACAACATACGTTAATAAGATTTATCGTGCACCCCTCTCACATTTCAGGGGCAACGTCTACAATAATTCCTGGATTACTAATTGGCCAACAGTTGCAACTGATCAAACAAATGTAGTTATTGGAGGTGCTCCAGCCACGAATATTAATTTCACAAATTCAACCACAATAACTGCTACAGCTTCTGCACACGTTGCAGCAATGGCTGATGTTGTGGTAACAAATTATGATGGACAATCTGCAACTCTTGCTGGAGCGTATGAATATCGCAATTGGATTACTAGGGGAACATATACTTCAACTGTAAAATCTTCTCCCGGAACATTATTTGGGACAATTAATTGGAATGCATCAATACCAGTAGATACTGCTGTTGTGATGAGAGTCAAATCATGCACAACAGCTGATTGTTCAGATAAGCCATCCTGGACTGGTTGTGATTTGGCTTCAATTGATAATGGTACGGACATTTCAGGCAAAGGATGTGTGGTGGATGGTCAGCAGTATGTTCAATATCAAGCATATCTTACAACTGATTCAGCCAGTGTTAATCCATATTTGGATAGCGTTACAATTTATGACCAACCTCAATATGCAACAACTTTTTCAAAAATGATTTCTTCTCCATATAATACTGGAGATTTAAACAATGCTGTTTCGAAAATTGTGTGGAATGCAACAAATGACAATCCAGTGTCGGAAGGTCAAGTTGCGATGCAAATAAGAACAGCTCCAGACAATGGCTCTGGTGTTCCAGATTGGACAAATTCAACTTGGTGTGGGCCAACTGATTGTGCAGCAATTCCAAACTCAACAAGCTCTTTTGCAACAAGTTATTATACCGATAAAGTTGGTGCAACTGCTATTAATTCAATCAATAGAGATGCTATTAATGACCAATGGGTTGAATATGCCACATTTTTGAAATCAGCAAATGGAAGTGTGAAGCCAACTCTTTCTGATGTGACGCTGTCATATGTTGTCAATGCTCCTCCTGAGCTTCGAAATGTTGCCGCTGTTCAAGAAAATGATGGAGCTGTAACTGTTGCCTATGATGTTAGAGATCCAGACACTAGCACTGGCGCGACTGTGAATAAAGTGAATGTTTCTTTGGAATATTGCAGTGCAAATTGTGGGAATATTGGCAGTGAAACATGGACTCAAGCAACAAATGTTACTGGAGATGCTGGCGCGGATATTGCTGTTGCTGAGGTTGATTGGAGTTCTGGTTATCAGCTTTCCTGGAACGCTAAAGCTGATTATCCAAATCAATTTAATAACACCAATTTCAAAGTTAGATTGAAAGCTGATGATGGCGAGGGTGCAAACAATACTAAAACTTCCGAAGCAGCTGTTTCAGTTTTTGATACTAAAAATCCAGTTGCTGGTGCTTTGCCGATAATTGTTGATGCAACAACTTCGCCGGCAAATGTGACACTTAGCGCTTCTGATGATAGTGCATTTGAAATGAAGGTTTCAACAAGTCCAACACTTTCCGGTGCAAATTGGGAAGCATATAACACAATAAAAACAATTACTCTTGCTACTGCCCCTGCAACAATTTATGTTCAATTTAAGGATGCGTATGGAAACGCGAGTGCAATTTTGAATGTCACAACACCAGAAGTTCCTGCTTCCGTGATGATTCAAGATGTTTCAAATATGCACGACAGTCTTTCTGAATATAGATTGTTTGCAGCATGGAAAGTTGCAGTTTCTCCGACACCTGGCTTTGGTTCCTATAAAGTTTATAGATCGCTGGATCAATCAACATGGACATTATCTGGAACAATTACTGATCGTCTTACAAATTATTATGTAGACAAAACAGTTAGTGGTGATACTAATTATTATTATAAAATTACAACTAACGATGTTGGTGGGAATATTTCAGCATATTCAAATGTGCTTAATGGAAAGGCTAATGGACTCAGAGACGCTGGGGAAGATAGTGGAGCAGAACAAGCACCACCATCGATTTCAAATGTGACAATTGATCAAATTACTAATGTTTCAGCCCGAATAAATTGGACTACAAACACTTTGTCTAGCTCAACTGTTGGTTATTCAACTACTGCTGGAAATTTTGCTCAAGAGGTTGGGACTAATTCAATGACAACAAGTCACAGTGTGATTGTTGGAAGTCTTTCTCCAAACACGAAATATTATTTTCAAGTAAAGTCAGTTGATTCTCTTGATTCAATGTCGGTTGATTTTAATGGTGGAAATGGATATGACTTTACAACTGCAGTAGGCGATTCAGTCTTGCCAATAATTTCTAATATTAATGTTGCTGCAAAAACATCGTCAACTGCAACAATAAATTGGAATACTGATGAGAACGCTACAAGTTTTGTTGAATATTCAAAAACAGACGGGTTTGGCACAGGTGCACTTTTTGGAAATTATACACTCACAACAAGTCATTCTGTTGTGGTGCCATCATTGGAAGCAAATGCAACCTATTATTTCAAAGTTCATTCCAAAGATGCTTCAAATAACGAAAGTGTTTCTAGTCAGTCCAGTTTTGTTACTGATCCAAGTGGAGATGTTGTTGCGCCAATAGTAAGTGATATTTCGGTAACTTCAAGTTTTAATTCAGCCTTGGTTTCTTGGACCACAGACGAAAATTCAAACAGTTATGTTGAATTTGGCATAACAACTGGATATGGCAGAATATTTGGTCATTCAACATTGACCATGGATCATAACGTCCAGCTTCCAGCTGATCTGATTCAAAACACAACCTATCATTATCGTATTCATTCCACCGATGGATCTGGAAATGAGTCGATATCATTGGATGGCACATTTTTGACAGAAATGGATGTTGCTGATGTTACTGCGCCGAATATTTCAAATATTGCTGTTGGTAGTCCAGCATCAACAAGTGTTTCTGTTACTTGGAACACAAATGAAAATGCTACAAGCTTCATTGGTTATTCTCTCGATGGTGGAAATACTTTTTCTCAGCAAGGAAACAGTGTTCTTGCAACTTCCCATAGTATAACTTTGGTTGGGCTCACATCCAGCACGAATTATCTTTTGAAAATTATTTCCACAGATGCTTCTGGCAATACTGCGACTGATGATAATAGTGGTCAATATTATGCAATTGCAACTCCGTCTGGATCGCAAGTCCCTGTTCTTTCAAGCATTACAACAAGTGCTATCACATATGATCAGGCAACAATAACATGGAATACAAACAACTCAGCAACATCATTTGTGGAATATGGACTTGATAATGGTTATGGAAATGCTGTTGGAAAATATGCAACTTCGACATCACACAGCATTCAATTGAAAAATCTTTTGGCCGGTCAAACATATCATTTCCGCGTGCGTTCAATTGATCAATCCGAAGCAGTTTCCGGTGACTACACATTTTCAACACAGGCTGCTCCTGATTCTGCTGGTCCAATTGTTGCAAACATTGTTTCAACTCCAAACATAAACAAGACACAAATTATGGAAATATTTTTGGTAACAATACACTAACCACAACTCATAGTGTTCAACTTCCTTCTGACCTAAGTCAAAATACAACATATCATTATCGAATAAGAACATCTGATGCTCTTGGTAATTTGACCGTTTCTGCTGGTAATATTTTTCAGACAACTGCCGATCCATTAGATGTGTCAGCCCCAATCATTTCTAGTGTAGACATTTCTAGTCCAACCGTTACTAATATAACTGTAAATTGGACAACAGATGAAAATTCAACAAGTTACGTTGCATATTCTCTTGATGGAACAACTTTCGTTGAACAGGGTAGTGCAACGCTTACCAAAAATCATTCTGTGACAGTTGTCGGGCTAACGCCTAATACTGATTATGAATTGCAAATAAAATCATCTGATGCAATGGGAAATGTTGCAACAGATGATAATGCTGGAGCAAATTACACACAAAGAACTCAGACGTCGTTGTTACTTGGACAACGGATATTAATGCTGATTCTAAGATTGAATATGGCGTAGACACAAACTATGGAGTTTTTGTTGGGAAGGATGATTCAACAAAAAATCATAGTGTGACAATAAAAGGCTTGCTCACATCAACAACATATCATCTTCGTGCACATTCCACAGCAACAACCGAAGCAGTTTCCGGTGACTACACATTTTCAACACAGGCTGCTCCTGATTCTGCTGGTCCAATTGTTGCAAACATTGTTTCAACTCCAAACATAAACAATGGTACAGACACAAATTATGGAAATATTTTTGGTAACAATACACTAACCACAACTCATAGTGTTCAGCTTCCTTCTGACCTAAGTCAAAATACAACATATCATTATCGAATAAGAACATCTGATGCTCTTGGTAATTTGACCGTTTCTGCTGACAATACTGTTCAAACTTCTGTTAACCCTGTTGATACGATTGAACCTGTAATTTCAGAGGTATCAATTTCAAGTCCATCAGTAACAACTATTACAGCCAGCTGGACAACAGATGAAAATTCAACAAGTTACGTTGCATATTCTCTTGATGGAACAACTTTCGTTGAACAGGGCAGTGCAACGCTTACCCAAAATCATTCTGTGACAGTTGTTGGGCTAGTGCCTAATACTGATTATGAATTGCAAATAAAATCATCTGATGCAATGGGAAATGTTGCAACAGATGATAATGCTGGAGCAAATTACACACAAAGAACTCATAATATTGATGGCGAATCAGTTGTGATTACTTGGATAACTGATATTAGCGCTGATTCGCAGGTGGAATATGGAACAGATGCAAACTATGGAACAAAAATTGTATTAGAAGAGGATAATATTAGTCATAGTGTTACAGTTAAAAGCTTGATTCCTGGTGCAACATATCATTTCCGTGTTCATTCAATTGCTCAAACGGAAGGTGTTTCTTCTGACCATTTTTTCACAACATTACCACCACCAGATGCAACAGCACCAATAATTTCTGGAATTGTTTCATCTGGAATTTCAGATGTAGCTGCGACAATAACATGGAATACAAATAAGAACACGGATTCCATTGTGCATTTTGGAAAAAATGAAAATTATACACGTATTGCTGGTGATAAAAATGCCAGTGCAAATACGCACAGCGTTTCTCTTGGAGATTTGGATCCAAGCACAACATATCATTATCAAATTGAGGCCAGAGATGAATTTGGCAATGTATCATTAAGCGCAGACCAAACTTTTACCACGCTTGTTGATTCAGTTGCTTTAAGCATTTCAAATGTGGAAGTTTTGGCAACGACGCAAACAAATGCCGTGATTAGTTGGGACACAAACAAAGATTCTTCAACCAGGATTATTTATGGCAAGGATCATGATTTGACTTCCAGCAATGAAACTTTGCTTTTTGGAAAAAATCATTACATCACAATATCAAGCCTGGAAAAAGGAACACAATATTATTACAAAGTTGTTTCTGTTGATGCTGTTGGGAATGTTGAAGAATCAGCAGAAGAAAGTTTTATTTCTGGCGTCGACCCATCCCTCGATCATCCTCCTTTGGAAACAATAACTTTTGAAGATGAAAATCCTTCAGTTTTGACTGACACAGCTGCCGTGATTTCTTTTTCAACAGATCAAATCGCTAATTGTTTTGTAAAATACGGAGTAACCTCTGGCTCTGACAACTACACCTACACCCCTGTAGCAGAAAAAGCCAACACCTTTAACAAAACTCATGCCATTGCTTTGACAGGCATGCTATTTAGCACAAAACATTACTACATGGTTACCTGTCAAGATAACCTAACAACTCCATCCACAGTGGTTTCTTCAGAAAAAGATTTCACAACTCTGGAAAAGAAATATACTCAAAGTGAAATTACCGGTCTTGATGATTTGGCTCCAACCATAACCAACGTTAAAGTTTCAAACGTAAATGGAGAAAATGCTGTT